>JBBQFW010000287.1:0-5245 GCA_038322445.1 Gemmatimonadales bacterium
TGAGATTGAACGCCGCGCGCTCGTGTGGGATGTCGTCTGGGGCTTCGGCCTCGGCGTCGTGACGATGCTTGCCGTCGACAAGATCCTGGACCGCATCCGCGAGGATGACGTCGACGACACCGACGCACCGAACCTCGGCGAAGGTGCGGCGCACCGCGCGTCACCATCACCTGCGCGCGCGGCCCAATTCCCGGCGAGTCTGCTGGGTGCCGTCGCGATCGACTTCCTTCTCGACGGGCTCCTGCTTGGCGTCGGCTTCGCCGCCGGTGCACGGATCGGCATACTCCTGGCGCTCGCGGAGGCCGCTGAACAGCTCAGTGTTGGACTCGCACTCGCCGGGGAACTGCGCACCGCCGGCATGAGGCGCGGGCACATTCTCGGGACGATCACCGCGCTCGGCGCACTCGTGTTCCTGACTGCGGTTGCGGGAGCCACGGTGCTCAGCAGACTTCCAGCGGGCGCGATGGAGGTGGTGCTCTCATTCAGCGCCGCGGCGCTGCTCACCCTGGTGACCGAGGCACTTCTTCGGGAAGCACATGAAGAGCGTGAGTCGACCAGCGGCACGGCGATGTTCTTTGTGGGATTCCTGCTCTTTTCGGTGATCGGGATGACTCCTGGATAAATGTGCATCCGGGCACCTGTCCGCCTAACGGGCTCGCACCTCCTCGCCAATGCGATCACGTTTACGGATGCTGGCGGCCGGATCGCGATCGCCCCTGGTCATCGCGAGTTGGAGCCAGGCCCGGAGCAGCCGGAGAATGGGAGCGAGGCTCCGCTCGGCGCTTCCGGTGGCGGAGGCAGTGTCGCTGTAGCAACTCATCATCAGCCCACATGCGCGTGTGCCGCTCGAGTCCACGCGCCCGGGAATGCGAAGGCCGCTCATGACGGTCGCGCTGCGTCAGTGCGTACGTCGGACGAGCATCATGCTCCGCACGAGCCTGACCATCTCGTAGTCGCCGCCGGCGAGCAGCTCGTCCACAAAGGCGCGGACGCCCGGGTAGTAGTCGGCATAGTCGTGAAACGCCACATAGCCGCGCGAGGCGAGCCACGGGCTGAAGTGTGCGAAGTCGCGCGAGACGTTGACGTAGTCGTGCAACCCGTCAATGAAGAGCAGGCCGATCGGGCGATTCCATTCCACCTGGGTGGAGTATTGCTCCACCAGCTCGACCATGTCCGTTACCTCCGCGGCGGCGATGTTGCGGAGAAACTTCTCGCGTGACGGCGCCACCTGGCTGACGCGTTGATCCGCCGCACCGACCTGGCCCAGGTGTGGATCGATGGCGACAACCGGCTGATCCGCGCCGAACGCGCGCGCGGCCCGGGCCAGCACGACGGTCGACCGCCCACAGTAGCTCCCAATCTCCACGATCGCACCGAGCGGTTGTCCGTTCCGGCAGCTGGCGTGCACCGCGCCGATGAGCAGGTCGGCCTCGTCCTCCTCGAGCCATCCCTCGATGGCTTTCATCTCTGCGATGACGGACATCGGAAGGAAGACGGACGATTCCGCAATCGCTGGCGTCATCACGGGCCTCGGCGGCTGATAGTGGTCGAAGCGTTCGCGCACCTGATGGCGCAGCGTGTCGTTGTACCGTCTCGGGACGGGATGCATCCAGTAGACGTCCGCGCGGCGGAGCGCCGTGGCGAGCTGTGACGACGAGTAGCCGACGCGATAGCGCACGAACTCGGGGCTGCAGGGATTCGCGTCGATCCGGAAGCCGAGGAGCGCGGTGAGCGTCGGAAAGAGGATTTCCTCCGTGGCCCAGAGCTGTGAGGCCGCGAGAATGGCGCGCAGCTCGTCGTCGCGATCGAACAGGTCGAGGAGAGCGCGACACGCGTCAGACGTGAATACGGTGGACGGCCAGAAGCTCCAGTGCACCCACTTGGCCTCGCCATCCGGGAAGCGACGCAACCAGGGTCGCCAACGCTCCACCTCGCGCCACGCGGTGACCGCCGGCGCAACGCGTGTCGTCGGCGGCTGGACGCCCGGGCTGTTCACCAGCATGCCCAGATCCGACTGTCCATGCAGGTGTCGCGACATGACGGTCGAGTAACCGGCGCGAAGCGCAAGTTGATCGGAGTCGACAATCGTCATCGTGTCGAATGGGCCGAGCGTGTGCGCGAACCGCATGCAGTCGAGTGCGAAGCCGTGCAGCGTGCCCCACTTTGCGGCGCGCGGCGCTGGATGCACTACCGCACCCAACTGCTCGAGATGTGCGCGGTCGGAGAACAGCGAAGGATCGGTTCCGCCGTTGTACAGCAGCACGGTGGAGGTGGGATCCATGTGCCGAAGATTGCGCACGAGGTCCAGGACGCAGTCTGGCCGTTCGTGCACGAGACAGGCGAACACATTGCGGATGGGCGCTTCGACGCTCCATGGCTCGCGGGCGCGGATGACGGCGAGCTCGGTGGTGCGTTCGCCCACGGATGCGATGCTCGCCCGCGCGGCGGGCTTCGCCGTCGATGCAGGGGTGGGGCGCGCCGCGCTGGCGGTCACACGTTTCGCGTATGCCTCTACATCCGGGCCGAGCAGCGCCGTGATCGTGTCGGCCGGCACTTCGCGCCACCAGCGTCCATTCGTGCGCTTGCGGCTGGTGTTCCGCTCGTGCACCATGCCGACGTGAAAGGTGTGATCGCCGAGCGCGCGCATGACCCGCGGCTCGCCGCTCCAGACGAACTTTGCGTCCTCACCGGCGTTGACGCTGGCGAATCGATGGGTCTCCCAGAATCGGCGCCGATAGACGAGCGTGCTTCCCGACAGCCAGCATCGCTGGCCCGCGGGATACGTGTACTCCCATCCGCGTGCCGTCTCGGGTTGATAGAAGAGCAGATGATCAATGCCGCAGACGTCCACAGTCTCGTCGCGCATCGCCTCCATCTGTACGGTCAGCCGTCGCGGCGATTGCCAGTCATCGTCATCCCAGTGTGCGATCACGGCGCCGCGCGACTGCTCACACGCGAAGTTCCGCTTGGCGCCGAGCGACATGCCGGCGGCGATGCGGAGATAGCGGATGCGGGGATCGACCGGGATGAGGTCTTCGACCGGGTCGCTGCCGTCGTCGGCGATGACCAACTCGCGTTCGGCGTACTCCTGGCGGAGGAAGTACGCGATCGCGAGCGGGACGAAGCGGCGACGGTTGGCCGTCGGCATGATGCACGAGACGAGCACGGGTTCGATCGTCAGGGCAATGGACGGCTGCCTACGCCGCACGCATTCGATGATGATTACTCATTGCCATCGGCGAATGACACGTTCTTCATCGCGTCCTTCGGCTCAGCGGTTCCGTCGATCACGGACTGGAGTGCCTCCGCGAATGGTTCGACGTTGTTCATGCCGGAGAGCACCGCATTGCGGACGAGCTCCGCAGTGAGCTCGGCGCCCGTGAAGTCGATTCCTACTTTGTACTTGAGCGCGCCTGTATCGAAGCTCATCTCGAAGTTGCCTTCGATCAGCCCCCAGTTTGCGCGCGTGATAAGCTCCGCTACCGCCAAGCGTCGGTTGACCGGTACATAGCCTGTAAAGATGAAATGGAAGACAAAGCGCTCCGCGTCGAGCAGGATCTGGGCGATGCCCTGATCCGTGGGGCCATCGAATGTCACGTGGTACGCGATCCCGCGCGCGGAACGCGCCTCGCGTGGCTCGAGCTCCGTGCGTTCGAGCACTTCGCGCACAGTATTCGCCGCGCGCAATCCGTTCTGCATTGCCTTCTCGTCCGTCGTTTCCACTCGTCATCCTCCTTCGAGTCAATCCAGCGAGAATTTCCGATAAATGTTCTCAGCGTGCGCTTCGGCCTCGAGCTCTGACATCCAGGGTGGAGGGTCGCGGTCCGCGCCGATCGATCGGTTCGCCGATGCATCGCCTGGCCACAGGTTATCAAGGTCGTTGAAGAAGTCGCGATGACGCTGCCTCGCTGCGACCTGAATGTCTTCGTTGGTGCTCGCGTCCGGCAGACCTTGAACTCCCTTCTTGATCAGAAGCGCGCGAGCCTCACTGATCTTGAGCGCATTGAGCCTGCCCTCGATGTGCTTTGCAATCTCGTCCGAGGAGACGATGTGCCGGCGGTCGATGTCGTCGGCAAGTCGCTTTCCCTTGTGTGAGCCGGGGAACAGGACCTTGAAGCGCTCCTTGAGACTCTTTCGGAAACTCGGCCGTACGATCGAGACCGAGCACTGTTTGTCTACTGCGAGATCCACGTCGGAGGCAGCTGTGTCAACTACGGGATTGATCGCAACGTGGAGATGGACCTTCTCCTTCGTCTTGTCCTTGTTGTCGATGATCAAGTCGAGCGCACTCAACTTGTACTTGGCTTTGATCGCGGGCAAACCTTGTCGAATTTCTCCTTCCGTTATGTGCGGCTTCTTCTGCAACCCCTCTGCTTCCGTCTTCGCTTTCCCTAGATCCGCCACCTTCTCGGCGTCCGTTCGCTTGTCGTCCTTGTTCTTCGCGAACGCCCGGGCGAACAACTTCTTCGCCATGGTGACGATCCAGCTGATCAGCGCGTCCAGCCCCTTGTCCACCGTCGCGCGCACCGTGAGGATCACCCCCATGATCTTGTCGGCGATCTTGCCCAGCCCCGCGAAGCCCGCCAGGAAGCTGATGGCAAGTGACAGCAGGTTGGCGAGCACACTCTCGACCTTCGCCGCGGCACCACCGATCTGTCCGGCGGCGATGGCGACAATCGAGTCGATGAACGCCGTGACCACCTGGATGATCTTCGAGATCTTCTCCACGAACACCATCACGGTGTCGTAGATCGAGACGATCGCGGAGATGAATCCCGCGCCGGGAATGAACATCGCGATCATCTTCGGCACGGCCTTGGTGGCGATGGCCTCGACGACCATCCCGATGATGCCGTTGATGACCTGGTCCTTGAGCGCGTCGATCTCGGCCTTGATCTTGTCCCACGCCGCCGCCGGCCCTTCGCGCACGAGCGTGAGCACGATGTCGAAGCCCGTCTCCATCAGGGCGACGGCCGTCTCCCCGACGACCTTCACCAGCTTGCCGCGAATGTTCGCCCAGCTCAGCCCCAGCACCGAGAAGACGAACTTCACGATCTCGCCGAGGGTGAACGACTTCGGGATGTAGACGCCCGGCAGCGAGCCCGTTAACCAGTCAATCAGCCCCTTCTTCAGGTGCTCCCCGAAGTGGTCAGCGAAATTGCTGAAGCCAAGCTTCGCGGCCGTGACCAGGTTGCCGACGAAGGGCATCGGATTCTTGAAGATGCTCTTGATCGCCGCGCCGGTC
>JBBQFW010000288.1:0-5179 GCA_038322445.1 Gemmatimonadales bacterium
CGCGAGAGGGAGCCGGCGTGTTGCATGCCGCGCGCGGTCCATTGCGCACGCGTGATGAACGGCACCGAATCTGCCCGGCGCGACACAATGCTCGCTGGCACGCTATCGACCAGCACGAAGCGCGTGCTGTCGCTCAAGCGCATCTCGAGGAGAGTCGCCGAGGTGCCCTTTGCCGCCAGCGTGGGCCATGGCGCAGCTCCCTCACGTCGCTGCGCGGTGAGGTACGCGGCATATAATTGTCCGCGGGTTGCTGAATCCACTGGCATCATTCTGCGACGCGGCCGGCCGCAGAGCTTGACCAGCTCCTGTGTTGCCAGCAGACGATCAGCGGCGGACCCCGTGCGCAGCGATGCGGCGATCTCCTGAACGGTCATGCCAAGCCCCGTCAGCCGCTGCACGCACACGCGTCCCCAGTCACGCGGTGATCCAGCGTGACATATCGTATTTAACGATGTAGTGCATCGACACAGTCACTTTGCCGAAGTCATCGACGGGACCTATCATCGAGTCATCCCCTTACGGAGTCCGCGTGTCCGACGAACTGAAGAACAACTTGCTCTTCGCGATCGTCCTCAGCTTCGCACGCGGCTCGGGCCGCGTATCGCCGATCGATGCGTGAACGCGTGCGTGATCGCGGCGAGCGCACCAAAGTCGTCGACGGCGTCCTACCGATGCGCACCGAGTGTCTCCCATGGAGTCCCGCAGCGCGCATTGGGGCCTGCGACCTGCTCGTCGCCGGCGACGTGGTCGCCGTTCCGACCGAGACGGTCTACGGGCTTGCCGCCGACGCGACGAACCCGGTCGCTGTCGCCCGCATCTACGCGGTGAAGGGGCGGCCCGCGGACAATCCGCTGATCGTGCACGTGGGGCGCCCAATGGCGAGTGTCGCCGCGCTCGAGGCTGAGGGACTCGTCCTCACGCGCGCGGTGTCGACGGCGATGCGCGCGAGCGCCGACGCTCTGATGGCTGCGTGGTGGCCTGGCCCGCTGACGTTGGTGCTGCCACGCGGTCCGCGCGTGCCGCCCATCGTCTCGAGTGGGCTTCACGCGATCGGGATACGCATGCCCGCGCATCCGGCGTTACTCGACCTGCTCGCGCATCTGCCGTTCCCGCTCGCGGCGCCCAGCGCGAATCGGTCGAACCGGATCAGCCCAACGTCGTCGGCCGATGTCCTCGACGAACTTGGCGGGCGGATTCCGCTCGTCATCGACGGTGGGCGATGCACGGTGGGCGTCGAGTCGACGATCGTGCGCGTCGATAAGGCTGGCCAGCTCCAGCTCTTGCGACCTGGAGGCCTGCCGCTCGAAGATCTCGAGACCACGATCGCGCGTCGGGCGCGACCTGGTCCACCCGCTTCGGCGCGAGCTCTCGCTCCGGGCATGGGGCCTACGCACTATGCACCGCGCATCCCGCTCGTCCTCGCTTCCCGTGAGGACGCGGCGACGCTACGCGCGAGGCTGGGCGCCGTGTGTCGGCACGCCACGCGGCCGCGCGTGGGTCTCCTGATTCTTGACGACGATGCAACGGTGCCGCGCACGTGGGAGCTCGAAGACGTCGCCGATCTCGTGACCTGCCTCGCGCTCGCGGACCCCGGCGATGGGTCGCGCGTGGCGCGCCTGCTGTTCGGTGCCCTCCGGATGTTTGACGCCACGACCCTCGACGCCATCGTCGTCGTGCCCCCGCTCGCGCGCCGCACCGGGCTCTGGCCCGCGATCGCCGATCGCTTGCACCGCGCCAGCACGCGAGGGGATGTTGTCGGCGATCGTGCCGCGTCGGACTAAACGTCTTGGGGAAGGTTCCGTGCCTCTGCGCTTGCTCAGCCAGCTCAATTTCAACCACCTGTATTATTTCTGGGTCGTTGCGCGCGAGGGGAGTGTCACCCGCGCCACGAAGCTGCTGAATCTTGCGCAACCGACCGTCAGTGGACAGTTGCGAACCCTCGAGCGGACGCTTGGTGTCTCGCTGTTCGAGCGGCGTGGTCGGGGCCGGGCGCTCACCGAAACGGGACAGTTGGTCTTTCGTTATACCGAAACCATGTTTGGGGCCGCGCGCGAACTCGCCGTCGCCCTGGACGGCGGGCCGACGAGCCAACCCGCGCGCTTTGCCGTGGGCATCGCCGATGCGCTGCCCAAGCTCACCGTCACGCGGTTACTCGCCCCCGCCCTGGCGTCGACGGTCCCGTTGCATCTCGAATGCCGCAATGACAAGACGGATCGGTTACTGGCCGCGCTCGCGCTGCACGAGCTCGATCTTGTGATTGCGGACGCGCCAGTGCCGTCGGGACTCGGCGTGCGGCTCTTCTCGCATCTGATCGGGGAGAGTGGCGTCAGTCTCTTCGCGGTGCCCGAGCTCGCCGCCCGATATCGGCGTCGCTTCCCCAACGCCCTGACCGACGCGCCGCTGCTGGTCGGCGCGCGCACCTCGGCGCTCCGCCGCGCGGTCGACACGTGGTGCGCCCGCGCGCGCGTGCGGCCGCGTATCGTCGCGGAGGTCGACGATGCCGCCGTGCTGCAGGCGCTGGGCGCGCAGGGACTGGGCTGCTTCGCCGCGCCGACCGTGGTCGAGGCGGAGATTCGGCGCACCTACGGCGTGCGCGTGGTCGGGCGCCTCCCCGAAGTGTACGAGCGCTTCTATGCGATCTCGGTGGCGCGCACACTGCAACATCCCGCAGTGCTCCGCATGCTCAAGGCCGCAAGCACGGGGCTCTTCGCCCATGACCGCGCTGACTCGTAAGAGCGCGACCGGCAGGCCGCGGGCCGAAGGTCAAATCCGTTCGTTCTCATACCTGAAGGGCACGATTGTCTTGCTTGGACGAACACTCGGGGCGTAGTCGCCTCCTTGGGACGTTCGCGAGCGAAGGACCCATTCCACGGACACACCTTCTGGAAGGTGTGCCCGAATACCCGTTTTGAAATTCAGTTGACGGCAGGATGGCAAACCCTTGGCGAGCCAATGGACCAGGTCCTTTCTGGCAGTACGGTATCTTCGAAGACTTCGAGGCCCCGTCCGAGCAGAAGACGTGGAGTCACACCAGACCATCGGACGGCAGCGCCTCCGTACCGGCTTGTCCCTCCGCGGGTCCTCCAGGGCGTCCGCGGTGGACGGTGTACCAAGACGTTCACAGGCCGAAGGCGAGTTGACGGGAGCACGTGATGCGTGACCCCGCTGAACGACCGATCGCGATGAAGGCCCAGCGCACAGGGGCGATGCGCAGGTGACGCGATTGGTCGTGCATCGTACTTTGCAGCTCGTATCATCGTCGCGGCATTCGCCGGGGCATCGTTCACGCCTATTCACACCGAGCCGACTCATGCGCATCACCCTCGCTCGTCCGCGACGTGCACTGTTCGCAACCGCGCTGCTGCTCGTGGCGCCCGCGTCCCTCTGGGCCCAGGCGGCCGCGATTCCAGGCCAGCAGCTGTCAGGCCCGGTCATTCAGAGCACAGGCATGTCGATCAAGGTTGAAAACCCCACCTTCGTCGTGCCAGACAACCACGTGTTCAAGTCGGTGTTCGTCATCAACGCGGGCGGGGGCGATTCCGCGAAGGTGAACGAACAACTGACGACCGTTGCGCGGTTCTACAACGTGCACGTGCGTCACGGGTATGCGCTGGAGAATGTGCTCGGCGCCGCGGTCGTACACGGCAATGGCTGGCCCGCGCTCTTGACCGATTCGGCGTTTGCGGCCCGGTTTGGTGGTAAGCCGAATCCCAGCCGGCGACTCGTGGAAGAACTCGTTCAGAACGGCGCCACCATCGTCTTGTGCGGACAGACGGCAGGCGCGCACGGCATCCGACGGGAAGAACTCCTGCCGGGCGTCAAAGTGGCGATCTCGGCGATGACCGCGCTCACCGCGCTCCAGGACGACGGCTACCGGTTCATTCCGTGGTGATCAGGGGGCGCGGTGATCCATGCGCTGGAACGCAAGGAACGCGTGGATCGCCGCGATGGCGTCCTTGTCCTTCGACACAACCAGCTGTTGGTCCGCGCGTGGCATGGCGTGGTGCAGCGCCCCGGGCAGCTCCGATGATGCGGCGGCAGTTGCCTGTCGGTAATGGTGACGCGGAGGCCAACGTCAGCGTGCGCGCGGGCCGCGAGCGGCATGCTGCCAACGCGCTACCTTGGAACTGCGATACCATGCATTGCCCGGAGCGAGCGCCGTCGCACATCCCAGCGGCGACACCCACGATCCGAGTACTGACCGAGTCATGCAAGACACGATACCGTCCGCCCAAGCCCCGGCTGCGGTGGTGATGGTGCGACCGCTGCACTTTCACCCCAACCCGCACACGAGTACCGACAACGCATTTCAACGCCACGACGTAGACCGCTCCGCCGAGGAAGTCGCCGCAGCCGCGTTCGCCGAGGTCACGGCGGCCGCCGCGACGCTGACCGCCAACGGCGTGCGCGTGCACATGTTCGACGACGACGGCACGCGCGATACGCCGGACTCGGTGTTCCCCAACAATTGGTTCTCGACCCACGCGGGAGGGCATGTCGCGCTGTTCCCGATGTGCACCGCCAACCGGCGCCGCGAGCGACGGAGCGATGTGATCGAGATGCTGAAATCGGAATACCGGGTGCAGGACGTCATCGACTATTCCGGGCTCGAACAGGACGGTGTCTTCCTCGAGGGCACCGGCGCGATGGTGCTGGACCACCTGGCGCGCGTGGCCTACACGGCCAAGTCGAACCGCGCAGATGCCGTGGCGTTGGAGCGCTTCTGCACGCACTTCAACTTCGAGCCCATGGCCTTCGACACGGCTGATGCTGCCGGGCGCCCCATCTACCACACCAACGTCATGATGTGCGTGGCCACGGCGTTTGCGCTCGTGGGGTTCGACTACATCACCGACGCAACGCGGCGAGCGCAGGTGCAGGCCAGACTGGCGGAATCCGGCCGGCACGTCATCGCCCTGACGCCTGCGCAACTGGGCGAGTTCGCGGGCAATGCGCTCGAGCTGTCGGGCCGCGATGGGCGCGTGCTGGCCCTCTCCAGTCGCGCCGCGGCAAGCCTGACGTCGGACCAACGCGCCGCCATCGAACGCTCGGCGCGGCTCGTCGAGTTGTCAGTACCGACCATCGAGATGGCCGGCGGCTCCGTGCGGTGCATGCTGGCTGGCATTCACCTGGCGCGGCGCTGAAGAGCAACCGTGCGACAGTTCAGCTCCGCGAGCGC
>JBBQFW010000289.1:0-5173 GCA_038322445.1 Gemmatimonadales bacterium
CGTTCCCACCGATTGTCCGCAACGCGACGAGCGGCTCGGCTGGACGGGCGACGCGCAGGTGTTCGCGCGCACCGCGGCCTTCAACTTCGACGTCGCCGGGTTTTTCACCAACTGGCTCGGCGATGCGATCGCGGATCAGCGCCCCATTGGCTCCTTCCCCGACGTGATTCCCGACGTCCTCTCGCGCGGGCAACCGAACGCGACCAGCTCGGCGGGTTGGGGCGACGCGGGCGTGATCATTCCGTGGACGATGTACCTCGCGTACGGCGACAAGCGGTTGCTCGAGCGACAGTACCCGAGCATGCAGCGCTACGTGGAGTACCAGCACAAGGTGGCCGGTGAGGCGCTGCTCTGGAACAGCGGCTGGCACTATGGTGATTGGCTCGCCTTCTCCACTGTCCGAGCAGACTACCCTGGTGCGACGACGGACAAGGACCTCATCGCCACCGCGTTCTTTGCCCACTCTACCGACCTTCTCGCTCGCTCGGCGGCCGCACTCGGCAAGACGGACGACGCGCGGCAGTATCGCAACCTCTTCGAGCGCATCAAGACAGCGTGGAACAGGGAGTACTCGACGTCGTCCGGGCGGCTGAGCTCGAACACGCAGACCGCCTACTCGCTCGCGCTACAGTTTCACCTGTTGCCGGAGGGCGAGCGCGCGGAGTCAGGCACTCGCCTCGCGAAGGACGTCCGCACCTTCGGCCACCTGACGACAGGATTTCTCGGCACCCCGTACATCACGGATGCACTGACGCAGACGGGACATCTCTCCGAGGCGTACCTGCTGTTGCTGAACAAGAAATATCCGTCGTGGCTGTATCCGATCACGCAGAGCGCCACGACGATCTGGGAGCGCTGGGATGGCGAGAAGCCGGACAGCTCGTTCCAGGAGATCAGCATGAATTCGTTCAATCACTACGCGTACGGCGCCATCGGCGACTGGATGGTGCGTACGGTTGCCGGGCTCGACCTGGACGAGAATTCGCCGGCCTATAAGCACGTCGTCATTCATCCGATGCCGGGCGGAGGGCTCACGAATGCACGCGCGGAATTGATGACGCAGTATGGCACCGCGGTGAGTGGCTGGAAGATCGACGCGGGGGCACTGCAGTTGCTCGTGAGCATTCCGGCGAATACGCGCGGGACAGTTCGACTGCCGCACGCGGTGCTCGCGCAGGTCATGGAGAATGGTCGCGCGGTGAGTTCGGCCCCGGGCGTGACGCTGGCGGTACAGGACGGCGATGCGGTTGTCGTCTCGACGGGGTCGGGGGACTATGCGTTCCGGTATCCGTATGGGGCAAAGTAGGAAGGGATGAGAAGTACCTTGTACTCGGTTCTCGTGAACTGAGTACGACTCCTGGCAGGCCCGTGCCGGCCCGTTAGCGGCCTGTTCCATCAGCCACTTTCATCATCTCGACCCTGCGACACCACTCCATGTTCCCGTTGCGACTTCCAGCCGACCTCCTGGTTGCAGCCATCGTCATCCTGACCGGCTGCGGCGGATCGCAGTCGCCCGATGCCGCCACGACGCAACCCGTTCCCACCGAACGACCGAGGCTTTCGCAGGCGTACCGTGCTTCGGGACACACGGCGGCGGGTGACGTCGCCGTGCACCTCTTCGATTGGCCCTGGAACGACATCGCGACCGAATGCGAGACCGTCCTCGGCCCCGCTGGCGTGCAGGCGGTCCAGGTGTCTCCGCCCAACGAGCACAGCATCACGCCCAGCCGCGACTGGAGCGAACGGTATCAGCCGGTGAGCTACAGCATCGAGCGCAGTCGCTCGGGCACCGGCACCGAATTCCGCAGCATGGTCGCTCGCTGCAAGGCCGTCGGCGTCGGCATCATCGTTGACGCGGTGATCAACCACATGACGAACTTTCCGAGCCCGGGCACGGGCAGCAATGGAACGGCGTATACGAAGTATGCGTATCCGGGACTTTACACGTCGACGGATTTTCATGCGCCCTGCGCGCTGACCAACTACTCCAGCGCCGCCAACGTGCAGGAGTGTGAGTTGCTCGGGTTGCCGGACCTCAACACCGGTTCGGCCAGCGTGCGGCAGAAGATCGCGGGCTACCTCATCGCGCTCTCGCGTGCGGGCGTGGCCGGCTACCGCATCGACGCCGCGAAGCACATCCAGCAGGTCGAGCTCGACAGCATCATCGCGATCGTCAACCGCGCGGTCGCCGCAGACGGCAGTGCGCTTCCGTACTTCTATCTCGAGGTCATCAGCGGCTCGGGCGAAGCAGTACAGAGGAGCGACTTCTTCGGCGAGGGCTACGACACCGGCGGCGCCGCCGACATCACCGAATTCACCTTTACCGGCGTCGGCGACAAGTTCACGAGGCTGAACGGCCAGGCGATCTCCGACCTCAACCCGAATGGTCCGTCAGGCAAGCAATTCTCACCGTCGGCGTGGGGGCTGATTCCCTCCGACAAGGCGCTCGTGTTTCTCGAGAACCACGATACGCAGCACAACTGCGGGTTGGGCTACCGGAACGGTCAGGTGTTCCGCCTCGCGAATGTGTGGATGCTGGCACAGCCCTACGGGTATCCGCTCATCCTGTCGAGCTTCGCGTTTGTGTGTCCGTCGGGCAACTCGATGGGGCCGCCGTCCGACGCCGCAGGCTGGACGCTACCCGTCGCGTGTGCGTCGAGCCTCGAAACGGCGGACGTGGGGAAGTGGGTCTGCGAGCATCGCGACCCGTACCTGCTGCGCATGGTGAAGTTTCGTCGCGTCGTTGCCGGCACGAGTGTCACGAACTGGTGGGACAATGGAGCGAACGCCATCGCGTTCTCGCGTGGCACCAAGGGCTTCGTGGCCATCAATCGCGAGAGTGCCGTCGTCTCGGCGATGGTGATGACTGGACTCTCGTCGGGTACCTACTGCGATCGTATTTCGGGCGGTCGAGCGGGTACGTCGTGCGTCGGCACCGCGGTCACCGTCGGTGGCGATGGCACGGTTGCGCTGTCGCTGACCTCGAATTCCGCGATCGCGATCGACATCGACACGAAGCTGTAGTGCGCCCAGTGTTGCTGGGTACTTCGCCGAGTGCTACGGTTGTCCGATGCTTCCTCACGATCTCGCTCCCGCGGAAGTCCGCGTGCTGGGCTCCCTTCTCGAGAAGGAGCTATCCACGCCCGAGCACTATCCGCTCTCGCTGAATTCGCTCGTGAGCGCGTGCAACCAGTCGTCCAATCGCGACCCCATCACGTTCCTGACGAGCGACGTCGTCTCCGGCGCCATCGACACGCTCCGCAGGCGGGACCTGGTGCGGTCGTTTCAGGGCAGTGGCGAGCGCGTCCCGAAATTCCGGCACCTTCTGACGGCTGCGGCCGAGTTGTCACGCGCGGAGCTGGCCGTGCTCTGCGTCCTGATGCTGCGAGGGCCGCAGACGCTCGCGGAAGTACGGAGTCGCGCAGCGCGCCTGCTACCGGGCGACGATCATGACGGCGTAGAGGCCGCGCTCGATCGACTCATCGCACGCGAGCCGGAGCCCGCGGTCGTCCGGCTTCCTCGTCGAGCGGGCCAGAAGGAGCTACGCTATGTGCACCTGCTCGCGGGTGACGTCATCGGCGACGTCGTCCCTGAAGTGCACGGCGAAGCGCGCCTCGCCACTCTCTCGAGTGCTGCTGACCGTGTCGCGGCTCTCGAGATGCTCACGCAGGAGCTTCAGCTGGAGATGTCCGATCTGCGCGCACAGTTCGAAAGTTTTCGCAAGCAGTTCGAGTAAGCCAACGCCCCACGAGTGCGGGGCGCTGGGCTACGGGCCGATCGCCCGGCTGTTACACTACGTTTTCTTCCCCTTCCTCACTCACATGATCGCACGCGCCCTGAAGCCATTCGTCGTCGCATCGGCAGTGCTGCTTGCCAGCTGCGGCCCACCGGTCGTGGTCGCCACGCCGGTGGTCACCTCGCGCCCGAACATCGGCGGCAACTGGCTCGTCGCCGTCGAGAATGCGACTGACGGCACCTACCGTCGCACCTACTTTGCCCTCGACCAGACCGGTGACCAGATCTCCGGTACGATCAAGAACAACAACTCGCGTCTCGTCATCAACGAGAGCACGTGGGACAGTACCGGCTTCAGCATTACCAACGTGCAGCGCAATGGCGCGAACGAGCGCCGCACGACCTACGACGGACGACTCGTCGGTAACGAGCTGTACCTGGTGCAGCGTCGCCGAGCGCCGGGAACGCCGGGTGGACCGCCGGCGCGCCCCGCTGGTGCGCCACCCGCGGCTCCGCTGCCCGCGCCGCCCGAGCTCGTCGCGCATCGTGTCGCCGCAAGTGAAGGCGCACTGCCGGCGACGATCTCATTGCCTGAACTGCACAAGGTGCCCGACAACGGCATCGCGCGTACACCGGCCATGGGCTGGAACAGCTGGAACAAGTTCGCGGGTCGCGTCGACGATGCTTCCGTCCGCGGGATGGCCGATGCCATGGTGAGCAGCGGCATGCGCGACGCCGGCTACACCTACATCAACATCGACGACACGTGGGAAGGCGACCAGCGCGACGCGCAGGGCAACATCACCACGAACCGGAAGTTTCCGGACATGAAGGCGCTTGCGGACTACGTGCACTCCAAGGGCCTCAAGATCGGCATCTATTCCTCGCCCGGGCCGACCACGTGCGCCGGTTACATCGGCAGCTACGGACACGAGGCGCTGGACGCGAAGACCTTCGCGGCGTGGGGCATCGACTACCTGAAGTACGACTGGTGCGGCGCATCGATGCTGCATGGCCAGCAGGACGAACAGGCACTTTACCAGATCATGGGCGACGCCCTGCTCGCGAGCGGCCGGCCGATTCTTTACAGCCTGTGCCAGTATGGTGTGCTCGACGTATGGAAATGGGGCGCGGACGTTGGTGGCAACTCGTGGCGCACCACCGGCGACATCAGTGACCGGTGGAATTCGATGGCGGGCATTGGCTTCCGTCAGGGTGAGCTCGCTCCGTATGCCAAGCCCGGCCACTTCAACGATCCCGACATGCTCGAGATCGGCAATGGCGGCATGTCGGACACCGAGTACCGCACGCACATGAGCCTGTGGTCGATGCTGGCGTCACCGTTGCTCGCTGGCAACGATCTCCGCGCGATGACGCCGTCCGTGCACGACATCCTCACCAACCGCGAGGTCATCGCGATCGACCAGGACGCACTCGG
>JBBQFW010000290.1:0-5163 GCA_038322445.1 Gemmatimonadales bacterium
GGTGACGCTCGTCTCCGGTGCGACTGGTACCGGCAAGACACTCACCGTCGCACAGTTCCTCCAGGGTGGAGCGAACGACGGCGAACGATGTCTCCTGCTTGCGTTCGAGGAGAGCCGCGACCAGCTCGCGCGCAATGCAACGGGTTGGGGCTTCGACTTCGACCAGATGGAGCGCGACGGACGGCTGCGCATCGTCTGCGACTATCCGGATGTCTCGGGACTCGAGGACTGGCTCGTCACGATTCAGTCGGCCATTCGCGACTTCAAGCCGCAGCGCGTGGCGCTCGACAGCTTGTCTGCGCTCGAGCACGTGGGGACGCGCAAGGCCTTTCGCGAGTTCGTCATCGGCCTGACGTCGTTCATCAAGCACGAGGAAATCACCGGCCTGTTCACGTCGACCACGGAAAGCCTGATGGGCGGTGATTCCATCACCGAGACCCACATCTCCACGCTCACCGATTCGATCATCCTTCTTCGTTACGTGGAGATGTTCGGCGAGATGAAGCGCGGTCTCACGGTGCTGAAGATGCGCGGCTCGGCGCATGACAAGGGCATCCGCGAGTTCACCATCGACAAGGGCGGCATGAGGGTCGGCCGGCCATTCCGGAATGTCACGGGCATTCTTGCAGGGACTCCGATGCACGTGTTGCCCGGGGACCTGGAGCGGGTCTGGAGCAAGGCGGATGCAGATGCCTCACCGGATTGGGATGCTTCGACGGATGAGGACCGCCGGAAGCCGTAGCCTGCTTCCTGGCGGTGGCGGAATGTCTCATGTTCGGCGGCTCCCGCTGTGATGAGGCGCTGACGCGACTCATTGCTGCGGCGACATCGTCTGTGCTCGCTCGAAGTGCATTGCGTCGACCGTGACGAGCGGATTGAACTGACCGATCTTCTCTGCGGGAGAGCGAAGCACCACGAACAGCGTGTGCTCTCCCGACGCTGACAGCACGATGGACTGCGTGTACCACTGGTCGCCGACGGCCGGCTTCACCTCGGCACTGCCAAGCAACGGACCCGCTGCGCTGTCGGCGCGCAGTTCGAGCGTGAACGGATGCCGGAGCTTCGGCGAGCGGAGATCGAGCGTAACGCGCGCGACGCCGGTGAGATCGAATCGGCCCGGGCTGAAGTAGGCGGTGTCACGGTACACCGTGGCTTGCAGGCGCGCCGCATTGTCCGGCCCGGCGCCGCTCTTCAGCCCGACGTTCTTCAGCGAGGTCGCGTCGCGCATGAGCACGCGGGGCGAGCGGAGCACGACCTCGGCCGTGTCGGCGAGCGAGCCGATCCCGTGCCGCGGCCGATCCGCGTACGTCGCCTTCAGGTGATAGGCGCCGCCGGGCGACGCGACGTGTTGCGTGAGCGGCGCGCCTCCGTGCACGGGCAGCCTGGCGGCGGTGGCGTTGAGCGACAGGATGTACTCGACGATGGCGCGGGTGTCGTCCGTCGTCAGGCTCGGGTGCGGCGGCATCATGCGGTCGCCCCACACACCGCTCCCGCCCGAGACGATCTTCGCCATCAGCCGCTGCCGCGCGTCCGGTTGGCCGGCGTAGCGCTGCGCCACGCGCACGTACGCGGGACCGACCGAGGCCTGCTCCACGCCATGGCAGGCGAGGCAGTCGCTCTTCTTGATGCGCGAGAGACCGTCCGTCGGTAAGGGCGGCTGCCGCCCCGCGACCGACGTGGCGCTCGTCGCCGTGCCGCCCACGTAGTCAAGCGTCACCGCCACGCGGCGCGCGTCGATGCCGCGATTGAGCCAGCCGTCTTCCGCGTCCGCCACCTGCACGTCGTAGCGCACCGCAGCGGTGTCCCAGTAGAACGTGCGGTTGCCCTCGACATTCAGCGTCACCTTCGGGGGCGCGTTGCCGACCCGGACGTCGGTAGACGCCTCCGTCTCCGCGCCGGCGCGATCGCGCACGCGCACCCGCACGTGATACGTGCCTGACGTGGCGAACGTGTGCGCGATGCGCGCGCCCTCGACGTCAGGCGCGCCCGGGATGGACCAGATGAACCGGAGCGAGTCGCCCGGATCCCGGTCGAAGCTCTGCTCCGCAGATAGCTCCGTCGTGAGCGGCGCCGCGCCCACGGTGCGCGTCGCGGTGAGCCGCGCCACGGGAGGGCGATTGCCGGGATGATATGTGATGCGGCTCAGGCGCGCGTTGGGGTTCCTCGCGCTCCAGTAGGTGCCGTACTCCAGCACGTACAGCGATCCGTCGGCGCCCAGCTCCATGTCCATCGGGTGATCGAAGGCGAACTGCGAGAGAAACGGCTCCATGCGCACGAAGTCGCCCGCGGACGAAAGTGTCGTCGCCATGATCCAGCCGCGCATCCAGTCGTAGTGGATGAACTTGCCGTCGTAGTACTCCGGCAGCCTCACCGCCGAGCCCGCGTAGTCGCCGAAATGATAGACAGGACCCGCCATCGCCGCGCGGCCTCCCTCGCCCACGAGCGGAAACTTCTCGCTCGGCCCATATGGGTAGTAGATCATCGCCGGCTGCGCGGGGGGCAGCACCGTGGCGCCCGTGTTGTTGGGCGACGCGTTCACCGGATGCGCCGGATCAAAGAACTCGTGCAACTCGCCCGTGGTGAAGTTGTAGTTGCGGTATGGCTGGTTGTCGCCGACGAACATCGGCCAGCCGAAGTTGCCTGCACGCCGCGCCTGGTTGACCTCGTCGTAACCGCGCGAGCCGAGCGTGGAATCGCGGTAGGCGTCCGGACCGACCTCGCCCCAGTAGAGGAAGCCCGTGTGCCTGTCAACGCTGATGCGATAGGGATTGCGGTTACCCATCACGTAGATCTCCGGCCTCCCGTCAGCCGCGTTGGCGAACAGGTTGCCCGTGGGGATCGTGTATGTGCCCTCGGGCGTCGGCGTGATGCGGAGGATCTTGCCGCGGAGGTCGTTGGTGTTCCCCGCCGAGCGGAGCGCGTCGGCGCGAAACTTCTCCGGCGTGGGATCGATCGGCGCGAAGTTGCCGGCGATGAACGGGTTGGTGTTGTCGCCGTACGAGACGAACAGGTGCCCTGCACCATCGAACGCGATCGAGCCGCCGGTGTGGCAGCAACCCGTGTCGAACTTTACTTCGAGCAGCATGTGTTCGTCGCGCAGCGAGTCGCCGTCGAGGGTGAAGCGCGCGAGCCGGTGATGCAGGCCCACTGAGCGGCTGTAGTTCACATAGATCCAGTGGTTCTCCTCGAAGCCGGGATCGAGCGCGAGGCCGATCAGCCCGTTCTCGTCATCGTGGTTCACGGGGAGCCGCGCGATCAGCCGCTGCGTGCGCGTGCGCGGATCGTACACCGTGAGCGTGCCCGGCCGCTCGGCGATAAAGACGCGGCCGTCGCGCGCCACGGCGATCTCGGTCGGCTCGTCGAATACCCCTTCGAGCAGGATATCCTGCTGGAAGCGCAGAGGATCGGGCATGGGGAGGGCCGGGCCGGCCACGGCGGTGGAGACGGCAGGAGACGGCGCGGGCGCGACGATGGACGTCGCCGGCGCGGGGAGCGTAGTGGCGCGGCAGGACGCCACAATGAAGATGAACAGCGCGATCGCGCTGTGTCGGATCGGAGCGCTCATGTGTAAAGCGGACGGGTCGGAGTTCGCATCGGCGGGAGTGCGCGAGAGCGTGTCGCACGCGACGGCCGGGTCGGCTCAACCATGACGGGGCCGGCGTGACTTGGCAATCCTCAGTGGGCCAGGCGCGCGGTGGAGTGGTCGTACTACCACATGGCGCCGGCCGAATGATTCACGAATCGCCACGCGCCTTCCTTCACGACCGTACCACTGAGCATCACGAATGCAACGCGCTGCAGCGTGTCCTGGCACGCAGTGAACTACGCACACATGTAATTGACCGTACCTCCAAACAACCCGCGAACCTACATCACGATTTTCGGTTTCTTCGCCTGGATGATCACGCCGCCGAGCCCGCCGTCCTGAAGCAGCTTGTTGAATGCCGGGACGTCCTCGTTCTCGAGCGTATCGACCTGACTCTTCAGCGCTGCCCACAACCGTTCCAACTCGGCGAAACGCTCACGCGACGGCTGCGAGACGATGTCGCTCCCTTCAATGTTGCCGAGCAGGAATGCGTACTGCGCGTTGATGCCGTTGCGGTAGTTGATCACGTCCTGGCCGTTCGCGGCCTTCGTGGAGAGCTGCGGATCCAGCGTCTCCACCTTGCCCGTGATCTCCTTGCCCTTGCTCGCGATGGCGGCCGCGGTCGGCGTCTCCTTCGTGCGATCGACGAACTTCAACACCTGATCCTTCACGTCGCGGATGCGGAGGAGTGCATCGTGAATTTCGCCGACGCGTGCATTCACAGCGTGCGTCAGCAAGTCGCGCGAGGCAATCTCCGCGACACTCGTGTTCGTGCGCGGATCGGCGCGGACGTCGAACGGCTGCGTCAACACCGTCGAACCGACAGTGAGTCGCGCCTGATACCGTCCGGGCGACACGAGGTACCCGGCACTCGGGCCGCCCCAGATGTTGATGTTTCCGGGGAGCGACGTTGGCGGCTCGGCGCGCAGGTCCCACTGGAATGCGTTGAGTCCCGCCTTGACACTCGAGATGGTACGCACGACGCCCGGCGGACCACCCCCCGGTGCGGGAGCGGCCGCAGCGCCTCGCGTGTACGTGCGAAGGAGCTTGCCGCCGGCATCGAGAAATTCGAGCTTCATCACCTGCGCCGAATCGGGCAGCTTGGCCAGCGAGTAGTAGACGTTGGCGCCAGACGGGGGATTGCGTCCCGCCGTCGTCGTGGGAGCGGATGGGCCGCCGCCGAGCAATGCGGGTCGAGGGGCGTAGAGGTAGACGTCGGCCTTGGCGACCTGGTCGCTCATCTGGCGCAGCGGCGTGAGATCGTCGAGTGCCCAGAACGCGCGCCCTTCGGTTGCGGCGTAGAGATCGCCGTGACGGACCTCGAGGTCCGCGATGGGCGTGATGGGCAGGTTGCGAGAGAAGGGCTGCCAGTTGGCGCCTGCATCGTATGAGACGTAGACACCCGTCTCCGTACCTGCGTACAACAGTCCTCGACGCTCAGGATCTTCGCGCACGACGCGCACGGGCTCGCCGTCGCGCAGCCCGGTCACGATACGCGTCCACGACTTGCCATAGTCCGTCGACTTGAACGCGTACGGCGCGTAGTTGCCGTGGCGGTCCATCCGGAACGCGAGATA
>JBBQFW010000291.1:0-5066 GCA_038322445.1 Gemmatimonadales bacterium
GTCCGATCGCCGAAGCATTTGCTGAAGCATGGAGACGGCTGCTCGGCGTCATCGCATGGTTCATTGCGGCGCTGGGCGTGCTCGTGCCGGTTGCGGTGGTGATCTGTGGGGCGATCGTGATCGTGCGCCGAGTTCGCCGCGCAAGGGGTGGTGAGGCGTCGGCGGCAGCGTAGGGATCGTCATTCCCGCGAACGCGGTCAACTGAAGTTGCTCGTCGTCATCGCGGATCACCACTGATCTCCAAGGCGATTTCCGCGGATTGCTCCGCTCACTTCACAGTGGTTTTCACCGAGCGCTCGGTGAAGTCTTCTGTGAACCGAGAGGAGCAATCGGCGGCGATCCGGGAGAATCCGTGCGGATCCGCGCTGCCCACGATCAGCGTCTTTGACAACGGACGACGCGCGCCTCTCAGGATGCTGGCGCCCTCTCAGGACACCCCACCATACTTCCTCTCCTCCCAATCCGCAGGACACACGAGACTTTGACGACGCCGACCACCCGCCCCAGCGCGGCACCCGAGACGACGTTCTCCCCCTATATCCCGTCGAACGAATCGCCGAAGGAATTCAGCATCGGTGCCATTCTGCTCGGCGTCGTGCTCGGCCTCGTGTTCGCCGCGTCGAGCATCTACCTCGCGCTGAAGGTCAGCCTCACCGTGAGCGCGTCGATCCCGATCGCCGTCCTCTCCATCACGATCTTCCGCTACATCTCGCGCGCGATGCGCTCCGAGCCCGCGACGATCCTCCAGAACAACCTGGTGCAGACCACCGGCTCCGCTGGTGAGTCCATCGCCGCAGGCATCGCGTTCACGTTGCCAGCGCTGTTGCTGCTCGGCTATGAATTGCCGTGGATCAAGGTCATCGCAATCGGTGTGGTCGGCGGTGTGCTCGGCGTCCTCTTCCTCGTTCCCCTTCGGCGGAGCCTGATCGTCAAGGAGCACGCGAACCTCAAGTACCCTGAAGGCACGGCGTGCGCCCAGGTGCTCATCGTCGGTGAGCGCGGCGGGGAGCAGGCGAAGACCGTGTTCATGGGGTTCGGACTCGGCGCCGCGTACAAGTTCCTCAATGCGGGGCTGCATGCGTTTCTCGAAGTGCCGAAGTACGCATTCACCAAGGTGATGGCGAACGGGCAGGTGCAGCTCTTTGGCGAGATCCAGAGCGAGATAAGCCCTGAGCTCACCGGCGTTGGCTACATCATCGGTCCGCGCATTGCCGGCTATCTCTTTGCCGGCGGCTTGCTGTCGTTCTTCTGCCTCATCCCGGCGATCAAGTTGTTCGGCGCAGGACTCACCTCGCCGATCTTTCCCGCGACGCAGCTCATTCGCGACATGAACGCCATGGACGTGCGCGGCAAGTACGTCTACTACATCGGCGCTGGAGCCGTGACGGCCGCGGGTCTCATCAGCCTCGCGCGGACGCTGCCCACCATCTGGAGCTCGCTCGTCGCCGGACTGGGTGACTTCCGCGGCGTGAAATCGGGCGACGATGTCGCGCGCACGGATCGCGACCTGCCGATGGGCGTCGTGATCGTCGGCACGCTGCTCTGCCTCGTCGCGATGGTCGTGCTGCCGCAGATCGGCATCAATGTTTTCGGCGGCATCCTCGCGCTGTTCTTCGCGTTTCTCTTCGTTACGGTATCGAGCCGTATCACCGGGCAGATCGGCAGCTCGGCGAATCCTGTGTCGGGCATGACGGTGGCGACGCTGCTGCTCACGTCGCTCATGTTTCTCGCCGCGGGGTGGGTGGGCATCGAGTACCGCGTGCTGGCGCTCTCCATCGGTGGTGTTGTTTGCGTTGCCGCGTCGACGGCCGGCGCCACCTCGCAGGATCTCAAGACCGGCTATCTCGTGGGCGCAACGCCGAGGTATCAGCAGATCGGCCTGCTCATCGGCGTGACGGCGAGTGCGCTGCTCGTTGGCGGCATCATTCAGTTCCTGAACGACGCCAAGACCACGATCGTCGCGAAGGACTTCCCCGGCATACAGGTCTCCGTGATCGAACAGGCCAATCGCTTCGCACTGGCGAACGGTCGACTGGTGGCGGCATCCGAAGCGCCGACGGCGCCTAGCTATCGTGTGGGGCGGCTCTATGAGGCCACCGGCAATGCCATCGCCGGCAAGTACCTCGTGGACGACGCCGGCGCGATCAAGTACGTCGTCGATCCGGGTGTGGGCGGCCGCGAACGCGTGAACTACGACGGCAAGGAAGTGGAAAAGCTCGATTCGCCGAAGGCGCAGATCATGGCGCTGGTCGTCGACGGGATCCTCACCCAGAAGTTGCCATGGGGGCTCATCCTCGTGGGCGCCTTCCTCGCCATCGCCATCGAAGTGCTTGGCATTCCATCACTTCCGGTGGCGGTCGGCGTGTACCTCCCCATCTCGACATCGGCCGCCATGTTCCTCGGGGGTGTGATCCGCTGGCTGGTCGACCGGCGGATGACCGCCGACCAGCGCGCAGGAGTTGACGCAGACTCGGGTCCGGGAGTCCTGTTCTCGTCGGGGTTGATCGCCGGCGGGGCCATCATGGGTGTGGTTCTCGCAGGCCTTGCGGCGAAGCGCCTGGACGAAAAGCTGGATGTCAGCAAGGCCATTGGGGCGATCGCCACCGGGAACGTCGCGTCGCTCGTACTGTACGTGGTTCTGCTGGCCGTGCCGCTCTATCTCATTGGAAGGCGTCTTCGCTCCAACGAGTCCTGACACCACACCCGCCGGCAGGCTGACGCCGGAAGGGAGGACAGATGGCTGAACTCTCCTGGTCCCGTCGCCGTCACATTGCCCTGGCACTCTGCCTCGGTGCCGCGGCGGTGCCCGCGTCCGCGCAGATGCAGATGGCGTCGCTCGTCGGCGTCGTGCGTGACACGGCGGGTGCCCCGGTTTCCGGAGTGGAGGTACGGGTGCGCGGCTCCGACCTCTACACACATACCGCCGACAACGGCGGATTCCGGCTGATCGACATCACCCCCGGCGACGCGAAGCTCACCGTGCGGCGCCTGGGATTCGAGCCAATCACCGTCGACATCCGGCTTTCCGCCGGCGTGCGCGACACGGTGGTGATCTCGATGTCGATGGTGGCCGCGTCGATCGCGGGCGTGAACGTCGAGGAAGAGCGGCTGACGCGTTCGACGCGGCTGCTGAGGGGATTCTGGGATCGTCGCGGGAGTGGCTTCGGCCACTTCGTCACGCGAGAGGAGATCGACGCGAAGGACGCACACAACTTCACCGATCTCGTTCGCATGACGCCGGGCCTCAACGTGGTCACGGTCGGCGGCCGGCAGACGATTCGACTCCGCAACAGCGGCGGGCGTGGTGACTGTCCGCCACAGTACTGGCTCGACGGGATTCGCATGGAGAACGCGGGGCCGGACGAGTTCATTCCGGGCAGCCTGGAAGCCGTGGAGATCTACAATGGGGTCGCGACGATTCCGCCGCAGTTCTCGCCGAGGGTGGTGTCGTTCGGGCCGAAGACCTGCGGTGCGATCGTGATCTGGTCGAGGTTGCCGGGGACCTGACTCGCGTCATCCTGAAACCGGCATTGGGAACTTCGTTCGTCATTCCCGCGAAAGCGGGAATGCATGTTCAAACGCTCTGCGGATTCCCGTTTGCGCGGGAATGATGAACCTCAGGATGGAAGCTCGAAGGGTCAGTTCCGTCTGAACGCCGAGTCTCGCAGTCGTGCCGCGATCTTGTCGAATTTCTCCCGGTCCGCGTCTGTTGCGAGCAACGCGCGGATATCGGCATCCCGCTTCATCCGCATCGTGACACGCTCGTCGTAGTTGCTCGTCCACGCGGCGGGCGCCCTGGAGTACAGTGCGAACTCGTCGTTGATGTGCGTCCGGATGATCGCGCGCGCTTGCTCGCGCTTGTCAGCAGCGAGCGTGGGGCAACGCGCAGTCACGGCGTCCCCCTCATCCGGGTAGCCGAAGATATTTGCGTACTCGCTCTTCACCACATCCTCGATCGAGGGCGTGCAGCATGGTCGCCCCTCGCGCGACCGTACATCGAAGCGCGCGCGGTCGTCGTCGGATGTGAGGAGCGCGCGGAGCTGGGCATCGCGCGCTGCGTTGAGAGCGATGCGCTGCGGAAAGACCGCTAGCCCGGGCCCTTTGAGCGCCCCCTGGCTTGCCATTTCGGTCTCGATGATAGCGCGCGCCTGCGAAGTCTTGTCGGGCGTGAGAGTGACGCCGTTGAAAAGGTTGGCGAGACTCCTGTCCCCCATCACCGCTGCCGGTGTCGAAGGATCTGCCCTGCGTGCACTCATGCTGCCCTCTCCCGGCGCGATGATCGCGCCCCCCGCGTCCCGGTACTTTTTCGTGTAGTAAAGTACGACCCCATATTTTGCCGCGTCACCGAAGTGCACGACGGACGCAGGCGCATCGATCGTCTGCATCATCGCCCCATCGTCCATCGACGGATAGAGCTTCTGCGCGATCGTATCCGTCTCACGCTGGCCGTGATAGACGATCCGGTACGTGGGCGTTGTCGTCGTCTCGACACGAACCGGCCCGATGAAGCGCATGAGCGGCGGCAGCTCAGGACGCGGAACGCCATCGACCACAACCAGCGGATACGGCCCTGCCCCCAGACTCGGCACCGCTTGCGGCGCTGGCGTCGAGCACGCGACAAAGACAAAACCAGCCGCAACCGCCATTCCGAGTATCGTTCGCATTGCACGCCCCCGCGGCTCCGGCCGCATCAAGTGTTCGACACGTGCGCCGAGTCCCGACGCCCGCTCGGCGAATACCGTCGACGGCAGCCAGCTTCCGCGCGCGGTCTTCCACGCGTGCAGCAGCACGCGCGCATACTCGCCCCCTTCAATTCCACGTCGCACGACGCGTTCGTCGCAATCCAGCTCGATCGCGCGTCGCAGCCCGCGCCACGACATCCAGAGCCCGGGATTCCACGGCATGAGCACGACAGCGATCAAACCCACGAGAATGAGCACGGGATCGTGCGCCGCGCGATGCTCATTCTCGTGCGTGACGATGGCGCGCTGTGCGTCGACGTCGAGCGACAGCACCCACTCCGGCAGCACGATGCTCGGCTTCACCACGCCGATGAGCGCCGGCCC
>JBBQFW010000292.1:0-4977 GCA_038322445.1 Gemmatimonadales bacterium
CGGTCGGATGCAGCTTGTCCATCATGAGACCGTCGTGGAGGCGGCCGTCCGCGTCCGCGAGCACACCGTTGATGTTCACGTACCGGATCTGCTTGCCGTCGGCGATGCGGGCGATATTCGCGTTGATGCGCGTGATCTCCGGCACGACGGCCATGGTGTCGTTGCGCGGGAAGATGCCCGTGAGGATGATCGTCGCGCCGGGCGCCTTCCGTTGGCAGAGGTCGACGAGTGCGCGAAGGCCGCGCGTGATGGCCGCGATCTTCTCGTCGCCGCCGGGGACATTGCCCACGTTGGTCGTGCCGGCGAGGATGACGATGACCTTCGGGTTCACGCCGTCCAGCTCACCGTGCTCGATGCGCCAGAGCATGTGCTCGATGCGGTCGCCGCCCCAGCCGAAGTCCGCCGCGTTCCACCCGAAGAAGTTGGACGTCCAGTTGGCGAGGAGCGCCGGGTAATCCGTCGCACCCCAACGGCGCGTGATGGAATTCCCCACGAAGTAGACGTCGATCCGTCCCTTCGTGCGCTTCTCGAGCAGTTGCTGATGCGCGAGCATCGAGTTGGCGTCGGTGCGCGCCGTCGGCTTGTCGGCGGGCCAGGTGCCCGTCGTCGTCGGCGTGGAGCGGCGACGGAAGTGGTCGTCGGTCCACGCGAGGAAGTACTTCCAGTTCGGCGCGTCCGTGTGTCGTCCGTCGTGCTGCCGCCACGCGAGCTCGCCGTCGAGCAGGCCGACGTTCACGGGCGGCATGTGCTCGGTGGTGTAATCGTCCGAGCGTCCGAGTCCCCTGGCGCCGAGCAGGCGGAAGGCGGGCTGTGCGGCGATGGCCGCCATGAAGCTGCCCTGCTGGTCGAGCCACTTCGCGTCGCCCTCCTCGGGCACGCCGTAGCTGACGAACGTGAGCCGTGGGGCGCAGAGCGCGAGCAGTTCGTGCGCGTCGAGCGGGAACGCGACCATACACCTCGCGCGAGAAGTCCTCGAGCAACTCAGCGCGGCGTGCGGGCCACTGCGCCGCCGTGGTGACGGAGCGGCCGTCGTGCCTCGTCATCAGCGACGGCAGCACGGGGAAGGGATTGGCCGTTGCCTCATCGTAGTTTGCGTGATTGGGCGCCGCTTCGTTGCCGCTGGGTCCGGGACGAAGGGCACGGATGCCGAGCTGCGTCATCATCTGCTGGTGATCCTCGGCGGCGGTCCGGCCGCCGGTCGATGGGGCAGGCGCCGGCTGCTGCGCGCACGCGCCCTGCGCACGGAGTGCGGCGAAAGTCGCGAATCCGTAGCTGAGGCAGGTGCGACGCGTGGGGACTGCGGACATGGACTCGAAGAGGAAGAAGCTGGCCGCACCCAGTGGGCGGCGCGGCACATCATTCACGGCGAAGAACAGCGAGCGATTCGCGGACCGGTACAATATGCGGGACGCAACTTTCTTCACAGCTCCGTTGCGCCGTCCAGCTTCGTCGCACTTTCCTCCGGTCGTCGCTTGCGTTGGTTGTCGGGCGCGAGCTTGCTCTGCGTCGTGGTGGGTGGTCTCGTCTTCTCTCGCATCACCAAGCATGCCATCATGATGATGTCCCTCCTGCGCCATGCGGCCATCTTGGGCAGCACGCAACACCCGGTGGAACGCGGCATGCCGGCGCCCGCACCGGCGTCCGCTCGCTTGAAGGATCTCTTCCGCGACGACTTCCGCATCGGCACCGCAGTTTGCCAATCGCCCTGGTATCGCATCATCGGACCGGACTTTGTCGCACAGGCATTGGCGTTCGCGCGCGAGGCCGATCCCGCCGCGGAGCTGTACTACAATGACTACTCGATGGAGAACGCCCAGAAACGCGCCGGCGCCGTACGCCTGGTAGAGTCACTTCTCGATCAGGGATTGAAGGTGACGGCGGTCGGCATGCACGACCACCTGACGATGAACTGGCCGAGCGTCGCGGAAGAGGACTCGACCATCAGCGCGTTCGCCGCACTCGGCGTGAAAATCAACATCACGGAGCTCGATGTCGACGTCCTGCCGCAGGCCACGCAGAACCGTTCTGCCGACGTGAACCTGCGCTCCGCCGCGAATCCGGCGCTCAACCCGTACGCGACACGCTTGCGACTCGGTCCAGCTCGCGCTGGCGCGGCGATACGTGGAGATCTTCCGCGTGTTCCTTGCGCATCGTTTAGGTAAGTGATCGCGTGACCTTCTGGGGCACCTCGGATGGTGTGTCGTGGCTCAATGGCTGGCCGATTCGCGGACGCACCAGCTACCCGCTGCTGTTCGACCGCAAGGGACAGCCGAAGCCGGCGTTCGATGCGGTCGTTGACATGGCCACGCACCGCAACGGTCGGCGCTGAAGCGCCAGGCCGGCACTACTATTAGTCGCTGCGCGTTGCTTCCCGCACGGCGGCACCACGATCAAGGACGACAGCGACTTCATGGAATACCGCGAGCTGGGCCGTACCGGATGGAGAGTGTCCACCATCAGCTTCGGTGCATGGGGTATCGGTGGTGACGTGTGGGGCAACACGGACGACGACGAGTCGATGCGCGCCCTGCACGCGGCCGTCGATCTCGGCGTCAACTTCATCGATACCGCAGACGTCTATGGCGACGGGCATTCGGAGCGGCTCGTCGGACGGCTGCTGCGCGAGCGCACGGAGCCGATCATCGTGGCCACCAAGGCAGGCCGCCGCCTGCCATCGCAGACGGCGGCAGGCTACAACCGCGAGAACCTCACCAGCTTCGTCGAGCGCAGTCTCGTCAATCTCGACGTGCCGGCGCTGGACCTCCTGCAGCTGCACTGTCCGCCGTCGGAGGTGTATGACATGCCGGAAGTGTTCGGCATTCTCGACGACCTCGTTGCTGTCGGGAAGCTCAGGCATTACGGCGTGAGCGTCGAGCTCGTGGACGACGCGATGCGCGCGTTGACCTTCGAGCGTGTCCAGTCCGTGCAGATCATCTTCAACATGTTCCGGCTCAAGCCCGCGGAGCAATTCTTCGCCGAGGCCGCGGCGCATCGCGTGGGCATTCTTGCGCGGGTGCCACTCGCGAGTGGACTGCTCACCGGCAAGCTCGACGCACGTTCACAGTTCGCCCCCACCGATCATCGCAGCTTCAACCGCAACGGCGAAGCGTTCGATCAGGGCGAGACCTTCAGCGGTGTTCCGCTCCACGTGGGATTTGCCGCCGTGGAAGCACTGCGACCGCTGGTGCCATCCGGCGCGACGATGGCGCAGCTCGCGCTCCGCTGGATCCTGATGCACCCGGCCGTCACCTGCGCCATTCCCGGTGGAAAAACGGTGCGGCAGATCGAGGACAACGTGCGGGCGGCCGACCTGCCACCACTGCCCGCATCAGCGATGGCGACGGTGCAGGATGTCTATCACCGATACCTTCGCGGGAGCATCCATGACCGCTGGTAATACGGAGCCGGCAGTCAGGCCGTTCGGCGTGGTGCCCACCGGCCAGTCCGTCGAGATGCACACGCTCACCAACGCCGCTGGCATCGAGATCTCGTTCCTGAGTCTCGGCGGCATCATCACGCGGATCAGCGTACCGGATCGCGATGGCGTCTTTGCCGACATCACGCCGGGCTACGACACACTCGAGCACTATCTCGCGGACAACCGGTACTTCGGCGCGCTCGTCGGCCGGTATGCCAATCGCATTGCCGGCGCGCGCTTCGTCCTTGACGGTGTCGAGCATCAACTATCGCGGAACGACGGGCAGAATCAGCTCCACGGCGGGCCACACGGTTTTCACAGCGTGATCTGGACCGTCGCCCCATTTGCGTCCGCAGGCCTGTCGGGTGCGGTGATGCGCCATCGATTTCCCGCGGGCAGCGACGGCTATCCGGGCACGCTCGACGTGACCGTGACGTACACGCTGACGGACACCAACCATCTCGTGCTGGACTACGCGGCAACCACGGATGCGCCGACGCCCGTCAACATGACGCAGCACATGTATTTCAATCTCGCCGGCCAGGCCTCCGGTGACATCTTCGATCATGAGCTCAGCCTCCGCTCCGCCTGCTATCTGCCCGTGGACGCGAACGTGATCCCCACTGGCGAGATCCATCCGGTGCACGACTCGGTGTTCGACTTTACCACGAAGCGTTCGATCCGTTCGGATGCGCATCCCGCCGGCGTCGACGCCGCGGACTACGACAATACGTTCGTGATCGACGCGGGCGATCCACTTGCGCCGGTGGCTGTCCTCCACGACCCGCACTCAGGGCGGACGATCGAGGTCATGACCACCGAGCCCGGCATCCAGCTCTATACCGGCAAGTACATCGGCACCGGCCGGCACGGGAAAGGCGGCCACCACTATGCCGCCAACAGCGCGCTCGCATTGGAGACGCAACACTATCCCAACTCACCGAACGAGCCGCGCTTTCCGTCGACGATCCTGCGGCCGGGCGACGAATTCCGGTCGAGTACCACGTATCGGTTCTCCGCGACCTGATACGGGATCGAGCACAACGGCCCTGGTTGATCGTCATTCCCGCGCATGCGGGAATCCATGTTGATCCCATCCCGGGAAAGGGGGATGACGATCGATGCAGGGACGACGGCCTGGCAGTCAGGCGATGCTCGGCGCCGCGAACCCCGGCGCCGCCACGAGCGCCGTGGCGCCACGCAAGCGCGCCTCGAATGCGTCCTTCTCACGATACACCGGCGTCACCGCGGAATTGTCCGTGAGCGCGCGGTCGCGGATGATCCGCGTGAGGATCGGCTCGATTCGCTCCCACGCTCCTATGATCTCGCCGAGCATGACGTAGGTGCGGCTGAATCGGACGTCGACGGAAATGGCGAGCCGCCCGCGCGTGCGCACGAACAGCATTTGTGGACGACGGCCACGAGGGGAATCCACCGTCGCGCCCTCATAAAGCATTCCGCCGAGCACCAGCTCGTTCACCAGCGACGTCACCATCCCGCGCGCGATCTCCATCCGCCGCGCGAGGTCGGCACGGCAGATCGGCTCGTTCTCGCGGACG
>JBBQFW010000293.1:0-4969 GCA_038322445.1 Gemmatimonadales bacterium
CAGCACCAGGGACGTCGTGAGGTCGCGGTACGCCTGCACCAGTCCCGTGGCGGCCTGAAATGGGAGCGGCGCCGGCATCGGCCAATGCCGCACGCCCATGTGCAGCACGCGGTGGTCGCGGGCGAACAACTTGCTCACACGGTCGACCATCGTGCCGGGCACGGTACTCGACAGGTACGCCGTGTGCGCAACGCCGTGCTTGAAGAGCAGGTAGTTCACTTCCCCGTCAGAGGCGATCTCCAGCAGCCCGTCGAACGTCGTGGCCATCAGATAGGGAAACAGGGACGTCGGGTCACTCGGCCGCAGTTCCGGGGGCCACGGCGTCATCGGTTCCGTCTGCGTGGCGAACATGCAGGCCAACTGTTCGGGCTCGGCCTCGCAGAAGGCGATTTCCCCGTATTCCGGCTCGGTGGGCACCTTCTCCACCGCAGCGCCAATGGCCACGGCGTGAAAGTGCTTCCCGTCATGCGAGCACGCGTTGACGAGCTCCCCCTGCTGCAGGTACAGCACCAGGAACTCCTCCGGCAGCCAGATCGCGACGTACCCGGAGACGCGCGCGCCCCGATCGCGCTTGGCGTCGGTGAGCAGGTTCTTCAGGTGGACGTAAGCGAGACGCGTCCTTGGCAGGAGAACCCGCGTACTGGGGTAGCGCAGGCCGGCGACGGTTGCGGGCATCGATGCGGAAAAAGGGCCGGGACGACGGGTGTCGCTCCGGCCCAATGTGGTGCCCGGTCAACCGCGGGGCAACGGCGACAGCGTCGCGCTCAGGCGGCTGGTGCCGCGACGTGCCGCTTCAGCTTGTCCTCGATCGCTGGGCGCGGTACCGCACCCACGATCTGGTCCACCACCTTGCCGTCCTTGAAGAACAGCAGCATCGGGATCGACCGCACGTTGAAGCGCGTGGCCGTCTTGATGTTCGCGTCCACGTCGAGCTTCGTCACCGTCACACCCTTGTCCGCATACTCCGCTGCGAGCTGGTCGAGGATCGGCGCGATCATCCGACAGGGACCACACCAGGTGGCCCAGAAGTCCACGATGGTGAGCCCATCGCCCTTCTCGACCTTCTCCTCGAAATCCGCGTCCGTTACCGCCTGTGCATTCGACACCGCTCATGTTCTCCCGGCGGCCGTTTACGGGCCACCCCAGAATTAGTATTCAGCGCCAGCGCACCCACACCAGCGCATCCAACATGACACCTGCTGCTCCCCGCCGCACCCGCATCGCCCATGTAGGCGTGGCCGTCACCGGTCTCGACGCGATCCTCCCCTTCTACCGCGACATCCTCGACCTGCCCGAAATCCCCCTCGCCAACGCTGACGGCGCGCGCATCGCCGGCCTCGAGGCTGGTGACTCGCTCGTCGAGCTACTCGAGGCAAACTCCAGCGAGTCTCCCATCGGCAAGTTCGTCGCCAAGCGCGGTCCTGGCATTCACCACATCTGTTTCGCCGTGGACGACCTCGACCGCACCCTCGATCGCTGCCGCGCCGCCGGCATCCGTCTCATCGATGACACACCCAGGCTCGGCGCTGAAGGCAAGCGCATCGCCTTCCTCCATCCGAGCGCGACCGCCGGCGTCCTCATCGAATTGACGGAATTCTAACTGAACTACGTTCGTCATTCCCGCGAAAGCGGGGATCCATGATCAGAAGAAAAAATTGCGGGTGCGAGCAACCGCCGTGTCACAGTTACTTCGTGGAACAGAGGTCGCGCACCGGCTCCATGTTGGCCGACCGCACGTACCATCGGTCCGGAGCCTTCGTCAGGAAGAAGTCCGTGACGCGGACGGTGGTTCCCCGCGTCAGCTCCACCTGGTAGGCACGCTCACCATTGGCGGCTGCCGCGTCGCCGAGCACGCGCGCCTTGTCATGCTTGAAGCAGCGGATGAGGATCAGCTCGCGCTGCTCCATTTCTTCACGCGAAAACACCTTGGAATCACGCGCCGGTCCGTTCTTGTCCCCCCAGACCTCGGAGATCGCCTGGAGATCACCGGCGCGAATGCCCGACAGGAACGCCTCGAGGGCTGGCCGGGGTCCGCTGGCGATCACAACGGGCGCGGAAACCGGGGCGGGTTGCTCGACCGTCCGGGACTGGCACGCACCAGCCAACAGCAAACCGAGCAGCAGCAGCTTTCTCACAGGTCCTCCTTGAGGTCAATTTTCATTCTACGCAGTCTCGCCTCTTTCATGCAGCAAGACCAGTGATGCAACGCACATGACCATCCCGAAGCAGCGCCTTTACATCAACATCGATCACGTGGCGACCATCCGGCAGGCCCGCCGCGGTGTGGAGCCCGTGCCGGTTCACGCAGTCAGCGTCTGCGAACAGGCGGGTGCCGATGGCATCACCGCGCATCTGCGCGAGGATCGCCGCCACATGAACGACGCCGACATCGATGCCGTCGCGGCCGCCGTCACCACAGTCTTCAACCTCGAGATCGCCGGCACCGACGAGATGATCGCACTCGCTGAGCGACTGCGCCCTTACCAGGTCACCATCGTACCCGAGCGGCGCGAGGAAGTGACAACCGAAGGCGGACTCAACGTGAATGCCGACCCGGTCCGGCTCGCGCGCTACGTCGAGCGCCTCCGCGCCGCCGGCATCCGCACGAGTCTCTTCATCGACCCGGACGCCGAGAGCGTCCAGCGCTCACATGACCTCGGTGCCGAATCGGTCGAGCTGCACACGGGCCGGTACTCGCACGCAGCGAACGACCCATCCACGGTGCAGGCACTTCGCGATGCCGCTCGCGTCGGCGTGTCACTCGGCATCGCGGTGCACGCGGGCCACGGACTCACGACGTCGAACGTGGGACCCGTCGCCGCCATTGCGGAGATCGAGGAGCTGAACATCGGCCACCACGTGGTCGCACGCGCGGTCTTCGTGGGCCTGCCACAGGCCATCCACGAGCTGCGCGCCGCAATGGACGCCGCGCGCGGTTCGGTCTAACTTCGTGGCGGATCACTTGTTATCACTGCGCACCACCCAGGAGCGGGCATGACGGTCCCCACCCCCGTCGGTTTCCTCGACTTCTTCATCCTGGAAGCGAGCGAGTATGTCGAGCAGCTCGACGGCTTGCTCGATGCCGGAGGCGTGTCCGGCCCGAATCCCGAGGAGATGCAGCGCATCGCGCGCGCCCTCCGCGGCAGCGCCACCATGGCCAAACTGCCGTCATTCTCCGAGGTGGCGGCCGGCATCGAGCGCGTTGGTCGCGCCATGCGCGAATCCGGCCTGCGGTGGGAGCCCGAGTTGAGCGCCGTGGTCGTGGCCGCGGTGGATGACACGAAGCTCCTCCTGCGGCAGGTGCGCACGTGGGGTGATGCGGACGACGCACGAGCGCGAGCACGCGTGTCCGAGCTGTCGAAGTATGCGGCCTCTCGCGGCGGTACGCCGATGGCCTCCGCCACCATGCAGGGGTACGACAGCTACCTCGCGACGGAGGCGGCGAACATCGGCGCGGGGCTCGAACTGCTCGCGACGCGTCCCGCGGACCGCGACGCGGCGGCGAACGTACTGCGCCGCGTGCGCGCGCTGCGCGGCATTGCGAGCGTGAAGGACCATCCCGCCTTCGCGGATGTCCTCGAATCCTCCGAGCTGGCCGCCAGGCCACTCGAGGCCAGTGGCACGCCACTCGGCGCCGAGCGCGTGGCGCTCCTCTCGGCGGCGGCAATGGTGCTGCGTGGAATCGCCGCCGGGATTCGTAGTGGCTCGGGACAGGCGCCCGCCGCGGACATCGCGCGGTTCTCCACCGCGCTCGAAGCACTGCAGGAGCAGGAGATCGACCACGATCGCGTCCTCCCCATTGCGGACCTCTTCTATCGCGACGGCGGCCCGACGATCGTCGAAGTGGCGCAGCACCCCGCGACCACACCCGAGAAGCGCTTCCGTCACGATGTCATCGGGCATGGCGAGCACCTCCGTCGGCTCGTGGCCGATGCTCGTGACGCGCGCGACGACCTGAGTCGTGAGCGCGTGCGGCGTTCGCTGCACCTGGAGCTTCGGCAGCTCAGGGATTCGGCGATCAGTTATGGAGAACGGCTGGTCGCGTCGATCATCGACGAGCAGGATGCGGCAGTTTCCATCCTGGACGCCTCCTCGCTCGATCTTCTCGACAAGTGCGCTACCGCGCTCGCGTCCGCCGGTCTTGCCGGCATCCCGGTCATCGACCGCCTCACGGCCCTGAAGTCCGCGGTGCACGAACCCGCGCCGGCCCAGCCGATGGCACCGGAGCCAACCGTGGTACGGCCCACACCGGCACCTCGGCACGTGCCGGCGGTCGCAGACCTTGCCGGCGCAATGCTGACCGCTGCGGTCTCGCAGGCGACGTCCGCCGCATCACGACTCGGCGACCTGCTCGACGCGGGCATCAAGAATCTCGGTGCGCTGAGCTACACGCCACTCAGCGTTCCGAAGGTGCTCGATGAGCAGCCACCCGTGCCGATCGAAGCGCTGCTCTACCGCGGCCGTTCCGCGATCCAGCGATGTGTCGAGATTCGCGAGGAGTCCCGTCGTCGCGGCGGCGCCCTCGACGAGGACGCGAAGGCAGAGCTGTTCGACCTGCTGGATCTCGCACTCACGGGCTGACGGACCATGAAATTCGGCTGGCGCAGTGCGCTCGGCATCATCCTGAGCGCCGTCCTGCTCTATCTGGCCTTCAAGGACATCGAGTTCGCGAAGGTCCTCGCGAATGTGCGCAAGGCGAACCTGCCGCTCCTCGCGCTGTCGGCGATCTGCGCGACGTTGATCTTTCCTACGCGAGCGCTGCGGTGGCGTCCGATTCTCGATGCTGTCGCCCCGAACCTCCCGTTCAGCGCGCTGTGGCGGGCGACAGCGATCGGCATGATGATCAATAACGTGGCTCCTGCCCGCGCGGGCGAGCCGGCGCGTGCATTCGCGTTGTCGCGTTTCGCGCCCCAGGTGTCGTTTCCCGCGGCATTCGCGTCGCTGGCGGTCGACCGGTTGTTCGACATGG
>JBBQFW010000294.1:0-4938 GCA_038322445.1 Gemmatimonadales bacterium
ACCACGTCGGGTCTTCCCGGCTCGTCGTCGTCGATCACGATCCGCGGCGTGAGCTCGATTTCCAGTTCCAACCAGCCGTTGATGGTCATCGATGGCCTGCCGGTAGACAACAAGACGCTCAACTCCAACGTGCTCGCCTCTGGCGCCCCAGGGTCGTCCACCGATTTCGCTAACCGCTCGGTGGACTTCTCCAGCCGTTCCGGCGACATCAATCCGGAGGACATCGAGACCCTCACGGTGTTGAAGGGTCCGGAAGCGTCAGCACTCTATGGTATCGACGCCGCGAATGGCGCGATCATCATCACGACCAAGCGCGGCAAGCCCGGCACGAGTGGTCTCACCTACAGCAACCGCTTCCGCGTGGAGAACGTGCGCGCGAAGCCCCAGTTGCAGCGCACCTTTGGCCCGACTTCGGTCGCGGGCGGCGCGCTTGGCTCATTCCAGTACTTTGGCGCCCCATACGATGCCGGGACCAAGTTCTACCAGAACGTCGACGGATTCTTCCGTACCGGCGTGACGCAGAGCCACAATCTCGACTTCAGCGGGGCGACGACGGATTCGCGCATGAACTACCGCGTGTCGAGCGCCTTCACGAAGCAGGAAGGCGTGGTGCCGAACTCTGGGTACAACCGCATCAACCTCACCGGATCGACCGGTGCGGAGGTGACGAGCTGGCTCAAGTCCGACCTGTCGATGCTGTACTCGTATTCGACCGCGGACAAGGTCTTCAAGGGCGACGGCGGGCCGTTCATCGGCCTCGTGCTCTGGCCGCAGACGGATAACGCGCAGAACTACCTCACACCGGCCGGTACGCGTCGCCAGGTGACCAATCTTTCCGCCGGATCGGAGGTGGACGATCCGTACTTCAACATCAACAAGAATCCGTTCAACGAGCGGACCAATCGCATCTACGCCAACGGCGCGCTCACCCTCACGAAGTGGAAGTTCGCCGACCTGAGCACGCGTCTCGGCGTCGATGCCTATACGCAGCAGAACCTGATCCTGCGTCACCCCGAAAGCGCTTACGGGCTGTCCAACAACGGCGTCATTGATCAGGGCGACGACATCAACCGGATCATCAACTCGCAGACGCTGTTGAACGTGAATCGCCGTGAAATCGGACGCGGGTTCTCCATGTACGGCACGCTCGGGAACGCCGTCCAGGACAAGCGGTCCACGTACGACGGCCTGTACGGCGTGAACTTCCTCGATCCGAACTTCGTCTCCATCAACAACGCGCAGACGAAGTCCAGCCGCCAGGTGAACGCCCAGCGGCGCCTGTTCAGCTACTTCGGCTCGGCCACGGCGGACTGGAACAATTACCTGTTCCTCACCGTCACCGGCCGCAACGACTGGACATCGACGATTCCGCTCGGTGCCAATCGGTTCTTCTATCCCGGCGTGAACACCAGCTTCATTGCCACGGATGCCTTCCCGGCACTGCGGAAGTTCGCGACCAGCGTGAAGTTGCGTGCGGGATATGCCGAGGTCGGGCGCGACGCCGAGCCGTATTCGGATCGCCCGTCGCTCGAGGCGAAGTCCACGTCGTACGTCGGCTACGGTTATGGCTTCACGGGCCCGAACGTGAACCTGCGTCCCGAATTCGCGCGGGCGTACGAAGCTGGCATCGAGAGCAACTACCTGGACGATCGCCTCGGTCTCGATTTCACGGTCTACCGCAAGCAGACCAAGGATCAGATCGTCCAGAACATCCGCGGCAGCTACGCGACCGGATACATCCTCTTCAACCTGAACGGCGCGGAAACCCGCAACCAGGGCGTCGAGGTGACGGCCCGCGCCACGCCGGTGCTGCGCAACAGCTTCGGCTGGGACATCATCGCGAATTACTCGCAGACGCATGGCGTCACGCTCAAGCTGCCGAACGACTTGCCGGAAGCGTACGTGTCGGATACGTGGCTGTATGGCAACGTGAGAAATGGCACGGCCCCGGGCCTCTCCACCATGTCGCTCACCGGGCTGTTCTACCTGCGGAACAAGGCCGGCGCTCTCCTCATTGACCCAACCACGGGTCTGCCGCTTCGCAGCTCGACGTTCATCGACGCAGGGTACGATCGCCAGCCGAAGTGGACAATGGGCGTGACGAACGTCTTCCGGATGGGCCGCTTCTCGCTGAACGCCCTCGTCGATCTGCGCCGCGGCGGTGACGTGTTCAATGCAACCGAGCAGTTCCTGACCTCGCGCGGACTGGCCATGAGCACGCTCGACCGCGAGACGCCACGCGTGGTCACCGGCGTGTTGCGCGACGGGCGCGAGAACTCCGCCAATCCTACCAAGAACACGCTCGTCGTCATCCCCTCGAATCAGCCGACGTACTACACGAACATCAGCGAGGAGCTGTTTATCGAGAAGGACATCAACTGGGTGCGCTTGCGCGACGTCACGCTCAGCATGCGGCTGCCGGAACGCGTGGGTCACAGCGCGTCGGTGTTCATCACCGGCACCGACCTGTTCCTCCTCACCAACTACACCGGCCTCGATCCGATCTCCAACGGCACGTCCGCCTCGGTGGGCGGATCCGGGGGCGTTGGCATCGACTATGGCAACTTTCCGATTCCGCGCGGGCTGAACTTCGGCCTTCGCACGAGCTTCTGATGCGCACGCTTCTCACGCGGCGTTACCGTTCCTCCCCGATCATCCCGCAATCCGGTATGGCGATGAAAAAGCGATACGTACTTCTCGTTGCGGGCATGCTCAGTTTCGCGAGTGCCTGCAACATCGACAAGTTCGTCGATGTCAACACCAGCCCGAACGCACCGCAGGTCGTCTCGGCGAACCTGTACCTGCCCCCGCTGGTGCACTGGCTCGCGACCTCGCCACAGTACGACGGGCGATTTGTCGGCCGCTATACGCAGGAATGGTTCCTGGTCACCACGAACCTGAGCACCTGGGATCGCATGGGCTACGATCCGAGCAGCGACAACGGCGCGCAGCAATGGCGCGATGTCTACTGGACCTACGGGCAGAACCTCGTGGACATGATGACGAAGTCCGAGGCGGAGCAGCGCTGGGATCTGCTCGGCGTGGGCTACGTGCTCAAGGCATGGGGCTTCCAGGTGCTCACCGACCTGCACGGTGAGATCATCGTGAAGGAAGCGTTCAACCAGGGCACGTCGTTCAGCTTCAACTACGACACCCAGGAGTCCGCTTACACGGAGATCCAGCGCCTGCTCGGCGAGGCGATCAAGAATCTGTCGCGCACGGACGGCGCGGTCGACCAGGCGTATCTGGCCAAGGGCGACCATATGTACAACGGCGATCGCGCGAAGTGGCTCAAGCTTGCCTACGGTATGCTGGCGATCAACCTGAACCACTACTCGAACAAGTCCACGTACAGGCCCGCCGATGTGATCGCGAACATCGACAAGTCGTTCGCCAGCAACGCCGACGACGCGTTGATGAACTACCCGAACGTTGATCCGGGCAACCAGGACCGGAACTTCCTCGGACCCACCCGCGGAAATTTTCCGTCCTATCGCCAGACGCGCTTCGTCCTCGGCCTCCTCGACGGGACGGTGTTCGGTACCCCTGACCCACGCATGACGAAGATGCTGTCGCCGTCGCCCGATGGGCAGTATCGCGGCGTCGATCCGAACGTTGTCGGGTTCGGCGCACTGACCACGGCGCAGCAGCCGAACAATCCCTACGGACTCGTTGGATCGACGTCGGGTCTCGGGCTACCGGGCCGGTACATCTTCTCGGACAAGGTGAAGTTCCCCGTCTACACGTATGCGCAGATGCAGTTCGTGAAAGGCGAGGCCCTGTATCGCTCGGGCGACAAGGGTGGGGCACTGCTCGCGTACAGGAACGCCATCTCGGCCCACATCGACTTCGTGAATGCGCGCAACGCCGAAGAAGGCACGCTCACGCAGATCACGTCCGCGGAGAAGGCCGCGTTCCTCGCCGATCCGAACATTGTGCCTGCGGCCGCGGCGAACCTGACGCTCACGCAGATCATGTCGCAGAAGTACATCGCGCAGTGGGCGTGGGGTCACAACGAGCTGTGGATGGACATGCGCCGTTATCACTATACCGACGTCGATCCGGCCAGCGGGAAGCAGGTGTACCCGGGATTCACACCGCCGGCGCTGCTCTATCCGGACAATAGCGGCAAGGTCGTGCAGCGCATTCGTCCGCGTTACAACTCCGAGTACGTGTGGAACATTCCGGGTCTCACCGCCATCGGCGGTCTGGCGCTGGACTACCACACGAAGCCCCTCTGGATCACCCAACCGTAAATGGCGCCCATGCTCAGATTCCGCTTCCTGACAGCGTTCGCCTGCGTGGCCGTCTTATCGGCCTGCGAGAAGAACGCTGTCCAGGACATCACGACGCCGGTCAGCGGCGCGTTCGTGCGCTTTCACAACTACGGTGTCGCCACGCCGGGCGTGAACTTCTACGCGAATGACCAGAAGCTGACGGCGATCAGCAACGCGGTCTGCACACCGCCACCGACGACGCCGAATCCGGCCTGCACGACGACGGGAGTCGAATCGACCAGCGGAGTGGTGTATGGTTCCGTAGCGTCTGGCGGCAACTACGCGATGGTCGCACCCGGCCAGTACACGCTCTCCAGCCGCCTTGCGAGTACGGCGGACAATGGGCTGGCCGTGTCGTCGGCTACCACGACACTCGCCGACGGAAAGTTCTACTCCTACTTCGTGAGCGGCATTTACAACACTGCGGCGAAGACCGCCGACGCGTTCGTGGTCGAGGACGCGCTTCCCGCGTCGTTCGACTTCACGAAAACGTACGTGCGAGTCGTCAATGCGAGCTCCTACTCGCCCTCAATCACAGTGACGGCCGTGCTGCAGAGCGGTGGGGCGACGGTGCCAATCGCGTCCGGCGTCACCTACAAGGCAGCGAGTCCGTTCATAACCACGACCCCCGGACTCACCGATGTCACGGTAACGATCACAG
>JBBQFW010000295.1:0-4936 GCA_038322445.1 Gemmatimonadales bacterium
TGAAGATCGCGCGGCTCGCGATCTTCGTGGCCTCGGCGCGCAGCCCCGAGGAGATGATGTCGGTGAAGTTGGAGGCCGCAATGTCCACCCCCGCGCCCGGCGGCGTGCCCGGCCCGAAGAAGGCGAAGATGTGCTGCGTGAGGTCACGCTGGTTGCGCTGGCGGTACGCGGTGAGGTCGAAGCGATCGGCGAGCGCCGACCCGAGCGCCGAGGCATGCAAGCCGGTGCTGACCTTGCCGAAGTCCTGCTTCGGATAGAGGATCTCGATCTGCGTGGGGTCGGCGCCGATGAGCGTTGGGGGTACGTAGCCGAAGCCGGCGTCGTCCGCCGCGTAGCGCTCGTACCGGGCGAACAGGTCCAGCGAGCGCGACGCGCGCCACGCCACCATGCCGGCGGCATTCCGGTCGTGTACGCCGCTGTGCTGGAGCGGCGTGTCACCCGCGAGCGTCACCTTGCCGTAGGATCCAGCGGGTGCGGCGTAGTCGCCGGCCACGCGCGCCGACCCGGAGAGGTCGAACGCGAAGTTCCCGGCGGTGCCGATGAGTGAGCCGGTGGTCTTGCTGAGCTCTCCCGCGCCGCCGTACTGGTAGCCGATGCGGCCCGACACCTTCTCGGCACTGCCGAATGCCGGCGCGCGGCTGATGAGGTTCACCACGCCACCGATGGCATCGGTGCCGTAGAGCACCGACGCAGGGCCGCGCACCACTTCCACGCGCGCGAGTTGATCCGCGTCCACGAGCGAGGGAATCTCGCCGAAGTCCTGCTGGCGCCGGCTGTTGTTGAGCCGCATGCCGTCCTGAAGGAGCAGGATGCGCTGGCCGCGCTGCCCGCGAATCGTGGGGCGGGCCTGGTTCACGCCGGTACCCACCACGTCCACGCCGACTTCGGAGCGCAGCATGTCGGCGACGCCGTTCCCGACCTGCGAGCGGATCTTCAGCGAGTCGAGCACGATCACCGGCGCGGCAACGTTACGGACGTCGGTGGTGGTGCGCGTCGCGGTGACGGTGACCGACTGGAGCACGGTCGCGCGTGCGGCGGAATCCGTCTTCGCCTGCGCGAGCGCGGCGGCGGGAAGGAGCAGCAGCGCCGTTGCGGCGCAGCGGAGCATCGAAGTGGCGTACACGTTGGGAGTACCCGATTGGAGGTTACGGAATCATGTGGGCTCCGCGTTCTCCGCACTATTCGGAACACTACTCACTCCGGGTTCAGCCCTGGCACGCGGCGGCAGTAGTACTACGAGGGTCCTTTCCCCGACTCGATGTCGGGAACTCTCGCACCCGATATGACAGTGCGCCGAGCGCCGCTCCGGGCCGTCATGCGATCACGCTTCCTGCAACGGCGAAGCCTGCGCCGGCTGCGAACCGGAGTTTGCGCCAGGGGAGTGCGGGTCCTGCGCTTACGCGAGGGCAACGACGACCCCCTACTCTCGGCCCGGCACGATCCCCTGCTCGATCGCCAGTCGCGTGAGCCCCGCCACGGTGCGGATGCCCAGCTTGCGCATCAACGAGTCGCGATGCGCCTCCACCGTACGCGTGCTGATGCCGAGCTTCGCGCCGATCTCGCGATTCGTCCTCCCTTCCGCGATCAGCGCGAGGATCTGCCGCTCGCGCGCCGTGAGCACCTCCGCCGCGCTCGGGGCGCGCTCCGGCATCGGCGCCGCGCCGCGCGAGCGCAATGCATCCGCCAGCGCACCTGCCACCTGTGGCGAGTAGTACGACTGCCCCGCATGCAGCGCCGACACCGCGCTCCGCAGCTCCGCCGGAGTCGAGTCCTTGCGCAGGAAGCCATGCGCTCCCGCGCGCACGCTCTCGATCACGTACTCCGCGTCGTCGTGCACCGAGAGCATCAGCACGCGCAGCGCCGGCACTCGCTCCAGCAGTTCCGGCACCACGTGCAGCCCCGAGCCGCCTGGCATCGACACGTCGAGGATCACCACATCTGGTGCCCACCCCGCCACGCTCGCCACTGCCTCGGCCGCGCTTCCCGCCTCACCCACCACCAGGTACGCCGCCGTATCCGCCAGCACGTGGCGGATGCCTTCGCGGACCACGCTGTGGTCGTCCACCACCATCACCCGGATCGGCTTCATGTGGTGGCATCCTCGCCAGCGGGGAGATCGACTTCAAGCCGCACGCCTGTTCCTTCCGACGACCGCACGTCCATGTGTCCGCCGAGTGCAGCCATGCGCTCGCGCATGCCGACGATGCCCAGATGCCCGCTCGCGGCGGCGCCGGCCAACACCACCTCACCGGCAAAGCCTGGTCCCGCGTCCACGATCACGAGTCGCACGCGGCCCCGCGCACTCGAGAGCGTCACGTGCACGCTCGCGCCCGCCGCGTGCCGCGCGACGTTCGACAGCGCCTCCTGCACCGCGCGGTATAGCGCGACCTCGGCGTCGTCGCTGAGCACGGGCAGTGTCTCGGCACCCTCGAAGGTGATCGGCAGGCCCTGGCGACCGCCGAACTCCGCCACGAGGGAGCGCAGCGCAGGCTGGAGCCCGAGGTCGTCGAGCAGCGCGGGTCGCAGGTCGTTCGTGATGTTGCGCACGCCGCGCAATCCGCTGTCCACGAGTGCCAGCGCGCGGTCCACCACCGCGCCAAGCACCGGGTCGACGCGCTCGCGCACGATGCCCAGCTCCATCTTCACCGCGGCGAACACCTGCGCCGTCTCGTCGTGCAGCGAGAGGGAGAGGCGACGACGCTCGTCCTCGTGCTGGCGCACCATCCGCTGCGATAGCCGCTTCAGCTCCACCGTGCGCACCTGGAGCCGGTTGGCGAGATCCGAGTTGACGAGCAGCAGGATGCCCGCGCCCACCGCGAGCACGAACAGGATGTCGAGGTAATAGCCCCACGGCAGCCACGCGCCCTGCGCGCGCAGGATGGGATAGTCGAGGTGATGCAGTCCCCACACGAGAAAGGTCCAGCCGAGCAGCTTGCTCGCTTCCGCGGTGCCGGGCTTCTGGTAGCGGAGGAGCACGATGCCGGTCCAGATCGTCGCACCCGAGATGAAGAGCACGGCCGGCACGGCCGCAAGGGTGAAGTTGTCGAGGCGGATGACCGCGACGTAGCTCCACAGTAGCGGGAATGCGAGCAGGATCCAGTACGAGCGTCGCCAGGGCGAGCGGTGCGCGAAGACGATCGCGGCCCAGAGCAGCGCGAGCGCCGTCCACCCCGTCACCACCTGGTGCCAGAAGAGCCAGCTGCGTTGCGTGGTGGTGAGGAAGGCGACGATCGCGAGGATGCGCAGCACGTACAGCGCGAACGCCATCGCCCACCAGCCGAAATGCGGCTCGCGCGAGCGACGCCACACGCCGAAGCACAGGAGCGCAAGCAGGCCGGTGATGGTCGCCTGGAGGGCGGCAGCGGCGAGTTCGCCGACCGAGGCTGCTTCAGTAGGCAAGACGACAGTTCATTCGGACGGTGTTAACGCTGCGGCGCGCGGAAGGTGAAGCCGTACTTCACCGTCTCTCGGCGCGGCCGGCCTCGTTCACCGTGAAGTGTACCATCACCTCGCGTTCGATGCGCAGGTTGCGCAGCCGGGACTCGAACCCGCGACCCCGTCACTATGAATGCCGTGCTCCTCGCCGAAGCGCGCACCCTTACCATGAAGACCATGCCTCAAGGGGGAAAGCAGAAGCGGGATCCGGCATATGCTGCGCAACCCAAAGCCTCCCCGCCGTAGTGCGAAATGTCAGCTCAGCTGCGCGGCACCTCGAGGCCACGGACATGTGCTCATCTTCATAGGCGGCTAAGTGTTCGAAGGGAAGCTTCCGGGAATCATGGCCACCACCTGGCGTGGCACCGTTCCGTCGAGGGTCGCGGGACACCGTCGAGGGAGCGCGCAGGAATGAACGCGCGCTCCCCCGTACACCGTGACCCTGTGTCCATCTGCCGAATCCAGACCCCTACGAGCCGCGTCGGGCACGCCCCATCGGGCCACGCCCCTTCACCGACGCCTCCGCCTGGTAGAAGGCCTGCTTGGTCTCCATTACATCCATCCGCCGCCCGAACAGCTCCTTCGCGTCGCGTTCGAGCGCGCGCCATAGCTGCTCGAGCTGCGGGTCGCCGAGTGCATAGCGCTGGATTCGGCGCGCGGTGCGCACCAGCACCCGGCGCGCTTCGTCATAGTCGCCGGCGCGGTTGATCTCCGTGGCTGCGGCCCGCGCACGCGCCGCGTACAGCTCGGCAACCGCACGGTCCACCGTGCGATCCCGCGCCTGCACGTCGTTCTCGGCGTGGCTGGCGTAGCGCCACTCGAGCGTGCCCAGCGCGAGCGTCGCAATGCCGCTGGCGTCGGTGAGCCGCACGCCGACGGCAGCGGTGTCGCCCGGTAGCAGCGCCGCGAAGCGGAGCGAGACGGCGATGTCCAACTCCTGTGCCGACACGAGGTCGCCGAGCTCGATGCGCAGCTCGTTGTCGCCGACGGCGAGCACGTGGCGCAGCCGGTTGAGCGGCTCCGCGGTGGCACCGAGCGGGAGGGCGACCTGAAGCGCCGCGCCGCGCACCACGATCTCGAGCGCTTCGCCGAGCTCACTGGTCAGCAGCGCGGGGATCTGTTCCGGCGTCTGCACGTAGTACGCATTGCCCCCGCCGGCGTGCGCGATGTCGCGCAGGATTCGCTCGTCGAAGTCCTCGCCGATGCCGAAGGTGCTGGTGACGATCCCGCGTCCGTGCAACGTCTCAGCCTGCGCGGCAAGTGCGAGCGGCTCCACGATGCCGGCGTTGGCCTGGCCATCGGTGAGCAGGAGGATTCGGGTGACTGCGCGCGGGTCGAAGACGGCGGCAAGCTCCGTGGCGGCGGCCATCCAGCCGGAGTGGAGGTCGGTGCCGCCGCGCGGCTCCACTTCGGCGAGGCGCAGGAGTGCCTCGCGCTTCGCCGCGGCGGTCGCCTGCACCGCCGGTGCGAGGACGTCCGTCTGCGTGTCGAAGACAACGAG
>JBBQFW010000296.1:0-4845 GCA_038322445.1 Gemmatimonadales bacterium
GGTGGAGGTGCGGCGACGCGCACCGCGGTCAATCGCGACGGTCGATCGGCAATCGCTCGCACGGCACGTTCCGCGAGCGTAACGACGCGCGCCTCGCCCGGTGCATTGATCTTCTCGATGTCGTCGGTCGCGCGGTGGTAGTCGTCGTGCAGGTCGGTGAAGAAATGCAGCACCGGAATCCCCTTCGCATAGAAGGAGCTATGGTCACTCGGTCCGAAGCCATCGCCCACCGCGCTGATCGCCAGCTTCGGCGCCAGATTGGCCGAGTCGAGCACCGCAGCCATTTCCGTCGCTGTTGCGACACCGTAGACGATCAGCTTGTCGTTTCGCAGGCGGCCCACCATGTCGAAATTCACCATCGCCACGACGCTGTCGAGCGGCACCGGCGCATGGTCGACGAACCACTGGGACCCGAGCAGCCCGAGCTCCTCGCCGGTGAAGCTGGCCACGACGATCGACCGGCGCGCGGGATGCGCCGCGAACATCCGCGCCAGCTCCATCACCGCGGCCGTGCCAGAGGCGTTGTCGTCGGCGCCATTGCGGATGGCGTCGCCGGCCTGGGGATCGAGTGCGCCGAAAGTGGACCGGCCCAGGTGGTCGAAGTGCGCCCCGACCACGACGTACTCGCCACGCAGGGCGGGATCTGTCCCACGCACCATGGCCACGACGTTCTGCGTGCGCAGGCCTTCCGGGTGGCCGGTGTGCGCCACCTCGGAGCCCTTCGCGGTAAACCGCTGCAGAAAGCCAAGGCAGCCCGTCGCCTCACTGCCGGCTCGGCAATCGGCGCGCGTGGTGTCGGCGATCAGAGGGCGCAGCCCGACGAGGGCGTGGCTGCGTGCGATATACGCCGCCGCGCTATCGTTTCCCGCCGTGCCCGTGCCGCGACCCTCGAGTCGGTCGTCCGACAAATAGGCGATGTCACGATAGATTCGCTGCGCGTCCACGGTGGGCTGTGGCGCCGGCCCGCTCTCCGCGGTTCGGCAGGCAAGCAGGGCCATGGCGGCGGCCGCCAGCACACGGTGGCGCGAAGCGGGAAGAATGGACTCGCTGGACAATGTTCGAGGCTTCACTGTTATGGGGGTGCTGTAGCTGGCGGGGCATGACGGTATACGCATACTGGCGTTCCGCGTGCCTTCGCCCATACGCGATACGATGAATCATACGGTCATTCTCGCGCGACAGTTCGCGCAATTAACCTGGCTCCTGTTGCACGAGCCTGCCAACACGGAGGAGCAGAAGACCGCGCTCCGTGCCCTGCACAATACCGCGAAACTTGGCACCGTGAGCCTCTCGGCCACCGCCGATGCCCTGCAGGCGAACGGTGAGGCCGTCCCCACCGTGCTGACGGGCGTGAAGGATCTCCTCGTGCAGATGTCCCATCATGGGCTGGCCATGGTGACCATCGAGACGAACGCGAAGCCCGCGGATCTCCTCGCCACAGCGCGCATCATTGCCGGCATGCCCGTCATCGATGATGGCGGTGCCGCGGCGGAGGAGCAGCGGGTGGCGGCGGGTGCAACGACGGTGCGATTTGCCGCGCGTCCGCGGTTCCTGCCCCCCAACCCCCCGCGCCAGACGACCGTCACCGAGATGGCGAGCCTCGAGATGGAATTCGGCGAGGTGTTCGACGACCCCCTGGAGCAGGCGAAGCTGCGCGCCACGCCGCGCTCCACCCAGTCCATCAATGCCGTTGCGGAACGTCGCGGGGGAGGCGGACTGTTCGAACAGTTCGCGGCCGTGCGCGTCCCCACGGAGTCGTACGACGTGGTGCTCGCCCGCATCGAGATGGTCCACGATGCCGGCACGATCGCACGGGGGCTCGAGGACCTCATCGTGCTGGGCGAGGAGGCCACCAAGGAGGGCAAGGTTGCGGTCGTCGCCGAGATTGTGACCCGGTTGGCGCGACGCGAGCCACAGCTCGAGCACTTCGAGAATCGCCGCGCACTTGGCCTGGCGATGCAGAAGCTTGCCAGGCCGGAGGTGCTGAAGTACGTCGCCGCCCAGTTGCCGCACGAGGAGGCTACACGCAATGACCATGTTGCCGTCCTCACGCGTGCTGGCGATGCAGGCGCTGATGCGCTCGTGGAGCAGTTGACCGCGGGCACGCACCAGGGAGACCGGGGCATCTATGTCGAAGCGCTGGCGCAGTCGGCCGCGGGAATTCCAGCGCTGCTTCGTGCGCTGAATGACACGCGGTGGTTCGTCGTCCGGAATGCCGCCACGGCTCTGGGTGAGCTTCAGGTGGCGGACGCCGAGCAGCCGTTGAACGAGCTGTTGCGGCACGGGGAGGAGCGCGTGCGACGGGCGGCCACGACTGCCCTCATGCGTCTGGGAACGTCGCGGGCGTTGGAGATGATCCAGAAGGCGCTCACCGATTCCGTCGCGCAGACGCGCATCCAGGCCGCCGCTGCGTTGGCGGCTCGAAAGGACGTGCGCACCAGCGCCCCGCACCTGCTGCGGGCGCTCGATGGCGAGAAGGACGACGAGGTGCAGAGTGCCCTGCTGATGGCGCTTGGCCGGCTGGCAACGCCCGACACGGTGGGGCGACTCGTGATCGCGGCCGCGCCGAAGAGGGGCATCTTCGAGCGGAAGTCGACGGGTTACCGCCTCTCCGCGGTGAGCGCGCTTGGTGAGGCGCGTACGCCCGAGTCGCTGGTGGCCCTGCGCGCCCTGGCGAGCGACAAGGATGCCGATGTCCGGAATGCCGCGGCGTTTGCGATCGCCCGTCATGGGCGGCCCGAGGCTCAGGGCACGCACGCCACCGGTGAGTGGCAGGACGACGGCTGAGCAATCCGGACGGGAATGAGAAAGGCATCCAGACGCGAACGCAGTCGGGACGCGCCACACTTGTGCACGCAGATCAGCGTGCCGTGAAGTCCGTGTCCGCCGTAACCGACCGGCAGAATTCCGCCAGCAGCGTCGCCGCATTGTCGACGTCGATCAGCGAGACCATCTCGTTCGGCGAATGCATGTAGCGGTTCGGGATGGACACGAGCCCCGTGGCGACGCCTTCGTGCGCGATGTGGATCGCGTCGGCATTCGTGGAGGTGTCGCGTCCGACCGCGTGCACCACATGGGCGATCTCGTGCGCCTTGGCTGTTTCGCGCAGGATGCGGTGGACGACCGGCGAAAGCAGTGCGCCGCGGCTGATGATGGGGCCGCCGCCCATCTTGTGCTCGCCGATCTCCTTTTTCTCGATGTTCGGGTGATCGGTGGCGAAGGTGACGTCGACGACGAGTGCCACACGCGGCTTGATGGCGTGCGCGCAGACGAGCGCGCCGCCGCCATGCCAGGCGATCTCCTCCTGCGTGGTCGCCGCTGCGACGACCCTCGCTGCGCCCGGCTTCTCCGCATAGCGACGCAACGCCTCCAGCACGATGAACGCGCCGATGCGATCGTCGATGGAGCGGGACACGATGCGATCGTTCGGAAAGTCCATCGTGCGTGAGTCGATCACGCCCGGATCGCCAACACTGAGCCGCGCCTCGGCCTCATCCCGCTTGGCCGCCCCGATGTCCACCCAGAGGTCCGTAAACTTGCTGGCGTGCTCGCGGTCTTCGGACTTCATGAGGTGAATCGGCTTCTTGCCCACGACACCGTGGACGTCACCGTCGTTCCCCAGGAAGCGGATACGCTGGCCGACGAGCACCTGGGGGTCCCAGCCGCCGATCGGCGCGATGTAGATGTAGCCGTCGTCGTCGATGTACTGGACGATGACGCCGATCTCGTCGATGTGCCCATCGAGCATGATGGTCACTTCGCCGTCCGGATTCACCTCGGCCATACTGTTCCCGGCGACGTCGATGGTGACCTTCGCGAAGGATTCGGCCTCCTTCCGCCAGATGCGCGCGGCGGCTGTTTCGAACCCCGACGGGGCAGGGGTGTCGAGGAGCTGCTTGAGGAAGGAGATCGAGGACGGACTGAGCATCGAAGGATCGGGATCAGGGTTCGCTGGAATGCTAGTCCACGCCCGTAGGCGTTGGAAGGTGCAAAACATCGCATGCCGTAGCCGCGGATGGCAGGACAGCGGCCTGTACGTAGCTTTCGCGGGCCGCTCATGGCGCGGTGAGCCATGGTTCCCGGACGCACTTTCACCGGCGTCCTGTTTCTCCCCAGCGTGACACCTCGATGCAACTGATATTCGTGGCCATTGGCCTCGCGGCCGGACTTCTCTCCGGTCTTTTCGGAATCGGCGGCGGGATCATCATCGTGCCGCTCCTCCTGCTGGTGACGAAGATGGAGCCAACGACGGCGACGGGAACATCGCTGATGGCCCTGCTGCTCCCGGTGGGGGCGCTCGCTGCGTGGGAGTACCAGAAGAACGGTCACGTGAACGTGGCTGGCGGGCTCCTCATTGCGCTTGGGCTTTTCGTGGGGGCGTACTTCGGCGCGAAGGTGGGGTTGTCCCTGAATCCGACGACGACCAAGCGGGTGTTCGCCGTATTCCTTGTCCTGATTTCCGCGCGGATCTGGTTCACCGCGTAGGGACGTTGGCCGCCACACATGATACGTCATTCCCGCGCACGCGGGAATCCATTGTCACGCAGCTTCAACCCAGACATGGATCCCCCGCTTTCGCGGGGATGACGATCACGGGAGGAGACGCTACGTCCAGGCCGGCCTTCCCAAGGCGCGTCAACCGTTCTCGCCAACGCGTTGTCCATAGAGCGCAATGCAAATGGCAACCTGCCCAGTACGACCAGCCGTCGGAGCGTGCGCTCACCGAGCGGGCGCGCGGGGGCGACCCATCTGCACAGCGCGCGCTGTACGAAGCGCATGTCGACCGCATCTACCGACTCGCGTTTCGCATGACCGGGGAAGACCACCTCGCACGTGAGCTCACGC
>JBBQFW010000297.1:0-4845 GCA_038322445.1 Gemmatimonadales bacterium
CGAGTGATCGTGAGACCGAGCCCGGTTCCGCCGTAGAGGCGCGCCGTCGTGTCGTCCTCCTGCTGGAAGGGCTCGAACACGGCATCGAGGCGGTCGGCGGCAATGCCGATCCCAGTGTCGCTCACCTCGATCCGCGACGGCAGCCTCGTTTCCGGATCGGCCAGGAGACGCACCGTCACCGTACCCGCCGATGTGAACTTCACGGCGTTGCTCAACAGGTTGAGCATGATTTGCCGCAGCCGGCATATGTCGGTAGCCAGAAGGCCCGTGTCTGCCAGCTCCGCCACCAGCTCGACGTTGCGCAGCTCGGCCTGAGGCTCGAGCTCGGCAAGGGTTTCGCGCAGCAGGGCGCCGACGTCCACAGGCTGCGTTTTGAGCGTCGACTGCAAGGCGTCCACCTTTGTGAGGTCGAGCACGCCGTTGATGAGACTGAGCAGCCGCAATCCATTGTTGCGCAGCCGCGACAGGTACAGCAGTTCCTGCTCTTGCAGGGTTCCCGCGCTGTTTCTCAGCAGGATGTTGCCGAACCCAATGATGGAATTGAGCGGGGTGCGCAGCTCATGGCTCATGTTCGCGAGAAAGTTGCTCTTGGCGGCGCTCGCCGACTGAGCCGCCACGAGCGCCTCCTCGAGCTCAGCGGCGTGCAGCTTCAACAGGTAGTCCTGTTCCTTGATCTCGGCATGCTGCTGACGCATCGTGCGATTGATGCGAACCATGCTCCGCTGGCGATCGTAGGTGAGCCACGCAAAGACGCAGAGATACGCGCCCACGAAGATCGGTCCCGCCATCTGCGTGAAGCGCGAGGCCCCGAACAGGTCTGGATGAAATCCGGTGTAGAGCGTCATCACGCCGGCTCCGAGCAGGTAGACGACGACTCCGCGCGCCGCGAAGCGCGGGCCACCCACGCTGATGTTGCCGGAGAGGATACCGAGGAACGCGGCCGCATTGGGCCAGAGACTGTACTGAGCGACCGGTGCGAAGCAACCGATGACGACGGCATCCACGAGCAGGTTGCGCAACTCGGCCGCCTGGCTATCCGCACTCCGCCGCGCGATTCGTCGCGCCACGTGCGGCCAGATCCACTGGTGAAGCACGAACAATACCCATATCCACGCCGGCACGGCGCGGGCCCACATATGGACGCCGAACAGGACGAAGCTGAACGGATATATGCTGATCCGCGTGAGGAAGCCCAGGCGCACGGTCGGATGCACGCGCGGCGGTCGCGTGGCCAGGCGGCTCGACGGCGCGCTCTCACTCATGTTGTCGTTCACAGGAACGCTCACCGGGACACGCGGGAACATGGGTGGAGTATCGACATGCTCGCATGTCCACTGTAGGCCGCGATAGATTGCCCGCCGGACGGGGCATTCCGCGAAACCAGGCCTGGACATTCATGGCGAACGACACACCCGCGCTGCTCGTGAGCGGCCTGCGAAAATCCTATGGCGACGTCGTCGCCGTGAACGGACTGGACCTCACGGTGGAGGCGGGCGAGTGCTTCGGCCTGCTCGGCCCCAATGGCGCCGGCAAGACCACGACGATCGAGATCTGCGAAGGACTGACCCAGGCAGACGCGGGCATCGTCGAGGTCCTCGGACAGCGATGGGAGACGGGCGAACGCGACCTGCGCGAGCGCCTCGGCATCCAGCTGCAGGAAACCCAGCTCGCCGAGAAGCTCACCGTGGATGAAACCGTGGGCTTGTTCCGCAGCTTCTACAAGCATGGAAGAAGCGTGAATGACGTGATTGACGTCGTGCAACTCGGCGAAAAGCGCGGATCGCGTGTCGGAAAGCTGAGTGGTGGCCAGAAGCAGCGACTCGCGCTCGCCTGTGCGATCGTCGGCGATCCGGACCTCCTCTTTCTGGACGAACCCACCACCGGCCTCGATCCCCAGTCGAGACGACAACTGTGGGACCTGATTGTCGAGCTGCGTGCGAGTGGGCGCAGCATCGTGCTGACGACGCACTACATGGACGAAGCGGAGCGGCTCTGCGATCGCGTCGCGATCGTCGATCACGGCAAGGTCATCGCGCTCGGGTCGCCGCGAGAGCTCATTGCGTCACTCGGGGCGGAGCACGTGGTGGAGTTCACGACACCGGGCTCACCTCCGGGAGCGCTCGACATCGACGTGCTTCGTGCGCTCGATGGCGTGATGTCGGCGCGCGAGCATGACGGGCGTTGGACGCTGGAGGTCAGCGAGCTGGCGCGCGCCGTCCCGGCGCTGCTGGCGGAGCTGCGCCACCGCAACCTCGCACTCGGCGAGCTCGCAACGCACAGCGCGACGCTGGAAGACGTCTTCGTTTCCCTGACTGGCCGGCAGCTGCGCGATGCCTGAGCCGACAATGCAGGACGCCGAGCCGGCGACGCGTTCGTGGAAGGACTCGTCGCTCCCGCAGTTGACACTCGTGCGGTTTCGCGAGTTCCTGCGTGAGCCCGAGGCAGTATTCTGGACGTTTGCGTTCCCCATCATTCTCGCGCTGGGGCTCGGTGTGGCGTTCCGGAACAAGCCGGCGGATGTCATTGCGGTGGGCGTCGTCACCGGCACGGTGCCGGGAGACTCCATCAACGCCCATCTTGCGCACGTCTCCGGGCTCAAGGTGCAGCCGATGTCCGACTCGGCTGCGGTGCGAGCACTCGGCACGGGCGACGTGGCACTCGTCGCCGCGCCGAAGGCGGGCGGCGGGATCGAGTACCGGTTCGACGAGACGCGGCCGGAGGGACGCTCGGCGCGCTTCCTGGTCGACGATGCCTTGCAGCGCGCCGCGGGGCGCGCCGATCCGATGGCGGTGAGCGAGCGGAAGGTTCGGGAGAAGGGGTCGCGTTACATCGACTTCGTGGTGCCCGGGTTGCTTGGCATGAACATCATGGGCGGCGGCATCTGGGGGCTTGGGTTCGCGATCGTGGAGTCGCGTCGCAAGGGATTGCTGAAGCGTCTCGTGTCGACGCCGATGCCGAAGAGTCACTATCTGGCGTCATTCGTCCTCTCGCGCTTCGTCTTCCTCATTCTCGAGGTGATCGTGGTGTTGGGGAGCACGGCGCTGCTCTTTGGCGTGCCGGTGCGCGGGTCGCTGGTGCAACTGCTGGTGGTCTGCGTGCTGTCGGCGCTGGCGTTTGGTGGCCTTGGTCTGCTGATCGCCTCGCGCGCACGTACGATGGAGGGCGCGTCCGGGTTGATGAACCTGGTCATGATGCCGATGTGGGTGCTGTCCGGTGTGTTCTTCTCGTCGAACAACTTTCCGAAGGTGGCGCAGCCGTTCATCCAGGCGCTGCCGCTGACGGCGGCCATCAATGCGTTGCGCTCCACGATGCTGCAAGGTGCGGGATGGGCCGTGGTTGCGCCTTCGCTGGCGATCGTCACCGCGTGGATGGTGGTGACGTTTGCACTGGCGCTGCGCCTATTTCGCTGGAAGTAGCGTGATGCGCGGTCACTCGGCCATACCGGCACCTCCACAAAGGGAGTGGGACGAGCGCAGCCTGCTCTAGACAGCTCTAAACCGCCCCAAACCGCCCTAAACCGCTCCAAACCTAAAGACCGCGCGAGCGTGGGCGGATTGAACAGCTGCCTCGCGTTTTCCTTGACTCTTCAGGCTCAGGTTGCGATCACCGTCGCCCGGAGTAGCGCCCAGAGCGCCTCGACATCCGCGCGCTCCGTCTGCTCGGCACCGATCGACACGCGCACCATCCACCGCCCGTCGAGAATCGCCGGCGTCAGGTACGCTCGACCGGACTGGTTGATCCGCTCCACCCAGTCGAGCGTATGGCGATCGAGCGCCTCACCCGCGAGTCCACTCGGTTCATGACGCACGCAGACGGTCTGGATCACCACTGGCGCCACCACGCGCCATCCGTCGCCCGCACGAACCTGCTCCGCCAGCCACTGCGCATTCGCCATGTCACGCCGCAGTCGCGCCTGCAGTCGATCGACACCCTGCTCGCGGATGTGCAGCCACAGTTTCAATGCACGGAATCGACGGCCGAGCGGCAGCCCCCAGTCGCGCAGGTTCTTCACCTGGTCGTCCACGCCGGAGCGCAGATAGCTCGGATTCGTCGACATCACGCGCACGAGATGATCAGCGTCGCGCACGTAGTAGAGCGAGCAGTCGAAGGCGACACCGAGCCACTTGTGTGCGTTGAGCACGAGCGAGTCCGCGCCCTCGACACCGCCCCACATCCATCGGCATTCGGGCAGGATCATCGCGGAACCCGCCATCGCGGCGTCAACGTGCAGCCACACCTGGTGTTTTGCCGCAATCGCTGCAATCGCGCCGATGGGATCGAGTGCCGTGGTGGTCGTCGTTCCCGTTGTCGCAACCACCGCGCACGGACGACGACCGCTGGCAATATCCAGCGCGATGGCCGCGTCGAGCGCATCGGCACGCATTGCGTATGCCTCATCATGTGCCACGACGCGCACGTTCTCTCGCCCGAAGCCCGCGAGCAACGCCGCCTTCTCCACCGAGCTGTGGCTCTGCGACGACACGTACACGACGAGCGCGCTCGCCTCCGCCTGCATTCCGCCACGCGCAAGTCCGTACGACGTCGTCCGCTCGCGCGCACACAACAGCGCCACGAGTGTACTCGTCGAGGCGGTATCCTGGATCACGCCACTCCACGCTGTGGAGAGCCCGACCATCTGGCGCATCCAGTCGGTCGTCACTTCCTCGAGCTCACTCAGCGCGGGACTCGACTGCCACGACAGGTCGATCACGCCGAGTCCCGTGCTCAGGAAGTCGCCGAGCACGCTCGCGTAGGACGAATTGGCGGGAAAGTATCCGAAGAACGACGGATGCTGCCAGTGCGAGATGCCCGGCATGATGATGGCGTCGAGGTCGCACATCACCG
>JBBQFW010000298.1:0-4827 GCA_038322445.1 Gemmatimonadales bacterium
ATTGAGCTTGTCGGGACGGTTGACCGTGATCGTCGCGATACGATCGGCGACGTCGAGGGTGAGGAGCTCATGGGTCATCCTCAAAGCTAGCCTCCATTCTGAAGCTCGTCATTCCAGCGTTCGCGGGCATGACGAACAAGCCTCGACGGATCATGAACCTGGAGTCCGGCGTTCGCGGGAATGACAAGCGAGCCTCGACGGACCATGAACCTGAATTCCGGCGTTCGCGGGAATGACAAGCGAGCGTCAACGGACCACAACTTGCCCTCCCGCTCGCCATGGCTGAATGGATACTGCGACAAGGTGGAAAAACACGGTTTCGCTACGTGCGGGGCGACGGCAAACCCATCCGTGATGAACGGACGCTGGAGCGGATTCGCCTGCTCGTCATTCCTCCCGCGTGGACCGATGTGCACATCGCCGCCAGCGCGCGGGCAGAGGTGCAGGCGTGGGGCATGGACGCCAAGGAGCGCAAGCAATACCGCTATCACTCCCGCGCCGTGGAGCGCGGGCAACTCCGCAAGTACTACCGCGTGCGCGAGCTGGCGAAGGACCTGCCCGACATCCGTCGTCGGGTGCGCGCGCACGCCGCCTCGCGTACGCCCTCGAAGCGCGCCATCGCGGCCGCTGTCGTCCGGCTCATCAGCGAGAGCTTCTTCCGCATCGGGAGCGAGCGGTACGCCGAGGAGAACAAGACGTTCGGCATTGCCACGCTCCGAAAACGTCACGTCCAGCTCGCCGACGGCTGCGTCATCTTCACGTACGTCGGCAAGCGGAGCATCAAGCAGCGGCAGACGGTGGCAAATCGCGAGCTCGCCGCGCTCGTGCGGCGCCAGCTGGCCAGCCCCGGTACCCGACTGTTCCGTTACAAGGACGGGTCGCGCTGGCACGACCTCACCTCCCGCGACGTGAACGCATACCTCCACGACACGCTCGGCGTCGCCTACAGCGCGAAGGACTTCCGGACGTGGGGTGGCACGCTGCGGGCGGCCACGGTACTTGCGGAGCTCGGGCCAGGCCGCACGCCCACCGAGACGAAGCGCAACGTGCTGACGACGATGCGACTGGTCGCGTCGGAACTCGGCAACACGCCCGCAATTTGCCGGAAGTCGTATGTGCATCCCCTCATCGTGGCGCGCTATGTCGATGACGGCGAGACGATCGCGCTGCCGAAGAAGTACGTGCCTCACGCCGACGTCTATGCACACTCCCCAGAAGAGCGCGCGTTGATCCGCTTTCTCGACACCCACTTCCCGGAGCGACGCAAGCGCTCGCGCGCCGCCGCGGCATAGGTCGTTGGCTGCGCCGCTCGCGGCGGGATAGCTTGAGCAGCCGTGACAGCTCCCGCCGAGATACCCGACCGACAGCCTCGCACGTCCCTCGCCGCAGCGGTGATCGTCCTCTGTGCGATGCTGCCGGTGCTGCCCACGCTCCGCGCGGCGTTCGTCTACGATGACACCACGATCATCCGCGACAATCCACTCCTGCGTGGATGGGGCTCGCTGGCCCACGTGTGGTCGTCACCGTACTGGTCGGGCGAGGGAGGCGAAGCGCTGGGCCTCTATCGCCCGGTGCAGCAGGCGCTGCTCGCACTCGTCTGGAATCTCGGGCACGGCTCAGCGCTGGTGTTCCATGTGTACGCCATCCTGCTCGCCGCCGCGACAGCCATTGGTGTGTGGTACCTCCTGCGTCGCGGCGTTGGCGTCATGGCGGCGCTGCTGGGCGCCGTATGGTTCGCCTCGCAGCCGCTGCACGTCGAGGCCATTGCGAGTGTCGCGAACACGTCAGAGCTGATCGCCGCGCTCAGCACGCTGGGGCTCTCGTTCATGCTCGCGCGCCGACCGCGAACAGGCATGGGCTCACGTGGCGGGGACGCGAGACGTGTGCTCATCATCGCATTGCTGGCGGGAGCAGCCATTGGGGCGAAGGAGTCCGGACTGCTTGCGATTCCCCTTGCTCTGCTAACCGCCTGGGGATGGAAGCACGCAGCGCACGGCAGCGCGTCGATCCGCGAGTTGCTCCGTGGGAATGCCCGCGCGCTGGGCGCCGCTATCACCGCGGTCACCGCCGTGCTCCTCGCGCGACTCGCGGTGCTCGGCGCCCCGGTGTCGACGTCCGCGATCGCCGCCCAGGGCCTGAGTGGCATTCCCGCGAGCGATCGCATCGTGACGATGATGTCGCTGTGGCCGAGAATCGCGCGGATGCTCATTCTACCGTCGTCGCTGTCGCCCTACTACGGACCGACGATCGTTCCCGACCACAGTGGCGGGTTGGCGCTGCTGAGCCTTGCCGTCCTCATCGCCGTGGTAGGGCTTGCCGTTGTGAGTGCGCGTCGAGGTGATGCGCGACCGCTGGTTGCGCTGGGTTGGATAGTGCTCACGTACCTGCCAGCCTCGAACCTTCTCACCGCCACAGGGCAACTGCTCTCCGATCGTGCCCTTTTCGGTGCGACGATCGGCGTGTCGCTCCTCATCGCGTGGGCGGTGGAGTGCATGCCGCCATTCGGACGACGCGTGGCCGCCGTGCTGGTGGTGTTGCTCGTGGTGCGAAACACCGTCAGCGGCGCTCACTACGCGGTGGCGTGGACGTCACATCGGACACTCTGGACGCGCATGATCGAGGAGGCGCCCGCCGAGCATCTCGGCTACAAGCTGCTCGGCATGGACGCGCGCGCGCGCGGTGACACCGCGCAGGCCATCAGCCTGCTCGAGCGCGCATTCGCCATGGCGCCGAGTGACCGGCAGACGCGCTTCGAGCTTGGCCAGGCGCAGTACACCACGGGCCGATATCGCGCCGCGGTGGCGATACTCAGCCCCTTGATGCGCAATGCCGATGCGCGCGGCGAGCGGGACTTCGTGTCGCTCTACCTCGATGCCGTTGGACGAAGCGCCGGGCCTGACGCCGTGATCCGTGCCGCGTCGCCGCTGATGCACGCGCCGTCTGCACCCACCGCGGCACTCTACATCGGCATCGCGCAGGAGCGCATGGGCAACCGCGTGGCGGCGGAGTCGGCATACGTCGCCGGACTGCGCCGCAGCGCGGGTGACTCGGCGCTGCTGTCGCGCTATCTCGCGCTGCATCCCGAACACATGCACCACTGAGCTGGTGGCCATCCCGAAACCGTGCTTTGAGATGCGTTCGTCATTCCCGCGCAGTCTGGAATCCATGTTCACAGGCCCAAATGGATTACCGCTTTCGCGGGAATGACGAGCTTCACATGGGAACGAACTACTTCTTGGGTTTCGCTTCCGGCAGCAGCGTGAAACGCGCGTACTGGTTCTTCCCGAGATAGAACTTCGCGGCGTCGCGCAACTGCTCGCGCGTCAGCGCACTCACCAGCGCGGGCTTGCGCAGGAAGTCACGCTGGTCGCGTCCGTCCTCGTCGGCATCCATCATCGACGAGAGCCAGGCGCCGTTCTGCTTCAGCGCCGTTTCGTGGGCACGGAGGGGCAGCTCGTGCACCTTCGTCATGTTCGAGTCCGACACCACGCCCGCCTTGATGCTGTCGATGACGGTGAAGACCTCGGCGGTGAGCTCATTCACCCGCTCGGGTGCGCTGGCGAATGAGACGTTGACCTCATAGCGCTGCGTGGGGATGTTGTGGCAGGACGCATCTACGCTGACGCCGTATGTGCCACCCTTGTCCTCGCGCAGGGCCTCGCGGAGCCGGATGTCGAGCAGGTCGCGCAAACCGCCGAGCACCACGCGATTCTCGTAGCTGTAGCGGCAAGTGCCGGTGAAGACCAATTCGGTCTGCGCCTTGGCTTCCACGCCCATCCGCACGGTGCGTTCGACCACACCAGACGGCGGGCGGATGCCCAGGTCGCGAGCCTTCTCGTTGCGGTGCAACGACGGCAGCGGCGCGAGGTAGCGTTCGACCAGCGGCCGAATGGAGTCGGGTGCAAAACTGCCGACGAGGAAGAAGGTGAAACCGCTCGCGTCGGCGAAACGGTCCTTCTGGATGTCGAGCGCGCGGTGGATGTTCACGGAGTCGAGCAGTGCCGGCGACATCAGCTTCACGCGCGGACTGTGCTGCGACATGGTGGCCGTGATCGTATCGCTGAAGACTGACTCCGGCGTGTGCCGCTGGTTCGCCAGCATGCTGCGCATCTGGTTCTTCCACGCGAGAAACGCCGCGGAGTCTGCACGCGGCTGCGTCATGCGGAGCCAGACGAGCTGGAAGAGCGTCTCGAGGTCCTTCGACGACGCCGACCCGCGCAGCGTTTCGCCGTTCTCGTCGAGCTGGCCGCCCACGCCAGCGCGCTTCCCCGTGAGGGCCTTGCCGAGCGTGATCTCGTTGAACGATCCGAGGCCGCTCACCGACACGAGGACGTTGCTGAGGTCCGCGTCGATGACGTCCTTGTCGGGCAGCAGCGATTCGCCGCCGGGGCTCTGGGCGCCGAAGAGCACCTCGTCGGCCTTGAAGTCGGTGGGCTTGAGCATTACGCGCGCTCCATTCGACAGCTTCCACTCGAGGATGTCGGTGCCTTCGAGCGTGCGCTCGCTGACGACCTTGCCGGGCGCTGGCAGGTTGCTGACGAGAGGCGCATTGGACGTCGAATCGACGTAGGCCGAAAGCGTCATCGCCTTCGCGCGATCGAAGACGGCGAGCATGGCGGCTTTGGTCGGGACCTTCACGTCTGCCTTCTTCGGCGCGGCCACGAGCACGACACGGTTGCTGTCGGTGAAGGTGCTGCGCGCGAGGGCATTCACGTCGGCAAGGGTGATCGTCGGGAGCAACTGCTTCGCGAGTGCCTGCTGGTTCTCGATCCCGACGGCGGGCGAGCCGGAGAGCGCCACGCCCACGTACTGACCAGCAAAGACCGC
>JBBQFW010000299.1:0-4827 GCA_038322445.1 Gemmatimonadales bacterium
GGCGCGCCGAGTCGCTCCAGCAGGTGGTCGCCGACGCGCAGCGCGTTGGCCATGATCGTCAGCGCCGGATTGACCGCGCCGCTCGACACGAAGAAGCTGCCGTCCGCGACGTACAGGTTGTCGACATCGTGCGCCTGGCAGTTCACGTCGAGTGCCGATGTGCGATCATCCGTGCCGAAACGAATCGTGCCGTTCTGGTGCGCCACACCGGCGAGCGGAATGCGTTGCCCGATGTGCAGGCTGCGGCCAAAGAGACCAACGTGACAATCGTTGCCATGCATGGGACAGCTGCGCTGACCCTTCATGAGGTCCTTCAGCTTGCTCTGCAACCGTCTGTGTCCCTCTTCGTTGTTCGGTCGATAGCTCAGCACGATCTCGCCATCCCGGTTGAGCGTCACACGGTTATCGGGATCGGGCAGATCTTCCGACGTGAGCCAGAAATCGAGCGAGTGTGTGGCCATCAGGTCGAGCGTCCACTCCGGCGCGATCTTCGGTGCCCCTGCCGACAGCGTGGCCGCATCCAACTTGCCGACGAACGAGATGTGTCCCATGGGATACGCGAAGTCCTCCGCGCCGAGATAGAAATCGTTCAGCGCGAGCGTCTTCTGAAATACCGTGGGGTTCGGGCAGCGCGAGATGGACATCATCACGGAGTTCACATGACCCATGTAGTGCCGGCCGACGACACCCGACGCATTCGCCAGTCCGGTCGGATGACGCTCGTTCGCGGAGCGAAGGAGCAGCGCGGCCGAGTTGATGGCGCCAGCAGCCACCACGATCAGGTTGGCCGAGTAGCGCTCGACGCGACCACCGCGCGTCACCACCACCGACTTCACCTCTCGCCCCGAGGCGCTCGTCTCGAGCTTCTGCACGAGCGCGTCGGTCAGGAGCGTGACGTTCTCGTGCGCGAGCGCAGGATCGACGCACAGCACCTGCGCGTCGGACTTCGCGTTCACGAGGCAGGGATGACCGTCGCACGTCGCGCAGCGGATGCACGCACTCGTGCGGCGGTTGCGCTCGTCGAGCCGCACGCCGAGCGGAACGTGGAAGGGCGTGCAACCCTGGAATGCCCAGTCATCGTGCAGCTGCTGAATGCGCGGCTCGTGCGAGATGGCTGGATGACGATACGGCGCACTCGCCGGCGGTTCCGTTGGGTCGACGCCGCGCTCGCCATGCACTTCGTACAGGTGCTCGGCTTCGGTGTAGTACGGCTCGAATGTCTCGTACGACACAGGCCAGGCCGGTGACACGCCGCCATGATGACGCAGCGCGCCGAAGTCTTCGCGTCGAAGCCTGAACAGCGCCGCACCGTAGAACTTGGTGTTTCCGCCCACGCAGTAGTTGGTGTGCGGGTGGAGCGCCCCGCCAGAGGAATCACGCCAGACCTCCTTGGTGCCGTACCGGCCCTCGACGTTCACGGCGCGTGTGTTCCAGTTCTCCGGTTCGCGGGGGACGTAATCGCCACGCTCGAGTAGCAGGATACGCTTTCCCGATGGGGCGAGGCGATGCACGAGCGTGCCGCCGCCAGCGCCGCTCCCGATGATGATGACGTCGAAGTGAGTGTCGTACGACATGCCGGCCTCGCGGAGGAAGAGAAGCGATGAGCGCGGCGGCTATAAGGTGCGCGCAGCGAGAATGGTTCCATCGCTGCGCCCGCGGGCGACATGGTCGCAGAACAGACACGGCTCGGCGTGTGCAAACTTGCCGCATGGCAGATCGACGGTGCCACGACGCCGTACAAAGAGCTCGGCGGCGAGCAGCATGCCTGCAAGAGGGGCGACGAGGTAGACCCACACCGCCGTCCAGTCCTCCGCCACGACCGCCGACCCGACCGTGCGCGCGGCATTCATGCTCATGCCGGAGAGCGGGGCCTCGAACGTGATGTACAGGGCGATGAGCGCGCCGGCGAACACGCCGGTGAAGCGCTTCCAGCGAGGTGAGCGCCCGGTCTCGAGGACCATCGTCATCAGCAGCGCCGAAATGGCGAGTTCGCTGATGAGCGCGACGACGGCGCCCGCCATGCCCGGGCGCGTCGCGACGTAGTGCACTGCCGGATGCCCAAGCGGCACACCGAACAGCCGCCTCGCGAGCAGCACGCCGAGTACGCCTCCGCAGAACTGAGCGAGGACGTAGCCAAGAGCGTCGTGGCGTGCGATGCGTCCCAGTCGCAGAAACGTGAGCGTCACAGCGGGATTCATCTGTGCGCCAGAGCGCCTGCCCCAGGGAGAGTGAACGATGAGGATCAAGGTCAATCCCATGAGCACGCCGGTCAGCGCGCGTCGGGCAAGCGGATCAGGCAGTGCGGCATGCGCGGGTGAGTCCGGATAGTCGAGCAGTAGGGATACCGCGCATGCCGAGAGCATGAATGTTGCGAGCGCACCGGCTTCGATCATGTACTCGCGCCAGTGCAAGGGTGCCTTAGCCGACGCGAACACGCTTCGCTCGCTTGCGAAGGGTTGCGTCCGGTCGGATGCAGAGCACGTCTTCCGATAGTCGCAACGCCTCACCCACCGACCACGCCTGGAATGGGCAGCCGCGCGGCACGTGCGGTACCGCTCCGTCGGCGATTTCGGCGATCTGGCCTGTGGCCGCCGCACTGTAGTATTCGACGAAGGGGACAAGGAACCGTGTACGCGCTTCCCGGCGCGCCGCGGCCGAGCCTCCGCGCACGCGAACCCACGCCTCGACGAAGGGGCCCATCAACCAGCCCCACACTGTGCCCTGGTGATACGCACCGTCGCGCGCGCGCATGTCGCCACCGTACGCCGGCACGAATGCCGGATCCGACGGAACGAGGGAGCGGAGGCCGGCCGGCGTGAGGAGATGCCGTTCGACAGTCGCGACCACTCGCGCTGCACGTTCACCGTCGATCAGCGCGCGCGGCAATCCGCCCACCGCCAGAATCTGGTTTGGGCGCAACGTGCTGTCTGTCGTCCCGCGCACGTGATCGACGTCGACGACATCGTACAGGTAGCCGTGCTCCTCGCTCCAGAAGCGCGTGTGAAAACTCGACTCCGCGCGGTCCGCGAGCTCCGTCCACCGCGCGTTGCGCTGGCCGGCAATGCGAAGCGCGTTGATCCAGAGTGCCTGCACCTCCACCGGCTTTCCAATGCGCGGCGTGACGACCCAGTCACCGACCTTTGCATCCATCCACGTGAGCTGCACACCGGGAACGCCGGCCGACAGCAAGCCGTCGTCATCAGCACGAATGCCGAAGCGCGTTCCCTCGGCGTATCCGCTCACGATGGCGTCGATTGCTGCGAGCAACCGACGGCGCTCGACCTGCGAAAACCACTTGTCATCCGGCGCGCGCGTGAGCAGCTCGTGCGCCGCAACCACGAACCACAGCGACGCGTCGACGGAGTTGTACTCCGCGGCCTGGCCCGCCTCGGGAAAGAAGTTCGGCAGCATGCCCTCGGAGACGTGCTCCGTCCACTCCAACAGGATGCTGCGCGCGTCCTCGAGCCGATCGCCCGCGAGACACAGTCCGCGCAACGCGATGAACGTGTCGCGCCCCCAATCGGAGAACCACGGATATCCGGCGACGATCGTCTTGCCGTTGCCTCGCTTGACCACGTAGGAATCCGCCGCGCGATGCAGCGGCGACGCAAACGCATCGCGCCGGGCGCGCTCCGAACCGGCAATGCGACTCCATCGCTCCGATGCCGAGGCGGCGGCATGTCCCGCATCCGGATCGGTGCTGAACAGCAACACGGCACGAGCAGCCTCGAGATCGAACGTGAACTCGCCGGGCGAGCCGAGATCCTCCGTGAAGTCGAGACCGCGCGCACGCTCTTCATCGTACTGAAAGTTGTGATACCACTCCGGCGCATCCCGATAGTCGCCGTTGGAGAGTGCGTGCACGGCGGGCATGCCGTCGTACGGCTGCCAGCCGACGCGCTCCCCGTCGCTCACGGATGCGAAGCGGAAGGCGTCGTTGGCGTGATGCGTCGCGTGGGTATCTCGTCCGGAAAGGAATGGACGCACACGAAGCGTTGCGTGACTTGGCGAGGACGTCCGCCACGCGAGCGCCACCGTCGGTGAACCCCACGGCACCACCAATTCCTGGATGATCTCGACGCCCGAGGGCAGCCGGTACGTCCAGGTGGGCCAGGGAAGCGACGTGAACGCGATGAGCCGAGCGGTGCCGTCCGGCGACGTCACATCCGGTGTGTATCGTTGCGACGAGAGCGCGAACACGCCGTCATCCGTCTCGATTGCAACGTCTACACCGTTCACGAGAACGACGCGTTCCGTCGGTGGACGCAAGGCGGTCAGTAGCAGCGCGTGATACCGTCGGCTTCTGATACCGTCAGCGCGCCCCGACGCAAAGCCGCCCAGGCCGTCAGCTTCGAGCCATTCGACGGATGGAGAATAGGGCGCGGTCATGGCAGGACTCCAGCGAGTGCCAACGGCTCGGGATAAGACGAAGTGCTGTGTCGTGCGGCGCGCGGCATTCGCGCAGAAGCGACGGAGTCGAGACACCGTACGACCAGTGACGTCCAGCCTGTCTGGTGGCTCGCACCGACACCACGGCCGTTGTCGCCGTGGAAGTACTCATGAAAGAGGACGAGGTCACGCCAGTGCGGATCCGCCGCGTAGTGTGTGTCGCCGTCGTGGCACGGACGATTGCCGTCTGCATCGGGAAGAAAGATGCGCGTCAACCGCGCGGACAACTCCTGCGCCACCTGACCGAGCGTGAGCATGTGGCCGGACCCGACCGGACACTCGACCGTGAAGTCCGCGCCATAGAAATGATCGTACCGCTCCAGCGCTTCGATGAGCAGGTAGTTCATCGGGAACCAGATTGGCCCGCGCCAGTTCGAG
>JBBQFW010000300.1:0-4822 GCA_038322445.1 Gemmatimonadales bacterium
CGTTCGGCACCACGGGCCTCGCGCTCGATGGCCGCGTGGAGATCGAATGCATCGCCGCCGAGTGATCGGGAGACGGCGTCGTGGGTAAGGGGCGGCTCGAGGCGTTCAGCGACGGTGTCATCGCGATCATCCTCACGATCAGGGTGCTCGAGCTGCACGTACCCAGGGATCAGGCACACCTCAGCGACCTGAAGCAAGTGCTGCCGGCATTCCTTTCGTATATCCTCAGCTTCGTGTACATCGGCGTCTACTGGACCAACCATCACCACCTGCTGCACGCCACAAAACAGGTGGGCTCCGGGGTGCTGTTGGCAAACCTCCACTTGCTGTTCTGGGTGTCCCTCGTTCCGTTCGCCACGGGCTGGATGGGCGAAAATCATTTCGCGCCAACGCCGACGTCGATCTATGGCGTGAATCTCCTCATGTGCGGAGCCTCTTTCTGGCTCCTCCAGCGCGAGATCATTCAGGAGCAGGGGAAGGGTTCACTCGTTCGCCGCGCCCTCGGCGATGATCTGAAGGGAAGGATGTCACTGGCTGCCTACGCCCTTGCCATTCCATTCGCCTGTGTGAGCCAGTGGATCTCGGGCGCGTTGTACGTCGGTGTCGCGTTGTTGTGGCTCGTGCCCGACCGGCGCATCGCGCGCGCGCTCGCGAGCCGCTCGGAGGCGGCGTGAGTAGTGGGTATCCACGCGCGCATCGCGTGCTGTTCCCGGCGATCGGGCGCGTGCTCATGCGGCTCAGCGGATGGCGTTTCGCGGGAACGCTGCCCGAGCTGCCCAAGTTCGTCATCGTCGTCGCCCCGCATACGTCGAACTGGGATTTTCCAATCGGCGTGTGGGCACTCTTCGCGCTCGACCTGAAGTCGTACTGGTTCGGGAAGGACTCGCTGTTCCGTCCGCCCATGGGCACTTTCATGCGCATGATCAACGGACGACCCGTCCGTCGCGACTCGCCGGAGGGGGTCGTCGCCGAGATGGCCGCCGCCGTGCGCGCCGAGCCGCAGTTCGTGCTCACGATCACGCCCGAGGGCACCAGGAGGGCGGTCGATCACTGGCGCACGGGCTTTTACCGCATCGCACAGGCGGCGGCCGTGCCCATCGTTCCCATCGTGTTCGACTGGAGCCGCAAAGAAATACGGATCACCGCACCAGTTTACCCGTCAGGGGATCTCGAAGCGGACGTCGCCGCCATCCAGGCGCTCTACCGGCCCGAAATGGCGCGTCATCCCGAGGGCTTCTGGACAACGCCAGGGTCGCTCCGCGCATGAGTGCGCGGGCAAGCGAGACACCCCAGACCCGTTAATATCCGTTCCTCCGGTGGCGTCGAACGGGACGCAGCACTGGTACCGCCCTTGCACCCGCTCGCTCTCTCATGGCCGACGCGTCGACTCCTCCCCTCGAATCCACTGCTGTCGTCCACACGCTCACGGGCGACGTACGCGCGCACGAGGCGTTTCACTCCCGATATCTCCCGCACGACCGCACCGTCGTTGTCTATCTGCCGCCGGGGTATGACCTGGAGACCGCCGATCGGTATCCCGTCCTCTACCTGCACGACGGACAGAACGTCTTCGATCGCGCCACGAGTTTCGGCGAGGAGTGGCAGGTCGACGAGTCCGCGCAGCGGTTGATCACGGCGGGCGAGATCGAGCCCCTGATCATCGTGGGCATCTATAACACGGGCGAATATCGGCTCGACGAATACACGCCAACGGCGGAAGTCGAGGCAGGGCGCGGCGGGCACGCGGACGACTATGGCCGCATGCTCGTGGAGGAGTTGAAGCCGTTCATCGACATCACCTACAAGACGCTGCCGAGCGCCGCGAGCACGGCCATCGGTGGGTCGTCGCTCGGCGGGCTGCTGACGATGCACCTTGGCCTGCGCTATCCCACCGCGTTCAGCCGGCTCGCGGTGCTGTCGCCCTCCGTGTGGTGGGACGATCGCGTCATCCTGCGGGAGGTAGAGGCGTTGCGTGGCGCGCTGCCGCTTCGCATCTGGCTGGACGCCGGCACCGCCGAAGGCGAGGATACGCTGGTGAACGCGCGTGCCCTGCGGGATGCGCTGGTGGCAAAAGGCTGGACGATCGACCATGATCTCGCGTACCTCGAGGCCGAAGGCGGCGAGCACAATGAGCAGAGCTGGAGCGCCCGGGTCGAACGCGTACTGAAATTTCTCTTCCCCGCCAACGGAATGACGCCGCATGCAGCGTGAGCACGTTCGCTGGTTCAGCCCCAGTCTCGACCGGGACATGGACTTGCTGGTCTTCGGACACGCCGGAGCGCGCGTCATCGTGTTTCCCAGTTCCATGGGACGCTTCTTCGAATGGGAAGACCAGGGAATGATCGCGGCCCTCGGCGAGCAGCTCGAGAATGGCTGGCTGCAACTGTACTGCGTGGACAGCGTTGACTCGGACAGCTGGTACGCGAAGTGGAAGCATCCCGCCGATCGTGCATTCCATCACGGACGGTACGACGCCTACCTCCGCGACGAGGTCGTGCCCCTCACGCAGCATCGCAACCAGAATCCATTCCTGATCACGACGGGCGCGAGCTTCGGCGCGTATCACGCGCTGACCTTCGCGCTGCGCTATCCGCACCTCGTGGGTCGCGCGATTGGCCTGAGCGGCGTGTACGACATCCGCGAGGTCACGGGCGGATACACGGACGAGCATGTCTATCCATACAACCCGGCCGAGTTCATCGTGAACGAGTGGGATCAGGGTCGCCTGGACGCAATGCACCGCATGGACATTGTCCTCGCCATCGGGCAGGATGATCCGCTCCGGGGCAACAGCGAATACTTCTCAGCCCGCCTGTGGTCGAAGAACCTCTGGCACGCGCTACGAATCTGGGACGGGTGGGCGCACGATTGGCCCTACTGGCGCCAGATGATCCGGATGTACGTCGCGGGATCTGACTGATAACTGAGGATGATAGGATGAGAGAAAAAGCTCGGGGTCTCCTGTCGTCCTCTCCTCCTATCATCCCGACGTTTCGTCCCATCCTCCTGCTCTTGAACCACTAACCCCCACAGCGATGCTCAAGGTAGGACTGCTCGTCGGACGTGAATGGTCCTTCCCCCCTGCGCTCAGTGAGGAAGTCGCGCGGAGAAACGAGGGGGTCGAGGTCGAATACGTGTCCCTCGGCGGCACCTCGATGGACGAGCCCGTCCCCTACGCCGTCATCGTCGACCGGATCTCGCACGAGATCGGCTACTACCGCACCTACCTCAAGCACGCGGTGCTCCAGGGTGTCACGGTCGTCAACAATCCGTTCATGTGGTCGGCGGACGACAAGCTCTTTGACGCATCCCTTGCTACGCGGCTCGGCGTCGCCAGCCCAAAAACCATCGCGATCCCGAACAAGGACTACGTCCCCGGCATCGTGCACGACGAAAGCCTGCGCAACCTCCGCTACCCGTTCGACTGGGACGCGATCATCGCGCACATCGGCATGCCGTGCATCCTGAAGGATGCGCATGGTGGCGGGTGGAAGGAGGTCTACGTCTGCCGGTCGAAGGAAGAGCTGATCGAGAACTACAACACCTCCGGTCTGCTCACGATGATCGTGCAGGAGTTCATCGAGTGGGACCAGTTCATCCGCTGCATGTCGCTTGGCCAGGCGGAAGTGCTGTGCATGAAGTACGATCCGAAGAACCGGTGCTATGTGCCCGAGGAGGATCACCTGTCGCCGGAGCTCGAAGCCCGCATCAAGCGGGACAGCCTCACGCTCATGCGCGCGCTCGGCTACGACATGTGCTCGCTCGAGTTCGCGGTGCGCGACGGCATTCCGTACGCGATCGACTTCATGAATCCTGCGCCGGACATGGACATCAATTCGCTCACGCCGCACTACTTCGCGTGGGTGCTCAAGGGCATGGCGGATCTCGTCATCCGGTTGGCGAAGGCGAACAAGCCATTGGGCGATGTCAGTCGTGGGCAGTTCCTCACCGGCCGTCGCGAGGGCATGTGATGACGCCAACGCCCGTGGGGCGCTGAGATGCTGCGCGACGGCATCGAGCAGTACCACTCCCTCCTCACCGACGATCTCGGTGGCGAGACGCAGCGCCAACTCGACGAGCAGCTGCAGCAGCGCGGATTGTTCTTCGGCGATCGTGCTCTCTGCACCGTGTTGCGGCCGCGCTTCCTGTCTCCATCGCAGTATCGGTTTCTCCAGAAGCGCGGCGCCGTGGTGCTCCGCGCGTTTCGCACGGCGCACCGCGCGGCGCTCGAGGACGAGAAGCTCCTCGCGCAGTTCGGCCTCATGGAGTGGGAGCACCAGCTCGTGCACGTGGAAACCGGTTTCCGCGATACCAGTCCGGTATCGCGCCTCGACGCGTTCTTCACGGCGGACCAGGGCGGCATGAAGTTCACCGAGTACAACGCCGAGACCCCGGCAGGCGGCGGGAACAACGAAGTGCTGACGGAGGTGTTCTACGGGCTGCCGATCATGCGCGAATTCCTGCGGTCGTGGGACGTCCATCCGTTGCCGGCGCGACACAATGTGCTCAACGCCCTCCTTGATGCGTACGAACAGTGGTCGGGTCGTCGCGAGCGGCCGAACATCGCCATCGTCGACTGGTCCGACGTGCCGACCCAGAGTGAATTCCTCCTGTTCCAGGAGTACTTCACCCGCCAGGGCTGTCGCTGCGACATCATTGATCCCGCGGACATCACGTACAGCGGCGGTGCGCTGCAGGGCCCGCATGGCAAGATCGACCTGATCTACAAGCGCGTGCTGCTGCACGAGCTCGTGGAGCGCGGCGGGATCGACCATCCCATCCTGCGCGCCTTTCGTGACGGCAAGGTTTGCATGGTGAACCC
>JBBQFW010000301.1:0-4821 GCA_038322445.1 Gemmatimonadales bacterium
CGGGACCGCGAGGTCGGGATTGAAGTACACGTCGAAGCGAGCCATCGCGGACGCGCCGGTGCTCGCACGCATGCGCGAGCTCGCTGCGCAGTACCCGCGCTACGGCTACCGCTTCGTGAAGATTTTCCTCGGCCGCGAAGGACATGCGATGAGCGCGGACCGCGCTTACCGCCTCTGGCGCCAGGCGGGCCTGCAGGTGCCGCGCAAACGATCGCGACGCCGCGTTGCCGCGAGTCGCCCGAGACCGACGCCGCCGACGGATCGCAACCACGTCTGGGCCATCGACTTCATCTTCGATCACTGCGCCAACGGGCAGCAGCTCAAGTGCCTGACCATCATCGACGAGTGGACCCGCGAGTGCCTCGCGATCGATGTCGCGGGCAGCATTCGCTCGGCACGCGTCATCGAAGTGCTGGCGCGCCTCGTGAGCGTGCACGGCGCGCCGCGCTACCTCCGCTCCGACAACGGACCGGAATTCATTTCGAAGGCGATCTTGAAGTGGTCCATCGATCAGAGTATCCACACGGCGCTCATCGATCCCGGCAAGCCCTGGCAGAACGGCACCGACGAGAGCTTCAACGGCCGCTTCCGCGACGAGTGCCTGACGATGGAGTGGTTCCGCAACCGCACCGAGGCGACCACGGTGATCGGTTGATGGCGTAGCCACTACAACGACGTTCGTCCGCACTCGAGTCTTGGCTACCTCACGCCGAGCGAGTTCAAGAAACGGATCATGATTCAGAACACACAACTCGGAGGGGCAACTTCCAACTAATTCGTGGTCCTCAGAAGCCAGGCAGGTCAGTCCCCGTCTCGAGGGGGATAGGCATCGCAAAGCCAGTTCACCTCGTAGGGTGGCGCGATGGGGTCGTTTCCATAATCTATAGGCGATTGCGTGAGTGCGCCGCGCGAGTCGGCTCACGCGCGCGCCCGCGACGACGACGCACCGACTGGCGTCGCCTACCCGAGGCGCAGTCGCGCAATCGACCCGTTGGCCGGAGCCGCTGCGCGGCCAGAGCAGCGGTTCAGCTCGCGCCTATGGGGCAGAAGCGAGGGCGCAGTCGCTGCGTAGCGCATCGGGACATGGTGCGGCGGCGGCGCACCCGTAGAGAGGCGTCGCGCAACGTTCCCACGGAGCGCGACGAGGGCTTCGCGTGCGACGCTCGGAGACGACCCAATCTATAGAAGGGGCGCCTGAAGCGTTGCGATCGCGGCGCGGACAAACCCGTGTCCAGGGTCGCCCTTTCGGAGCGTGCCAGAAGATCGATTCGCGCGCGCAGCTCGCGCTCACGGTGGTCCTCGCTCGAGCGCGTGCGGCGAGGCGTTGGGAATCGCGGTGCGCCGGAGTTCGAGCGCACCGCAGCCGGGGCACGCGTTGGCCATCTCTTCGACGACGCTCACGACGTGCCCCTCGGCCAACGGCGCGCCCGTCGAGACCGGCCCCGTCGCGGCCTCGGCGGCGAGCAGCGCGCTCGCCTTCACGAGCCTCGTACCGACGTTGCCCGGCGCGAGGATCCCGTAGTGCCGAATCTTCACGAAGCCGTCGGGCAGCACGTGCTGGAGAAATCGCCCGACCAACACCTGCGCGTCGAGCGTGACCTCGGCTCCGTTCTTGGTCCGAAATGTCACACGCCCGGCGTCGTCCATCGCTGCGAGGCGCGCGTTGGAGATGCCTACTCGATGCGTGTACCGACCGAGGTACTTGATGACCTGCTCGGGGCCGCCGAAGGGACGCTTGGCATAGACGTGCCAGCTCTTTGCGTACAGCCGCTTTCGAAGGCGATCGAAGGCCTCGGGATCGACGGGCTCGTCCCCGTGTTGAGAGCCGAGATCGAGCTTGCCTCGCGCGTGGGCAGCCGCGAGTCCGGCGAGGAATTTCCCGCGGAAGAGCGCGCCCATGACCTCGACTGGGAAGATGTACTCGTCGCGCAACGAGGCCCAGCGCGCGTCGTCGAGCGACAGCCCTCCGCCGGTCACGATCGCGTGGACGTGCGGATGAAAGGACAAGTCGCGAGCCCAGGTGTGCAGCACCATCGTGATCCCCAGCCGCGCGCCGAGGCGCTTGGGATCCTTGCCGAGATCCAGGAGCGTCGCCGATGCGGCCGCGAAGATCAGGTCGAACACCAGCCGACGATTGCGCATCGCGACGCCGCGCAGCTCCGCCGGCAGGGTGAAGACCACGTGGAAGTAGTGCGTCGGCAGTAGCCGCTCCATGCGCGCTTCGACCCACCGGTGCGCGGCCGACGACTGACACTTCGGACAGTGTCGATTGCGACACGAGTTGTACGACGGCTCGCTCGTGTGTCCGCACGCAGCGCACACCTCGACGTGCCCGCCGAGCGCGGCGGTCCTGCAGCGCACGATGTCGCGCAGGACCACGCTCTGCTCCGGGGTCACGGCGTGCGTCGACCGGTATGCCGCCCCGTGCCTGCGGACGATGTCCGCGAGCTCCAAGGCGGGTCGTGCCGACGCGCGCGCGACGATCGCGCACGTGTCCGACTGCACGTGCGGCTACCGCGTGATCGCTTCGGTGGTGATCGCTTCGTTGGTGATCGCCAACCGATCGAGTGGACTGACCAAGCTCGCGACGCGCGCGGCCGTGACGTGGATGTACCGGGTCGTGCTTGGGAGGGAGGCGTGACCGAGAAGCACTTGCACGGTGCGCAGGTCGGTTCCACCCTCGATGAGGTGCGTTGCGAAGCTGTGTCGAAGCGTGTGTGGCGACACTCGTTTCTTCAGTCCTGCCGCCGCGACCGCCATCTTGAGCGCCTTGCTCACCGCCGCGCGCGTCATCGTCGGCGCCGCCGTGCCCGCGCGTGCCGACGGAAAGAGATACGGCCCCTTCGGACGCACCGCCTTCCAGTACGCACGCAGCGCGGCGAGCAGCCGAGGGCCGAGCACCGTGTGACGCTCCCGCCCGCGCTTGGCCTCGCGGATCACGATCACCATCCGCGCGCTGTCGATCTGATCGACGCGCAGTCGACACGCTTCGCTCACTCGCAGTCCACTCCCGTACGCCAACATGACAATCGCACGGTGCTTCAGAGACGAGATCGCCCCAAGGAGCTTCGCGACCTCCGCGACGTCGAGCACCGTCGGCAGTCGCATCGGAATCTTGGGACGCGGCAGGTCGGCAAAGCACAGGTCGGTCCGACGAAGCGTGACGAAGAATAGGAATCGGAGCGCGCCCACGTACGTCGCGATCGTCGAGGCTGCACGCTTCTTGACGCGCAGCAGGTCAAGCAGGAACGCGCGCACGTGCTCCGCACCGAGCTCGCGTGGAGAGCGCTTGAACCATCGTACGAACACCCCGACACACTGAAGGTATGTCTTGCGCGTGTTGGGGCTCAGCCCCCGCATCGCCATGTCCTCGTCCATCCGCTCGCGCAGCTGACCCATGGGGAATCTCCCGGCTCGCAGACGCACGACCTCCGAGCGCCGCGTCGCACGAGCGTGCCGCTGTATCGGACGGACGAGCACCACGCGCGACCAGCGCTGCGCGCGATGGGTCCCGGGCCTGCCGGCGTGCGCACCGAGGCGTCAGGTCAGGCACGCGACGACGTCACAGCGAAGCAACATCTGCCGCGCAGCGGCTTCGTCCAACCAAGTGAGTTTAATGCTTGCTTTGTATCAGCATAAATCCCGGCGACAAATGGCGCGGCCAGTGAGGTACCGCCGAGACACTCCGCAGGAGACAGTTCACCGTATGGTGGATAGAAGGGCGTCAAATCCCAACTTCCAGGCGCTGAGATGAGGACTCCACTCAGAGACGCCCCATGAGGTTGCACCGTTACAGCTCCGACACCGCCCCACGAAGAGCCGACATTGAGTGGCGTCGAGTCAAGCGGCACTGTGGCATCGATCGTATCAATCCATCCGACTGCGATCGCCTGTGTGCTAGTCGCCGGCCAATTAAGCGTGCACGCCGTGCCGGCAGTCTCTTGATTGTTTCCTGCTGCGACCACGATTCCAACCCCTGCCTGTCTAAGGTTGAGCAGCATGGAATCGACGCCGCCACAGTCGTAACTTTCGTCGCAAGAAGTTCCTGCTGACCATGAGAGATTCACGACGTCGACACCGCTACTCATGATTTCCTGTAACGCCATTCCGGCATCTGTGCACGAGTCGAAACCTCAGAACAGAATTTCAGTTCCGGGCGCCGCGCCGCTGCGTTGAATTTCAGCACTTGTGTTGAGCAGGCAGCCGCTGATACCGGGGTTCTGCGCTCGCTCTATGCTGCCTGCGGCGATACCAGTAACCGTGGTCGCGTGCTGTAGGACTGCTCCGGTGAAGCCTGTCCCGCAGGATCCGGCAGTGCACGCGCGCGACACAATGACTCGCGGTGGACCACCGCCGCCACAGCCTGTCGGATGCTGATAGTCGAAAGCGACATGATCGCTATCGAGTTGATTTCCGACGCTGAACGTGGCCTCGAGGACTGCGATTCGATTCCGACCGCCCGTGCCCACGCCACCCAGATGTCCGTCGTAACCTGCGCTTATGAATGGCGTAAGCTTGGTGCCGTCGCGTGAGGACTTCCCGTCGTAACTGGGAGTGGACGTGGGCTGTGGGCACGATGGCTGAGGCTTTCCATCGAGATGAATGGCGCGTACCGAGGGCCACGCAACTACGGTTGGAAGATCCCCGGCCGCAACTGTGGCAATGATCGTGTTCGCGGCCCACATCGGTCGAATATTGGTGGCCTTCAGCAATGCTAACCCCGCCAAAACATCAGTCTGTGTCTTCGAAACAAGAAGCTTCCGGTCCGCGATTGCTGCATCGCGCGTAGCACCCGTCGCGTGATGCATGGCGGACCAGTCA
>JBBQFW010000302.1:0-4814 GCA_038322445.1 Gemmatimonadales bacterium
TAGCGCAGCGCGTTGTCGATCAGGTTGCCGAGGATGCGCAGCGTCTGGACGAAGTCGAATCGCGCCACCAGTTCGGGCTCGTCGAGATCCACGCTCGTGTGGAGCCGTCGGCCATTCAGGCCGCCCTGCGCCTGCGCGATCGCGGCGGCAATCACGTCCTCAGCCGTGTTCAGCTCCATCTCCAGCCGCACCGTGCCGGATCGTATCGTCGAGAGATCCAGGACGTTCGACACCATGCGCGAGAGCCGATCCGCCTGCTGCTCGATCGTGGCCGCCGCCGGATCACCACGCACGGCCGACGCTTGCGCAAGGAGCTTGATCGACGTGAGCGGCGTCCGCAGGTCGTGCGAGACCGTCGCGAGCACCTCGTCCTTCAGCCGGTTCGCCTCACGAAGGTCGCGCGCCTGCCGCGCCTCACGCTCCAGGCGCACGCGCTCGACGCCCAGTGCGGCGTAATAGCGTATCGTGCCCATGAAGCGCCGCCGCGCGGCATCGAACACGATGGGCGTGCTCGAATCGCCGCCGACGATCAGGATCCCGACGAGGCGCGAATCGGCGTGCAGCGGCAACCCGATCGCCTCGACGTGATCGCTGCCGCCATGATTCTCCAGCACTTCCACGGAGACGCCGCCACCTGGAGCCGCCAGGACGACCTCGCCCTCATGAATGCCCAGGGCGATGCGATCGATGATGCGCTCTTCGAGCAGTCCGCGCCGTCGCGCATGGCCGTCGTCCTCGCCGAGGGCCGCGCTCGTCCAGTCCGATTCGTCGCCCATGTTCGGTATGTGACGGATGCTGCACCACCGCGCGCCGAGTGTCGCGCGAATGAGCGAGCCGGCGGCATTCAACGCGTCCTCGGCTCGTGCATGTCGAAGCGTTGCCGAGCCAAGCCGCGAGAGCGACGCCACTTCGTCAGTGCGCGCCCGCGCGGTATCCGCCTCTTCCTTTGCGCGCGCCAGCAGCTCGGTGGTCACGAAGGCGGAGGCCACGAAGGCCGAGAGCACCACCCAGTCGAGCGCCTTTCCCACCGAGAACAATCCGTACGGCGCCTGGAAGAAGTAGTCGAGGAGCAGGAAGCCGAGCACCGCGAGGACGTACCCCAGCGTGCGCCCCCCTCCCGCACTTCCACCGAGTACGACGAGCAGCAGCACGAGCGCGGCGTGCGATTGTTCGATGTCGCCCCGAACGGCCAGCAACGCGGCCGTAACGAGGGAGAGCATGACGAGCCAGAAGCACCAGCGGCCGAGCGTGTATTGGTTGCCGGTGCTGTGGCTAGTCACTGCCCAACCGATAGCCGACACCCGGCTCCGTGAGGATCACGCGCGGCGTCGCCGCGTCACGCTCGATCTTTCGGCGCAGGTGCGTGACGTACACACGCAGGTACTGCGACGGATTGCCGAACTGCCGGCCCCAGACGGCGTTGAACATCTCCTGGTGCGGCACGGGTCGTCCACCCCAGAGGACCAGTGTGCGAAAAATGCCCCACTCCGTCGGCGACAGTCGAATCGACGTCGTCCCTCGGCGCAACTCACTTCGGGGCAGATCGATGCTGAGACCATCAAGGTCGAATGCGGGCGGGAGCTTTCGTTGGGGCGTCCTTGCCCGGCGCAACTGCGCCTCGATGCGGGCCACCAGCTCCGTCATGCCGAATGGCTTGCTGACGTAGTCGTCCGCTCCCGCTCGCAGAAGCGCCACCTTGTCGCGCTCGGCGTGCCGGGCCGAGAGGACGATGATCGGCGCCGACGTCCATCGTCTCAGCTCGGCACAGAGCTCCATGCCGCTTCGATCGGGAAGGCCGAGGTCGAGGAGGTATAGATCTGGATTCTCGCTCGCGGCGATGGCCGACGCGGTCGCCGCACTCGACGCTTCCAGTGCGCGCATTCCCAGGGCGGCCAACGCTGTCGCCACCGCGAGACGAATCTCGCGCTCATCGTCGATGATGAGGATGGTCGCCTGCGCGGCGCCTGAGGGCGGTGACATGTGGCTCATGCGCTGCGGTGGGGCAGAGGCGGTCATGCGTCAAAGTGCGCATGATTTCACCGTCCAATGTGACATTCCGCCGCTATTTAGCGCATTCTTAGCGGTACTCCGGACGGGCGACGACGCTGTCGACACGCGCGAAGTACGTCCAGGCGAGGTCCTTCGCGGTCAATCGCCATGTCTCTATCCTTACTGACCACTACTTCAGGCACGCGACTTCGCGCAGCGAACCCCCAGACATCGACCGAGGCATCACATGACCGATCACGATGGGCCGCCAGACGGTCCGGATCTTACGGCCGGCATCGCCAGCGACCAGTTGTCCGAGGGCGCCATGCTGGCCGGTCGCGTCGGGGACGACGCCGTTCTCGTCGCGCGTGTGGGCGGCCAATGCTACGCCATCGGCGCTACCTGCTCGCACTATGGCGCACCGCTCGTCGATGGCATTCTCGTTGGCGACACGATCCGCTGCCCATGGCATCACACCGCCTTTCGCCTGCGCGATGGTGGCATGGACCGGCCACCCGCCCTCGACGCACTGCCCTGCTGGCGCGTCGAGGAGTCGGCTGGTCGGCTGCGAGTCGTCGGTCCGGCGACGCGCGCCGAGACGCCGCCTGCGCGCGGGACGAGTGGAAGCGCCTCGTTCCCGACGTCCGTTGTGATCATCGGGGCCGGTGCCGCGGGGATGGTTGCCGCGCAGACTCTCCGGAACGAGGGATACGGCGGCGCGATCACGATGGTTGACGCGGATCCGGATGCGCCGGGCGATCGCCCCAACCTCTCCAAGGATTACCTCGCCGGCACTGCGGAGGAGGCGTGGGTGACGCTTCGTCCTCCCGCCTTCTTCCGCGACAACGACATCACGCTTCTACGGCCGCGATTCGCAAAGGAGCTCGATATTCCGGGCAGACGCGTTCACCTGGACGATGGCACCGCAATTCCTTACGGAGCCCTGTTGCTCGCCACCGGCGCGTCACCGATCCGCCTTCCACTGCCCGGGGTCGAGCGGCTTCCGCTCTTCACGCTGCGCTCGCTCGCCGACAGTCGCACCATCATCGACGCCGCCACACGCGCGGGCCACGGCGCACGCGTCGTCGTGATCGGCGCGAGCTTCATCGGGCTCGAAGTCGCGGCTTCGCTTCGCACACGCGGGCTCGAGGTGCACGTCGTCGCGCCGGAGACCCGGCCGCTGGAACGCGTGCTCGGTCCCCAGCTCGGCGACTTCATTCACGGTATTCACCGAGAGCATGGGGTCGTCTTCCACCTTGGCCAGAAGCCGCGCGAACTGGTCGATGGCGCGGTCGTGCTCGAGAACAGCGAACGGCTGCCGGCGGCGTTCGTCGTCGCCGGCGTTGGCGTGCGCCCGAATGTGGAACTGGCCGAGCGCGCCGGCCTTGGTGTGGACCGTGGCATTCTCGTCGATGAGCAGCTTCGGACGAACGCGCCGGATGTCTTTGCCGCGGGTGACGTGGCGCGCTACCCCGATGCCCGCACGGGCGAACGCATTCGCGTGGAACATTGGGTCGCGGCCGAGCGCCAGGCGCAGACCGCGGCCCGCAACATCCTCGGCGCCAACGAGCGGTTCACGGCCGTCCCGTTCTTCTGGAGTACCCACTATGACGTGCAGATCTCCTACGTCGGACATGCCGAGCGATGGGACGCGGTCGAGATCGACGGCTCGCTGGCGGCGCGCGATTGCGAAGTACGGTACATCGCGGGTGGACGCGCCCTCGCCGTGGCGACCGTTGGTCGCGACCGCGCGAGTCTCGACGCCGAGGTCGCGCAGGAACGAGAGGTGGCGATGTCCGCGCGGACGGATCAGGGCTCATGAAGACAACGAGCGCGGAAGGAAACGACTCGTTGCGCGGGATTCCGGTCTTTTCGCTCGCTGTGGACGCCGACGTCCCGCTCGCGCTGGCGTTACGTTGGCGAGGTTGCACCGGGAATCTCGACTACCACTAGCGCACACCCGTCAACGTGAAGTGCAAGCCCGTCCAGTGCCAACGGGGTTTGGATCTTCATTCAGCGCAAGGAGAATCGCGCCCACCGCGACGAGAAGGGCCGTGGGCGAGGGGATGTGGAGACGAGCGCCGCGACGCCTGCTCAGAAGACGAACATGCCGAGGGCGGCTGCGAACATGACGACGGTTGTGATGCCAACGACGGTACGCGCACCGCGGGAACTTGGCTGACCGTGCATCAACGCTGAATCGGAGGCCGCGATCAAGATCCCAACGAGCAGGAACGGCGCGAGCACCCCGTTGATGACTGCCGTCCAGTAGAGCGCGGATACGGCGTTGATACCCGAGAAATTCATCGCGATGCCGAGCGCGATCGAGCAGATGAAGGTCGCATAGAATCCTGGCGCGCGATTGTACGGCTCGTCCATCCCCTGTCTCCAGCCAAAGATCTCGGCAAAGGCGTATGCGCCCGATCCGGCGAGTGTGGGAATGGCAAGCGCACCGGTCCCGAGAAGGCCCACTGTGTAGAGGAGTGATGCGAAACGCCCCGCCAGCGGCTTGAGCGCCTCGGCGACTTGTCTCGAGGTCTCGAGCTTGGTGAGCCCTGCGCGATGCAGTGTGAGTGCGGTCGCCAGGATGATGAAGAACATCGCGGCATTCGAGAAGAACGTACCGACGGAGATGTCGATCACGCGTGTCCGGATCTCGTACGCATCGGCCCCGACGCGGTCGGCGATCCGACGCCGCCCCAGTGTTTTTTCTTCTTCTACCTCCTGCGACGCCTGCCAGAAGAAAAGGTAGGGGCTGATCGTCGTGCCAAGGATCGCGACGAGGGTCGCCCAGGCGCCGCCGATCCTCGGCATGCTCGGCACAA
>JBBQFW010000303.1:0-4803 GCA_038322445.1 Gemmatimonadales bacterium
GGCGAGGTTGAGGTATCTTCGGGCGTCCCGCCGCCATGGAGCCGATTGAACATCCTTGTGGTTTACTGCCATCCCCACGCCGGGAGCTTCTGTCACGCACTGCTCGAGCGCGTGCTCGCCGGCCTCGCGGTGAACGGTCACGACGTCGACCTCCTCGACCTCTACGCCGAGGGCTTCGATCCCGTCCTGCGCGAGGGCGAGTGGCTGGACTACCTCCATGACCCGGCGAAGAGCGTCTCGGGCGTGATGGCCGGACACGTGGCGCGCATCGAGCGCGCCGAAGGGCTCGTGTTCGTGTTCCCGACCTGGTTCTTCGGACTGCCTGCAATGTTGAAGGGCTGGCTCGACCGCGCGTGGCTGCCGGGCGTCGCGTTCGACATTCCCGAAAACGGCGGCGTGGCTCGCTCGCGGCTGCGGCGCATCCGCTTTCTCGCCACCGTCACCACCACGGGATTGCCCTGGATTGCCTTGCAGGTGCTTGGCTTCCCTGGTCAGCGTACCATCAAGCGCGGCATTCGCGTGGGGCTTGCCGCCCGCTGTCGCCATGTGTGGCTCGCATTGCATGCGATCGACACGACCACGCCCGAGCGGCGCCAGCGCTTTCTCGCGATGGTGGAGCGCCGCTTCTCCACGATGCGATGAGCGCACCGCTGCCAGGCCGCGACGGGACCAGCATCGTGTGCGATGCGCTGGCGTCGATGATCGGGGACGTTGCCACCGCGCACCGTCTCGCCGCGCACGGCTCCTCCCACACCATCGCTCCAGCCACGCAAGTGCGAGCGCTCGGCGAGCCAGTCACCGATGTGCTGGTGATCGAGTCCGGCGTATTCCTGGTGGGGCGACCCGGCGAGCCTTCGCGCTGGGCTACGGCGGGCTCCGTCATCGGAATGGCCGAGGCGCTTTCGGCGAAACCTTCTTCGGTGAGCGTCACGGCGCTGCGACACGGACGGCTCACGCGCATTGCCTCGGCGGCACTCCGGGAGGCGTTGGCAAGCGCCGACGAGTCAATGACTACGGTAGCGCGCTTGGCGCAGCAGCCGGATCATGCGCTCACGGACGTCCCTCCGGAGCCACTGATCATCACCGTGCTGCTCGAGCACTGCGATGAGGCGATGGAGGCAGTTCTCACGGGCCACGTCGCGACCGCGACGGACGCACTCGATGACGCACGGTGCGTCGCGCTTTCTGCTGCGCACTCCGAAGCTGACGACGATCTCGCACAGGAGCTTGCGGCGCAAGAGCACGGCGCGCACACCGTCGTCTACATCGTGCGCGGAGCGGACGGTGACCGCGCGGCGCACGTGGTCGCGCATGCGGACCGGGTGCTCGTCATCCAGCCGTCCGACATCGAGCCAGACTCCGCCGCGTACGCCATCGCCTGCGACGGATCACCACGCCGCCAGACGGACCTCGTGTACCTCGGTGGTCACCAGTCGGACACCAGGAGGACAACAACGCAGCTTCGTCGCCCACCGAAGGTGAGGCGCATTCACCTGATGCCCGAGGCCACGGCCGCAGGCGTTTCGCTGCTGCTCGCGGAGCTGCGGCGTTCTGCACGCGACCATCAGTCACTGCGCGACTTCGAGGTGCTCGCTGGCCTCGACGATGCGGAGCTCGCGTGGATCCAGTCCGAGCTGCGGTGGGATCGTGTTGACGGCGGCAGCACGCTGCTCCGCCAGGGCGATAGCGCCGACGCGGCGTGGCTCGTGCGCGCGGGCCGACTCGAGATGGTGCGCCGAACGTCGGCTGGCGAGCGCCATGTCGCGTGGCTGGGTCCCGGGGCATTCGTCGCCGATGCCGCGTTGTTCACGGAGGGACCGCGATCGACGTCGGTACGCGCGGTGCGCGACAGCACGGTCGCACGCCTCGATCGCACCGCCATCGAGTTGCTGCTGGCCCGCTCGGTGCCCTTCGCGCGGGGGATCACACGTCTGCTCGCCGTGGGCGCCACGACATCGGCCTCTGTTGCACGGCGCGCCACCACGTTCACCATCGTGCCGCTCACCGATCCCGTGCGCACGCGCGCCTTCGTCGCCGAACTGACGGCGGCGTGCGGCCAGGGAGGGCTATACGCCACCGTAGTCGATGCCGCGCGACTCGATGCGGCACTCGGCGAGGGCGCGTCGCACACGCGGCGTGGCGACGTCGGCGACGCCGAGATCATCGCGTGGCTGGATGCGCTCGAGCGCCGGCACGACGCGGTGATTCTCACCTGCGAGGCAACGGTGGATTCCTGGACGCGTCGCGCCGTGCGTCAGGGAGATCACATCCTGCTTATCGCCGATGCGACGTCCTCGCCCGAGCTGCGTCCGATCGAGCGCGAGCTCCTCGGCGTGGCCGCGGTGGACGTGACCGCGATCCACCGCGTGCAGGGCAGCGAGCCCCGCGGATTCTCGCGTGCGCGGCACCTGGTCCTTATCCAGCCGGGGGGCATATCCGAGGCGAGCGGCACAAGCGCATGGCTTGCGCCCCGCCCCGATCACGTGCACCACCATGTGCGAGCAGGGGACGCCAGCGATTCCGCGCGCCTCGCCCGACGCGTCACGGGACGCGCGGTGGTACTCGCCCTCAGCGGCGCGTCGTCCCGCGCGCCAGCACACTTCGGCATCGTGCGCGCGATGGACGAGCACGGGTTGCCGATCGACATCGTGAGCGGCAGCAGTTCGGGCGCCGGCGTCGCCGCGCTCCTTGCGGCGGGTATGCGGGCGGAAACGGGGCTGGATCGCGCCATGGAGATCATCAGGAGCGGGGCGCCACGCCTCGCGCAGTTTCAGCCGCCGCTCACGGCGCTGACGAGCGGCAAGGCGGCGGACCGCTCGCTTCAGGCGGTGTTCGGCGACCGCTTGCTCGAAGACCAGCTCATTCCGGCGGTGCTCGCCGCGGTGGACATCCGACGGCATCGCGCCGTTCACCTGACGCAGGGTCCGATCTGGAAGCTCGTACGCGCCAGTGGAGCCCTGCCGCTGCTATGGCCGCCGGTGTGGCACGACGGCGACTTGCTCGTGGACGGCGGAATCATCAACTACCTCCCGACGGACGTCTTCGGCGACGAGGCCGACCGAGGACTCATCGTCGCCAGCAACCTGGACGAAATGGCGGGAATTGGCGCGCCGGCCTTCGAGGGCACGCAGGACTACGGAACGGTGGCCAATGGATGGGCGGAACTTCGCCGCCGCATGCTCGGATCGCACGCGTCGCGCCCCCCTGCGATTATTGACATCCTGTTCCACAGCATGGGAATCCCGAGCTTCCAGCAGCAGGAAGGACTCGCTGCGCTCAATGAGCGCGACAATGTCTGCGTCATCACGCCAACGCTCGGCTCCTTCGGCCTGTTCGAGGTGACCGACGAGATCGGCCGGCGACTCGAGGCGACGACCTTCGAGCATGCGCGACTTGCGTTGAGCGACGTAGCCGCGCGGTGGCATGCGCGTCGAGTCGTTGTGAACACGCCATCCTGAACGGCGGCCGTTTTTCGTTGCGTCGCGAGGCCCCCGGTCACCGTTTCTGGTTCACGTCCAGCGCATTCCAGTTCAGCATCGCGTTCAGCATCATCGCGTAGCTGCCCTGCGTTTCATAGCGCCACATGGGACGAATGCCGAAGAGCACGACGTGCCCCTTCCCGACCGGCGCGTCGATGACGGCACCGCGCCCGGCCATCTCGGCGCCATTGTCGAGCAGCCCGGAGATGAGCAGCGAATCCGCGCGCGGCGTGAAGCGCACGATCACCCGCGCACGCATCGCACTCAGCTCCTTCTCGATCGCAGGATCCGCGATGTTCTCCGCCACGCGACGGCTCGCGGAGTCGTTCTCGGCCGCCAGCGAGACGCTGAAGAGGGGCGCGGTGTTGAAGTACACCGGAAAGCTCCCCTCGCTGTAGCCGTAGAGGATCGGGCTCGTGCGCTCCATCGCTTGCGCGCGGAACACGGCCCCGCGCGCAAGCAAACGAGGCGTCGCGACGACCGTCACCGTCGGCGTGAAGCCGAAGTCCACCGGAACCCGCGTGCTGTTTCCTTCCGTGATCAACAGCCCCCCGCGATCGACGAATGCCTTCAGCGCGGCGAGGCCATCGTAGCCGAACCCGGGACGAATGTCATCCGTCGAATCGATCACGCCGATGTTCGGTGTGAGCGGCGTCTTCTTCCAGGGGATCGCGGGACCGACCAGCGCGCGGCCGTTCACGATCGTCGCCGCGGGCGCGCCGACATGCGGCAGCAACACGACGTCGAACTTGTCGAGGAACTTCGGCTTCTTCACCGACTGCGTGGACGTCTAGGTGAATGGCACGCCCATCTCCTCGAGCGCATGCCGCACCCAGCCTTCGTTCTGCGTCTCGATCCACGTGTGGAGAAAGAGGATGCGCGGCAGCGCGATCGGGTGCGCGCGGACTGATGGCGCCTGATCGAGCGCGACGGCCTTGAGACCAAGGGTCTTCACCGCATTCTGGGCGTCGGCGTTATTCGCGACGAGGTACGTGCCCGCGGCGTATGTCGCACCGTTCGCGGTGAATGCGGTGTCGGCAACGCGTACCGCTGTGCGCCCCAGCTTCCACGGCAGCGTGGCCGACCGCCAGTCGCCGACGTGTGTGATGGCGAGCGTGCCGCCATTGCCCGTCGAGGTTCCGTTCACGACGACATCCGACGTCAACAGCGACATCGGCTTCGTGAGAATCGTCGAATCCGCAATCGTCAGCGCCGTCACGTGACGCAGTTGATCGAGCGTCCAGCCCGTGTCGTCGTACGGCGACGGATCGTCGGGACGGAAGCGCTGGATCGCGAGCACCGTGCGAACCAATGCCGTGTACGG
>JBBQFW010000304.1:0-4787 GCA_038322445.1 Gemmatimonadales bacterium
CATCTTGACGTGCTCGCCGAGGTAGACGCGGCCCATGCCGCCCTCGCCGATGCGCTTGAGGATGTGGTATCGATCCGCGAGGATGTGGCCGATCAGGGAATCGGCGCCCTTGGGCTTGAGGGCGGTGCCGTCGGCGGGGCAGAATCGGGCGACGGTCTCGTATTCCGTGCCGCAGTGGGGGCAGACCTTGGCGACCGGAATGGATTGGTCACCGGAAGTGGCCTCCTGCTGCGCGAGCAACCCCGACCCCAGACCGCTCTCGGCGAGCTCGGCGCTGCCGGGCTCGTGTTTGGCCGGCTCCGATGTGGCGGCGGAGTCCTTTTCGTCGGGGGGCATACTGGTAGAGTACCCATGCAGCGGGGTGGCTCGTAAGGTCGGGCGGCTCCGAACTGCTGCGCTCGGCGCTTTCAACTGGATACCCGTTAAGGATTGCCGGAGCCGCTTCAAAATGCGGCGTGGTCCTGCGAGGGCAGCTGCAAGGCGGGCGTGGTCACTGGGCTGATCGCGAGCCGGCGAGCCGGTGCCCGGAGCTTCGGGCCGCAGCATGGCCATGCGCTCCGAGCCACGGCCCGTTTCACAGTCCCGATGGAGGCGTCGAGGCCCGGGATGTACCCGTGGCCCGACGCTTCCGTTCTCCGTTCTCGCCAGACTTACGGGTTCTTGTGGTCCTTCCGGAGGTCCTTGCGGTCGCCGTGCAGGTCGCGCCTGTCGGTGCGGGCCTCGACGACGTCCTTGTGCGTATCGCGACGATCGCTGCGCAGGTCGTGGACGTCGCCCTTCATATCGCGCGTGTCGTGACGGATCTCCGTGCGCGCGGCGCGGACGGCGGCCGTATCGTGTGCGGCGCGGGCTGCGTGCAACTGGCGCGTGTCCTGGCGCACGTCGCGGTGCCCAGCGGCGACCTCACGCTTGTCGCTGCGCAACTCGCGGTGGTCGCCCGTGACTTCGCGCTTGTCGCCCATGAGCTCGTGTGCGTCGCTGCGCACCGCGTGGCGATCCTGGCGGTGCTCGCGTGCGCGGGCGCTGTCCCGGACGGCCTGCGCGGAGAGTGTGCCCGCCGTGGCGAGCGCGAATGCGGATGCGGTGATGACCGACTTGAGCGTGAACATCGAGACCTCCTTGTGAGTGGTTCCTGCTTCACAATGGAGACGTCGTGGTTCCGGCGGCGTTAAGAGTAGTCGGGAAATCCTGGTGCCTCAGATGGCGCTTCGCACCACGATGTCCCGCGTGATCGTGAGCCGCAGCGGGCTGCCCTCCGCCAGGCACGCTTCGCTGCCCTGCGACGCACGCGCCGCGACCGTACCCGCCGCCGCACCGGCTGCGGCGCCGATCACGGTGGCCTTCGTGCTCTTGCCGAAGATGCGGCCGAGCAACGCGCCCGCCACTGCGCCGCCGATGACCTTCGTGCGATCGTTGCCCCCTGCCGTCTGCACCCGATCCATGCTGCCGAGGACGGCGACATCACCCGAGACCGGCTGCGGCTCGCCATTCACGTCGACCGAGCGGACGCGAAAGGTGATGCGACTCGCCTCGATGGGATCGCTGCGGTCGACGGACGCCACCTCGAGCACCACCGTGGAGCCCGACGGGATGGAGGCGCCGTTCGTCCCCGTGATACCGCTGGAGACGGTCGCCGTGATCTTGTCGCCCGGCAGGAGGTTCGCGGTGCACACCTTCGTATTCGTATTCATGCCCACGTGCGAGCCCGACCCGATCACGCCGGTCGCGGGTGCCGGGGACGGAGCGGGCGTGGGCGCCTGTGCCGGAACCGTCGCCACGGGACGCGGCGTGGGTTGCGGTGCGCGCGCCACCGGTGCTGGCGGCTGCTGACGCCTCGGCGACGGACGCGGCGTTGGTGCGGACGCGCGGGGTGGCCCAGGTTTCGGGGTCGGCACACCCCGGGCCGGACTGGTTGGCGCCGTGCCGATGGGCGCGTCATTGAAGACCGACGGACCCGCTGGCCCGCTGCGCTGTGCGATCGCGAGATCCTGCGCCAACGCGGAATCCACCGGCGCCGGCGGCTTCTCTCGGCAGCTGGCAACGAGCAGCGACGCGGCCAGCAGGCTGGCAATGCGACGGGGGCGGGACATGGCTGGCTCCATACGGTGACGTGACCAGAATGTATTACACATGCTCCATGACGAAGTTCGGTCGGGGGTTTGCTGGTTCCGTCCTCCGCCAACCGTATTCCGGCTCTGGCGTCGTGAGTTCTACCGCCGTCCGGGCCATATCCGACGGATATCGGTAGAACTCACGACGCCAGAAGCGGAAAGAACAGACGGCGGATAACGGAGCGCGTTGTAACGGGTCGCTCCTGCTTCAACCCGCCAAAAAAATCTCTGTCTGTGGCAGCACCGGTTCGAGCTCGCGACGCACGCGCTGTGCGATGGCGTCGATCGCCCGTGGGTCGGCCACGAGGTCATACTCGCGGACATCGAGGCTCAGCACCGGACACGCGCGGAATCCCTTGATCCAGCGTTCGTATCGGCTATGGAGCGCTGCCCAATAGCTCTCGGCCGTGTCCTTCTCCCTGGGACGCCCGCGCAGCCGGATGCGCGCCAGGATGGTATCGAGCGGCGCGTGCAGGTAGATGAGCAACCGGGGCGGTCGGGCCGACGGTGAGTGCAGCAGCTCCACGTAGAGTCGCTGGTACAGCTCCCACTCGAGCGACGAGATGAGCCCTTCCTCGTGATGCCCGCGCGCGAAGATCTCGGCATCCTCGTACCAGGTGCGGTCGAGGATCCAGCTCCCGCCGGCGCCGCGCATGCGCCGCATGCTCTCGAAGCGTGTGGCGAGGAAGTGCAGCTGGAGGTTGAGCGCCGTCGCGCGCATCGCGTCTTCGCCGCCGGCGTAGAAGCGCTCCAGCCACGGGTTGTCCGCGTCGACGCTCTCCAATGCGTGCTGGAGGCCGAACCGCGCGGCCAGTGCCCGCGTGAGTGTGCTCTTGCCCGAGCCGACCATCCCTGCGACACCGATCAGCATTGACGCTCAGCTGATCGAGAGCGTGTCGGAGGCGGCGTCGTATGCCGTCGTGTAGGTCGGAAGGTCGGTGGCCGATCCGTCCGTGTTCACGGGCTGGCGCGTCACCTTGCCATTCGAGTCGAAGGCCGACAGGTGACACGGGCACTCCAGGCCGCTGCTGACGATATTCGTCTCGCAGCCCTGGTGCGTGCACACGGTGGATACCGCGAAGAAGGTGGCGGCACCCGTGCGCCTCACCGCGATGAGGCCGAGCTGCGGTGGGATCTTCACGAGCTGGCCCGTCACCGCAAGTCCGGGCAGCGACGCCACCTTCACCTTGACGGTACCGGTCGTCGTCGCCAGTGGGTCGGGTCCGAACTGTCCGTCGCCGCATCCCGACACCAGCGCCGCGGCGCTGGCGACGGCCAGGCTGCCCCTGGCGAGGAAGGCGCGTCGGCTCAGGCAATCGTCACAGGGCATGGTGCGTCCTGCCAAGGCGGGTTCGGCGCCGCGCACGGGCGCAACGGCGCATCATGGCAGCGTGACGACGGCCTGCTGCCACGCGCTCTTCTCCAGGTCTGCCTGGATCAGCTTGTCGATGTCCACGATGATGGCGTTGCCCGTGAGCCGAACCGCATAGCGATCCATGCTGCGGGTAGCGCGTCCCTCGGGGAACACTCCCTCCGGTGGCCGGGAGTCCGAGGGATGCCAGCACCAACGCGCCGCCGCGAAGTCCGTCGAGGAGGAAGTCCCGGCGCCCGGTGGTGACGCACACGTCGCACGGCGCCGCTGGTGGCGCTTCCGTCACGCAAATTCCTTGAGCACGACGCCAACGAGCGTGGTGACGATCCACATGGTGGCACTCAGGATGGCCACGGTGCGGAGGCGTGTCCACTGCCGGTCGTCGTCCGGGGTGAGAGTGAGGGCGGCCTCCACGCGGGTGAGCACGATGCCGTTGATGAGCAACAGGGCCACGCAGCCGAGCTTGATCCAGAAGAAAATCGAGCCCAGGAACGTCTCGACGTCCGACAGGAAGAGCAGGATGCCGCTGATGAAGGAGAGCGTGAGTCCGAACACCACCAGGCGGTGCGTGCCAGCCAGCTCGGCGACCTGGCGGGTGCGTTCCGCCGTGCCCCGGCGGAAGGCGCGCAGGGTGCCGATGTCGGCGGCGAAGGCGACGCCACCCCCCACGATGAGCGGCGCGAGATGGAAAAACAGCGTTCCTGCCGATACTGCCTTTGAGTGGGAAAAAATCTTTGCCCAGGGCTCGGCCGCGTTCGCAATGATCCCGGTCAGGCCTCCTGCCTCTGACGGTGCAAGCAACATGTCGCTACTCCTCTGGCCACAGTTTGATGACGGTGATCGCGGCAAGTGTGGTCGCCATGGAGCCATAGGCCCACGCGCGATGCTCCCGTCGCTTGTCCACGCTGTTCTCGGCTTCCTCGGCGAGCTTCGCTCCCGCGTAGGTGAAGCCGGCGTCGGAGGCCAGCATCAGTACCGCATGGAGTGTGCGCCGGGTGCGCCCTTGAGGCACCGCACGCGAGTCCCAGAGGTTCCAGAGGCCGGTCACCGTATTGCTCGTGAAGATACCCGCGAGCGCGGTCGCCCCATACCGCATCCCGTTCTTCGCCCACATTGGCCCGTTGCGTGGGTCGTCATAGAGGGCATTGCCGCTGAGCGTGGTGAGGGCGAAGAGCGGCAAGACCGCGTACGAACCGTAGCGATGCAGGCGGAGGCGACGTTCGTACCAGTCGCCCACCTCGATGGAGCGGCGGCGGCGTGGCGGGAGGGTGTCGTCAGCAACGCGGACACCGGCGACGAGCGCG
>JBBQFW010000305.1:0-4784 GCA_038322445.1 Gemmatimonadales bacterium
ATTTCGCGAGCCAGGTCCGTATCTCGCCAGCATCGTGGCCACGCTGGTGATCCTGCCCGTGATCGAGTGGAACAAGTCGAACGACTGGATCTCGTTCCTCTTTCAGATCCCGCACGGACTCGGCACGACGAAGGGCTCGGCGCTCAAGCGTGAGTTGGACCTGATCGGCGGTCAACTCGGTCTTGTCTCACCCATTCTCTTCGTGCTTGCCGCGGCGGCCGTGTGGCGCGCGCTGCGGGATCGCGTTGACGACGCGCGCTTCGCGTTGGCCGTGATGGCGACCGGAAGCTGGGTGTTCTTCGCCTACAGTGCGGTTCGGCGTCCGGTGGAGGCCAACTGGCCCGCGCCGTCGTACGTCGCCGGCATTCCATTGCTGGCCGCCTGGTTGCCACGGACCAACCGATGGCTGCGGGGTGGTGTGGGTCTCGCCGCCGTAATGGTGGCGGTGATCTACCTGCACGCCCTGCATCCGGTGCTTCCGCTGCCGGCGCGTCGCGATCCTGTCGCCCGGAGTACGGGGTGGGACGTCATCGCTAGCCAGGTGCAACGTGCGCGGGTCGAGCTCGGCGGTGTCGCCCACGTTGGCGCAGACCGCTACCAGGAGGTCAGTGAGCTCGCGTTCCAACTGCCCGACCACCCTGTCGCCTATTGCATGTGCCTGAGTGGACGGCACAACCAGTACGAGCTCTGGCCCGGCTACCCGGACGCCGCCCATGTGGGAGACAACCTGGTGCTGCTGCTCGATGAGACGGCGGACACGCACGGAACAGTGGCACGACTGGCGCCGTTCTTCCAGTCCACGGCGCGCGGCGCGCTGGCGCCCTTGCTCCGAGGAATGGATACCGTGGCCGTACGTCGTATCTGGGCGCTGCGCGGCTATCGCGGCGGCTGGGTTCCGACGCCCGTGCTCAGCTTACGTTGATCCTGCCGGGCATTGCCTGGCGTCCATTGCGGTTCTGCGACAACCCAGCCCGCACTGCACCGAGCAGCTCGGACAGCGAGCCCTTCTCCGGATCGTTGAGCATGGCAATCGCGCGCTCGTTCGCGGCATCCACTGGCTCGTCGAGCTGCGTGAGCAGCCGAAGCCCCGCCGGCGTGATGTGGCAGAGCACCTGACGCCGATCGGGCGTGGAGCGCTCGCGCACGACGAACCCGGCGGTCTCCAGCTTGTCGAGTAGCCGCGTGATGCCCGCGGCTTCCTCGATCATGCGATCGCGAATGGCGAGCGTTGGTAGTCCCACACTGCCCGCGCCCCGCAGGATTCGAAGCACGTTGTACTGCTGAATCGTGATGCCTCCCGCCTCGACCACCTGTGAGAGGTGGCGCTGAACGACAGCTGCCGTGCGCAGGATACTGACCACCGCCTCTGATGCTGGCGATGCGAATGGACGCGTCTGTTTGATCTCGTCACGCAGCGGGCTTGTTTTCGTCGGCATCGCAGAATTCAGCGTGTGGGAAAAACGGCTCGAAAGCCTGCTATCATTCGTCGCGTACGTCACGTGAAGATAAAACTCCATTCGTCATGTATACGTGCAAGGTTACGGCAAGGTTGTTATCACTTTCTGCTATAACTTCGTCACGTTCATGAAATTACTGGCCGCTGACTCCATTTTCGACTTCCAATGACCTCCGTTCCCGGCGATCTCGACGCATATCTCGGTACCCATGCCGCTCGCATCCGCGAGGAGTTGTTCGAGTTTCTTCGCATCCCGAGCGTTAGCGCGCGGAGCGAGCATGACACGGACACGACGCGCGCCGCGGAATGGACGGCAGCGTCGCTGCGCAAGGCCGGCCTCACGGCAACCGTGCATCCCACCGCTGGTCATCCAGTGGTCGTCGGCGAATGGCGCAACGCACCGAGCGGCGCACCGACGGTACTGATCTACGGCCACTACGACGTACAGCCCGCCGAACCGCTCGAGCTATGGACGTCGCCGCCATTCGAGCCTACCGTGCGCGATGGACGGGTCTACGCGCGCGGCTCCGTGGACGATAAGGGACAGCTCTTCCTGCACGTGAAGGCGCTGGAGGCGCACCTGCAGGCGCGCGGTCGCTTGCCGGTGAACGTCATCGTGCTGGCGGAGGGCGAGGAGGAAGTCGGCAGCGAGCATCTTGCGCCATTCATCGAGGCGAATGCCGCACTGCTCGCCTGCGACTACGTGGTCATCTCCGACTCGGCGATGTTCGCGCCGGGCCTGCCGAGCATCCTGTCGTCACTGCGAGGGCTCGCGTACTTCCAGATCGATGTGCAGGGACCCGCGCAGGATCTTCACTCGGGCAGCTATGGTGGTGCGGTGATGAATCCCGCCATGGCGCTCGCTCGCATCCTGTCCACCTTCCATGATGAGGATGGTCGCATCACGATCGATGGATTTCAAGACGACGTCGCCGTCTGGCCGCAGCATGTGCGTGACCAGATGAGGACGCTGCCCTTCGACGACGAGCACTTTCGCGCGGAGACGGGCTCGCCGGCGCTGGCGGGCGAGAAGGGGTACACCACCCTCGAGAAGCTCTGGACGCGGCCCACCTGCGAGGTGAATGGTCTCCTGAGCGGATACACGGGCGAGGGCGCCAAGACGGTACTGCCCGCGAAGGCCATGGCGAAGGTGAGCTGTCGTCTCGTGCCGGACCAGCGTCCCGACCGGATCGAGGCGGCCATGAAGGCGCACGTCGCCCGGGTGGCTCCGGCCGGTGTGACCGTGACCGTGACACACCTGCACGGCGGCGCCCCTTGGCGTGCCGACCTCGACGGTCCCCTGTTCGACGCCGCCCGCCGTGCGCTCGGGGCCGCGTTCGGGCGGGAGCCGGTCATCACCGGCGAAGGAGGATCAATTCCTGTGGTCGGCGACTTCGCCCGGATTCTCGGCGCGCCGGTTCTTCTAGTAGGTTTCGGCCTGCCCGGCGAAAACGCCCATGCCCCGGACGAGTGGATGAGCCTGGAGAATTTCACCGTCGGCATGCGCGCGATGGCCATGTTGTGGGACGAGCTGGGCGCAGCGTCCTGATCGGGATTCCCGCGGCGGGATTCGCACTTTCAAAACGGAGAGGATGGTCCGATGGCTCAACTGCAAGCGACCGAATGGATCTGGCATGATGGCGAGTTCATCGCCTGGAAGGACGCCACCGTCCACGTGCTCGCGCACTCGATGCAATTCGGGTCGTCCATCTTCGAGGGCATCCGCTGCTACGAGACGCCGCAGGGCCCTGCGATGTTCCGGTTGGAAGACCATCTCCAGCGCTTGCACAACTCGTGCAAGATCTATCGCATGGAGGTGCCGTACTCGATCGACGAGCTCGTGGCGGCATGCTGCGAGCTGGTCGAGAAGAACGGCCTGCCGTCGTGCTATGTGCGACCGATGGTCATTCGCGGCTACGGCGCTGCCGGGATGGTGCCGTTCGACAGCCCGGTCGAGGTCTTCCTCCCCTGCTGGCCGTGGGGTGCCTACCTCGGCGATCACGCCATGGAGATGGGCGCTGATGCGTGCGTCTCGAGCTGGCACCGCATGGCGCCGAACACCACGCCGTCCATGGCGAAAGTGGCCGGCAACTATCTCGGTGGGCAGTTGATCAAGATGGAAGCGTTGGCGAATGGCTACGACGAAGCCATCGCGCTCGGACCGGACGGATTGATCAGTGAAGGCTCCGGACAGAATGTGTTCCTGGTGCAGAAAGGCGTCGTGTTCACCACGCCAGCCAATGGCACGCTGCTTCCCGGAATTACGCGCGACAGCATCCTCACCCTGGCGCGCGATGCCGGGCTCGACGTGTGCGAGCAGGCGCTCCAGCGTGAAATGCTCTACACCGCCGATGAGATCTTCCTCACCGGCACGGCCTCCGAGGTCACACCGGTTCGGAGCGTGGACAAGATCAAGGTGGGCGCCGGCAAGACGGGCGAGGTGACGAAGCTGCTGCAACGCACCTTCCTCGACCTCGTGCACGGGAAGACGGAAGACACGCACCACTGGCTCTGCCACGTACGCGCCGAGCGGGCCTCGGCGAAGTAGCGTTCGTCATTGCCGCGCACGCGGGAATCCATGTTCACAGAACTGGAATGGATTCCCGCTTTCGCGGGAATGACGATCACGAGTGAGTTGATAGTTGGCCGAATCCTGCGGCCGTGATGGCCGGATCATTCGGGTTCGTCGTCCCGAATCCCAAAGGGCCATGAAGAACACGATTGCAGTGGTAGTTGCCGTGGCGGGCGTCGCGCTGTCGACGTCGACCGCTGCGGCGCAGGGCAAGCGACCAATGGCCGTCGAGGATCTCCTCACGGCCATTCGCGTTGGCGACCCGCAGGTCTCGCCTGATGGGCGACGCGTGTTGTTCACGCGTACGACGACGGACCTCGCGACTGGCCGGCGCAACGCGGATATCTGGATGGTGCCGGCGGATGGATCGGCCGCGCCACGTTCGTTCATCGATGGCCCCAAGGGGGACGACACGCCACGATTCCTGCCCGACGGGCGCGTGGCGTTCATGTCGTCACGGGATGGTGCGCCGCAGGTCTATCTCGCCGACGCTGCGGGCAACGGCGTTAAGGCGATTACACACCTGGCGGCCGGCGCGCAGGGTCCGCTCATCATTTCTCGGGACGGTCGGCTCGTCGCTTATGTGAGCGACGTCTTCCCCGCGTGTCCGGACGAAGCGTGCAATGCGCGCACGGCGGATTCGGCGGGGAAGGATCCTGTAAAGGTGCACAAACTGACACGGCTCCCCTTCCGCCATTGGAGCGACTGGTGGGAAGGCGTGCGCCACCACGTCTTCGTGACGGAGATCGAGAGCGG
>JBBQFW010000306.1:0-4782 GCA_038322445.1 Gemmatimonadales bacterium
GTGACGACCAGGACTCGCGCACGCTCGTCCGGCTCACGCACCCGCACCACTTCCACTGCCAGCACAGCCGGCGTGCCATGCCACCGCACATCCACCCCCGCACGACGCATCGCGACGAGCACATCACGCTCGGCCGCCGACAGCATGGCGTCGACGTTGACGTTGACCGCTCGCACGTTCGCCGCCGCGGCAACGCCTGGCAGCGTGCTCGCCAGCTCGGACGCCTTCATCGCGCGCGTGATGCCGTCAGTCGTGGCCTCACGCGTCGAGCGCCAGAGCGCAACGGCCAACACCGCGATCAGCGCGACACGTGCGCACCACTCGGCGGCCACTCGCCACTCAGCGCGTGAGCGCATACACCACGATGTTGACGGCAAACTTCGTGTTGTCCACCGACAGGAAGCGCTTGTTCTCCGGATGATAGTTCCACTCGGAACTGTAGTCCTTGCTGCTGTAGAGCAGCACCAGTCGTCCGGCGCGCTCCACGCCCGACAGCGTCTTGTGCACGAGGTTGTCGCCCCATCCGTTGAGCTCGTGGCTGGTGGTTGGCGGACCATCCTCGAACTTGAAGAACGACGAATACAGCGCGTGCGTCTTCGGCAGTGGCTTCGGTGCACCAAATGTCGACGTCAGCTCTTCCGTCGCCGTCTTGTGAAACACGCCGTCGATGTCATGGTTGTGATCATCGACGAATAGCAGGCCGCCACGCTCGGCGTAGCGCCGCAGGTTCGTGCGCTCCGCAGCGCTGAAGCGTACCGGCAGGTGCCCGGTGAGATAGATGAGCGGATAGCGAAACAGCGACGGCGACGAGATCGGCACGATCACGCCCGACGGCGCGACATCGATCGCGGTGTACCGTGCGATCGTGTCGATGATGTTGGCCGGCACGAGCGGCGCACTGTCCCAGTCGCCGGATTCGTACTGCGCCGTGGCGAAGACGAAATCGGTCACGGCGCCCCCAGCCAGGGCGTGATGCCCGCGCGCTGCTCGGATGCGCCGCCGAGTGACCGGCGCACGCGCATCCATGCCAGTGGGATCGCCGCGTTGTCGTGCTTGCGCAACGCGCGCGCGGCATCGTCGAGCGCGGCCGCGAGCTGTGGTGCGTCGCCGAGCGCATCGACGCGCATCAGCAGCAACGAGTCCGCCGCGGCATCGGGATCGCGGGCCATCAGGGCGCTGACGCGCTCGAACGTCGCACTGCGGCGGCGCACCGCGGGATCGAGCGGCACGCGCGGCGCGCTGATCGACGACACGCCCTTGTCCTTGCCCGCAAGCCGCGCCGTCGCGATGTCCACGATCACCGTGCTCGGCCGCCCGCGCAGGTAGATCCGCTCGGCCGTGCGTGCACGTTGGATGGCGGCGAGCGCAATGCGCATCGGCGCCACGGCCCTGGCTGGCTCGCCAACCTCCAATGCGCGACCCGCATCCCACATTGCGTTGAAGGCCTCGAGGAGTGGCTTGTTGATCGCGAGGATCGGCGTCTCGTCGCCCTCCACGTCCATCACGTTGCCCGCGGTGTTCGTTACCGCATCGGCGCGCTTGAGGACCTCCTCCGGCGTGAGCTTGCCGGGCGCCGGCGCGTCCGAGCCTTCCTCGGCGAGCGGTTCGCCGCCCATCCGCTGGAACACGACGTCGCCGACGCGCTTGCGGAGCTTGCGTTGATCGTCCGCGATGCGTTGCGCCTCACCGACGAGCACCGGGCGCGCCAGCGACGACTGCCGCTTCACCAGCGCCAGCGTGAGGTCCAGCAGCATCCGCTGGCTCAGCACCTGACCCTCGGCTTCGGGTGGCGGCGCAGCGTCAACCGCCACGGAGTCGTATTCGTCGACACGGGCCACGCGGATCGATCGCGTTTCCGAGCTTCCCACGCCGGGCCCGGTCACGTTGTTCGCATCGCGCGCCACGGCGCGCAGTTGCAGGATGTCGCCCGGCTCCAGTTTCAGCGAATCGAGTGAGAGCCGCCCTTCCAGCAGCGATTCGGCGCGTCCGAGCAGCTGCGTACGGGCGACGACCGCCGTGCGAAACGTGAAGTTCTCGCCAGAGCCGGAGCTGACGACCAGCTCGAAGTCCGCATCGCGGAGCCCGATGTCGTCGCGGAGCTGCGCGCGAAGGCCGAGCGTGCCGGTGGCACGTCTCAGGATGGTGTCGCGCGCGGGAAGCAGGAGCGTCACAGCGGGCGCCGCGTCGATGACCGGTGCCAGCACAATGAGGCGGTCGCGCCCCGCATCCGAGTGCAAGCGGACCAGCGCCGGGCGCGCTGGCATCGGGAGCGAGAGACTCCACCCCGCTCCGCGCTGCGCCACGCTGCGTCCTGCGGAGTCGGCAGTTGCCGTGAGACGCGATGCTTCACCGTTGCCGCTCAGCACAATTGCGCTGCCAACGAGCGCCTCGATGTTCGTGGGGTCGACTGCGGTGGTCGCGGGTCGATTGGCGTAGGCCGGCGGTGTGATGGTCGTGTGAATGACGGCCAGCACGTCGGTCACACGCGCCGCTTCGCGAGCGTTAGTCGCGGAGCTACCAGCCATTTCGCCCGTACGCGCCTGCACGAACGACGGCAGCCACAGCGCGAGCGCCGAGACCACCACCGCCGCGGCGGCAGGCGCCATCAGGGATCGCGCGAGCGTGCGCTGTGCCTCGGTCCACCATGGTGTGCCGAGTGCCTGCACCTCGAGCGCGGGTGATTGCACGCCATCAGCGACCGTCACGAGTGCATAGCGCAACGATGGCGTGCGTTCCTCCACCCAGAGCGCCACGCGCGACAATGAGCGGATGCTTCGCAGGGTGCTGGCACTCAGCGCACTCACCGCGACGAAGGCGACCAGCGCCATCACCGCACTCCAGGCGCCCGCTCCCGCTACGCGCGCCAGGGCGGCCGCGGCAATCCCCGCCGCAAAGCCAACCAGGAGCACGCGTAGCGCAACCGTGAGCGCGATCGAGCGCCGCAGCGCCACGAGACGTTCGTGCGCGCTCATGCCGCTGCCTCGACTGGTCCGCGTGTCCGCACGACAAGCTCCGCCACCGCGAGCGCGAGGGCGACGAGCAGCAGCCACCGCGCAATCGGCGACGGTTGGTCGACGGATGCCCGAAGGTCACGCGCACTCGCCATGCGCGTCATCGCGGTGACCCGCGAGCCACCGGCTGGCCATCCGCCAGCAAGTGAGGCGACTACGCTCGAGTCAGCGAGCACTTCAGGCGTCGCAAACCCGCACGGCACCAGCAGCCCACGCGCGAGCCGCTGAAAAGGCGGATGCAATGGCAGGTCGCCCGCGAACGGCAGCATCACGCCAACCGTCCTTACGCAACCGGTGCCCAGTATCTCCTCGACCGCCGCCGGCGTCGCGTCCGCCCATCGGGCAACCACGCGTCCGCTCGGGAGCCCGCGCACACGACCCAGCGTCGCGACGATCACGTCATCGCCAACCGCGAGCCCCTCTGCCGCCACGCGCGCGGTGCTCGCGGTGTCCCACCGCACGATGGTTCCACCACTGCGCGCGAAAGCCGAGTCGGCAGCCGACAGCGCGCCGCGCACGAGCTGCGACGTCTTGCCTCCCGCCACCGACTTCAGCCCCACGACCGACGGACCGAGTGGATCAGTCACGGAGATCGCGCGGGACATGCCCCACGTCGCGGACAAGGGGTCTGCTCGCACGGCCGATCGTTGCACATCGATCACCCCGGGCCACGCCGCGCGCGCGAGCATCGTCCCCGCATCCACCTCCGACCGCGACACCGGCGACACGATGTGCAGCTGCACCGAATCCACCACCGCCGACAGCGCGACACTGGCCCGCCGCGCCGCAATGAGCGCCGCCGTCAGCGAGCCAGGTGCCTCGCTCCGCGGGAGCGCCACTAACGAATCCCACGCGGAGCCTGCGAGTATTGCCGGCATGCTGTCGAACGCAATCACCACTGGCCGTGCACCCGCCGGCACGAGCGCCCGCGCCTTCGCGACTTCCACGCTGCTGACCGCACGCGATCGATCCACCAGCACGATGTGTCCGATCGTGCCACGTGTCGGCGTCAGCACTGGTCGTGCGAACGCCGCACTCGCCGCCAGCAGCAGCAACACCCGCAGCGCGAGGAGCAACAGGTCCCTCGGCCGCGAGGCAACCCGGCTCACCACGCTGCGCTGATCCGGAATGAAGCGCGCCGTCGGCAGCATGTACGCTGCGGGACGCGTCCGCGCCACGAGGTGAAATACCACGACGCCCAACGCGCTGAGCGCGCCGATCGCGAAGGCCCACGGTGCGAGGAACGTCATGCGCCGCGCCGCTGCGCTTCGCCCGCCACCCGCCGGACAAGATGCGCGGCCGGCTCGTCAGTCAATGCACGGATGTAGCGTATCCCTACAGCTCGCGTCGACGCCGCCATCTCCTCGAGCCACGCTCCGAATCGGTCGCGATACTGCGTCCGCATCGCGCCGTCGAGTAGCCGGCGCATCGTTGGATCCTCGGGATCCACCGCGAGCAGCGCCTGCTCCGGCGGATTCATCTCTTCCGTCGCCACGATGTGCACGACGATCACCTCGCCCTTCGCGGCCACGCGCAGCTTCGCCGCGGCAAGGATCGCGGCGGCGTCGCCCAGCAGGTCGGAGATCACGACGACGCGTGCCGCACGCGCACTCGCCACCAGCGGTGCAATCTCCGCCGATCCGCTCGGCACCGTGGCATCGAGCGCCCGCATCATTTCCAGCAGCACACTGCGCCGCGCGCGCGGCGCGAAGATCTTCGGCGACTCCGATGCGATCGCGAGGCCCACCGGGTCCGCTTCCGCATGCGCTAC
>JBBQFW010000307.1:0-4755 GCA_038322445.1 Gemmatimonadales bacterium
AGGCCTCGGCCTCTCGGTTACCCTGGGGATCGTGGAGCAGCTCGGCGGCAGTATCCGCGCAGAGCCACGCGGCGGCAGAGCAGGAACGCGGTTCGTGGTCGTGCTTCCGAAAATCCAGGCGCACGGCGAGTGCGCTGCGGAAGCGGCCAATGCGGATTCCGCCGCTGTCGCCCATGAGTGGGTGCCCGTCCGCACAGCGGCGGCGGCCGGAAGCGCCGCCGCGCCGATGCGGATCGCCCTGATCATCGACGACGAGCCGACCATTCGTACGGCGCTGCGCCGCTACTTCACGCGTCGTGGCTGGGCGGTCGAGGAGGCGGCGGACGGGAGGGCCGGGCTCCGGCAGCTCGACGTGATCGGCGAGCGGATCGGCGTGGTGGTTTCCGACCTTCGCATGCCCGGCTTTTCGGGCATCGACCTTCATGACCGCCTGGCGCTCGAGCGTCCCGACCTCCTCCGCCGGTTCGTGTTCAGCACGGGCGACGTGGCGTCCGCCGAGGCAGCGAGCTTCGTACAAAGAACTCTTTGTCCAGTGCTGCAGAAGCCGTTCGAGCTGCGCATGCTGGATGAGATCGTCGCGCGCATCGTGCACGGCGCGGATGCGGAGCGCGTGATAGCTTAGTACGAACCGCACCGGAGGCGCGAGCCTCGGAGTTTCACGCCGCGTCACTGCATGGCCGAGCGCAGCCGCCACTCACCGATCTTCATCGATTACACCGGGAAGCGCTGGCGCCGAATTCAGCGCATTGCGCTTGCTGTCGGCGTGGTGACCACGTTCCTCGCGCTGGTGGTGATCGTCTCGATCGTGGTGTCGCCGTCCATGCCGCCAGAGCTACCGCTGGCCACGGCGAACAACCTCACCATCGCCCGCGCCACGACGGGCAAGCCCGGACGCTTCACGAAGGTGGATCGGCTGCGCACGGCGTACCGTCGCAAGTTGGCCGCCGCCATGAAGCAATACGGCACGCCGACGTCGCGCCGGCCGGAGTCCATTCCGCCGCTCAACGTGGGCACGGGCGGCCGCGCGCCGCGCAGCGATGCGATCGTGGCGGGATTCTACGTGAACTGGGCCGACAACTCGTTCGCCTCGCTCCAGCGCAACTACGACAAGATCGATTGGCTGATCGGCGAATGGGGGTTCTTCCCGCGCAACGCCGACTCGCTGGTGCTCCGCATCAAGCCGCAGGTCATCGAGCTCATGAACTCGAAGCCGGTCGAGACGCGGCCGTCGATGTTCCTGATGATCACGAACTTCGTCGTGGAGCCGGGACGCGATTCGACGACCGGCAAGTTTGATCCCGAAGTCGTGCGGCGCTTCCTCGCCAACCCTGTTGCCCGCGCGACCGCGCTGCGCCAACTGCGCGAAGCCGTCGTCACGTATGGACTCGCGGGCACAACGCTCGACCTCGAGAACTTCAACCCCGCGCTCCAGGCGCAGGTGCTCACGTTCGCGCAGCAGCTGCACGACACCATGCATTCGATGGGCAAGCTCGCGACGCAGGCGATCGCCGCGGGCGATCCCGATGCCTATATCCGGCGCGCTGGTGTCGTGAACGACAAGCTCTTCCCGATGCTCTTCGACGAGCATTACGCAGGGGGAGATCCGGGTCCGATCGCGAGCCAGCGCTTCTACACGACTCAGGCACAACGGTTCGCGCGGCTGGTGCCGCCGTCGAAGCTGATCCTCATGATCGGCGCGTACGGCTATGACTGGAACGATGCGGAGGCCGTCGCCCTGCACCGCGCCGAGCCGTCCGACTTCCAGGAAACGATGGCGGCCGCCCGAGGGAAGCTGCAGCCGCGACCGCGGTTCGATCCGGTCTCGATGAACCCGTACATGCAGTGGACGACGCCGGACTCCACGGACCATGTGCTCTGGTATCTCGACGCGGTCACCGCCTACAACGAGATGCTCGTCGGCCACTCGCTCGGCGTGGCGGGACACGCCATCTGGCACCTGGGTGGTGAGGATCCCTCGCTCTGGAACATCATCAAGACCGATGGGAGCCTGCTGCCGCCGGACACACTGCACCAGATGCGGCCGAGCTATGATCCGGAGTTCGACGGCACCGGTGAGATTCTCCAGATCACCTACTTTCCCACCGACGGCAAGCGCAACCTCACCATCGACCGTCATTCGGGACTCATCACCAACGAGACACTGGTGAAGGTCCCGATCCCGTACGTGCTCGCACGCACGGGCGGACAGGCGCGCAACACACACCGCGTGGCGCTCACGTTCGACGATGGGCCGGACGCGCGGTGGACGCCGCAGATCCTCGACACACTGCGCTCGCGGGGCGTGAAGGCGACGTTCTTCGTCGTCGGCCAGAACGTCGACACGCATCAGCGGCTCCTCCAGCGCATCTACGACGAAGGGCACGAGGTCGGGAACCATACGTATTCGCACCCGAACCTTGCCCTGACGACGGAGCGACGCAGCCGCATCGAGATCGACGCGACGTCCTCCCTCATCGAGGCGGTGCTGAATCGCCGAGTGGCCTTCTTTCGGCCGCCGTACTTCGGAGATGCGGAACCATCGACGGATGCGGAACTGCTGCCGGTCGGGATTGCGTCGCGACGGAACTACTGGACGATCGGCCTGCACGTGGACGCCGAAGACTGGAAGGAGCTTCCTGCGGATTCGATCATCCGCCTCGTGCTCAAGCGGCGCGAGGAGCCCAACGAACTCAATGCGCTCGCGCAGGATTCGGCGCGGAACGTCGTGTTGCTGCACGACGCCGGCGGCGATCGTCGCAACACGGTGGCCGCACTCGGACCCCTGATTGATTCGCTGCGGGCGCGCGGCGACACGATCGTGCTCGTGAGCGACCTGGCGGGCATCACGCGCGAAGACGCCATGCCGCCACTGCCGCCGTCGAGCGAGGCCACGCGCCTGATCCGACGCGCGGGCTTCCTCCTGCTCGGCTCCATCGAGACGACCCTCTTCTGGGTGTTCACGGTCGCGGTCTTCCTCGGCATCGCTCGCCTCGTGCTGATCGGACTGCTGGCCATCGTGCAGCGCCTGCGACGGCACCAGACCCGCGGTGCTCCGACGTCGTACACACCGGGTGTGAGCGTCATCATTCCGGCGTACAACGAGGAGAAGGTCGTCATCCAGACCATCTCCTCCCTGCTGAACCAGGCGTACGAGGGGGACCTCGAGCTCGTGGTCGTCGACGATGGGTCCTCGGACGACACGGCGGTCATCTGCGAGGAGGCGTACGGCTCACATCCCCAGGTGACGATCTTCCGCAAGGAGAATGGCGGCAAGGCCAGCGCGCTGAACTACGGGATCGCGCGCGCGCGTCACGAAATCGTCATCGGGCTCGACGCCGATACGGTGTTCGAAGATGACACCGTGGCGGAGCTCGTCCTGCCGCTGGAAGATCCGAAGGTCGCCGCCGTGGCGGGCAATGCGAAGGTCGGCAATCGCATCAATCTCGTGACACGGTGGCAGGCGCTCGAGTACGTCACCAGCCAGAACCTCGATCGTCGCGCCTTCGCGCTGCTCGACTGCATCACCGTCGTGCCCGGCGCGGTGGGCGCCTGGCGTCGCTCGGTGGTGATCGACGTCGGTGGATTCAAGGAGGACACGCTCGCGGAGGATCAGGACCTCACGCTCGACATGCGTCGCGCCGGCTACTCGGTCGCCTACGCCGACGGCGCGGTCGCCTACACCGAGGCCCCAGACACCTTGCGCGGCCTTGCCAAGCAGCGATTCCGTTGGTCGTTCGGCACACTCCAGTGCACATGGAAGCACCGCGACGCCTTCTTCCGTACGAAGTACGGATCCCTCGGCTGGATCGCGCTGCCGAACGTGTTCCTCTTCCAGCTCCTGCTGCCTGCCATCTCTCCGATCGCCGACCTGATGTTCGTCTACAGCATCATCTCGGTCTATATCAACGCGTCGAGCCACAGCGTCGATGATCGGCTCACGTACGCGCTCGTCGATCTCGAGAAGGTGTTTGCGTACTACGCGGTCTTCCTCATCGTCGACTGGCTTGCCGCCGTGCTCGCTTTCCTCATGGAGCCCGAGGAAGACAAGCAGCTGACATGGCTCATCTTTCTCCAGCGCTTTGCGTATCGTCAGGTGATGTACTGGGTCGTCGTGCAGTCGTTCGCGGCGGCGCTCAGTGGGCGCCTGGTGGGATGGGGAAAGCTCGATCGCAAGGCAACCGTGGGACTCGCGCCGTCGCGTGAAAGGCGCGGGCTGCTGCACTGGCTGAGTGGATTGACTCGGCGTTCACCGCGCATCGACACCCAATGACGCCGTCGCAGCAGACCATGCCCGCCTTCATCAATCCACTCGCTGGGAGTGCGGATGCTGCGCGGAAGGCGCTCGCGGGAGCCGACCAGTTCGACGTGCGCGAGGTGGAACCGGACAAGCTGGGTGAGGCGATCGGCCGCGAGGTGAAGGAGGGCGCGCGGCGCGTGCTCGTGTCCGGCGGCGACGGCACCATTGGCACCGCGGCGACGGCATTGCTGGGCAGTACCACCGAGCTGGCAATTCTTCCAGGCGGCACGCTCAATCATTTCTCCACGGACCTCAACATTCCCGCCGTGGCCGCCGAGGCCATCGTGCTCGCATCGGCAGGGACCGTGCGTCCCGCGGATGTTGGAATGGTGAATGGCCGGCTCTTCCTGAACACGAGTAGTGTGGGCGCCTATGTCCACTTCGTTCATGCGCGCGAGTACTTCGAGCCGCGCTTCGGCTATCGCATCGCGTCGGCGATCGCGGCGATTCGCATCCTC
>JBBQFW010000308.1:0-4751 GCA_038322445.1 Gemmatimonadales bacterium
GCTTGGAAGCATCAGGGAAAAGCAGGAAGTGAAGCCCGTTCGGCAACGAATATTCGGTGATGCCCTCAACGCTCGTGAGCTTCGTGGCGCCGGCCTGGCTGTGTGCCGCCATCGCCGGTGCGATCAGGAGCGCGGAGCAGAGCGTCGCGGTCCGTCGCATGGAAAGGTGCAGGAGGGACATGGGACCTCGGTGGGTTGAAAACGATTCGCCAAAATACGGGAGCGCGTAAGGAACCGACAGAAGGAAGAGGTCGGATCATGTAGCGAGGGAACGCGCAGTGGATGGCACCTGCGCCTTATGCGCCTGCCACCACAGGCGTGGGATGAAATGCGCCCCTCCCCGCGCGAACGTCTGAAAACCCGTTGGCCTCGGATGACGGCGAAGACAGGAGCGCGGCGCACCGCCGGCTCCTCCCGCTACGATTGGGAACGGTCGCGCCCGAGGTACCTCAGCGGGGCCGCATCGCGTAGATTCTCGCCCGTGAACGCCATCGAGACGCGCGGACTGCGCAAGGTCTATCCACTCACGCCGCAGAAGCGCCGCGGCCCCCCGGGCGCGGCCTTCGGGCCGCCCGGTGGCGGGCCGCCGCCGGTCGCCAGTCCCGGAGGCGCGCGAGAGCTCGTCGCGCTCGAAGGCCTCGACCTCGAAGTCGGCGAAGGCGAATTCTTCGGGCTCCTCGGTCCGAATGGCGCGGGCAAGACGACGACCATCGGCATCCTCACCACGCGCGTCCTGGCGAGCGCGGGCGAGGCTTCGGTGGCAGGTGCCGACGTCATCAACGATCCCGTCGCCGTGCGGCGGCGCATCGGCGTCGTACCGCAGCGCGCCAATCCCGACCGCAGTCTCAACGTCCTCGAAAACCTGGTCTTTCACGCGGCGTACTTCGGCATCCCGCGCAGCGAGGCCGTGCGCCGCGGCATGCAATATCTCGAGCAGTTCGGCATGCAGGCCAAGGCTCAGGAGAAGGTGGACGCGCTCTCCGGCGGGCAGCAGCAGCGCCTCATGATCGCGCGCGCGCTCGTGCACGAGCCCACCGTCATCTTCCTCGACGAGCCTACGGTGGGCCTCGACCCGCAGACCCGCCTCGCGCTGTGGGACGTCCTGCGTGACCTCCACCGGCAGGGGCGCACGATCATCATGACCACGCACTACATGGAGGAGGCCGAACAGCTCTGCGACCGCCTCGCCATCGTGGATCGCGGACGCCTGCTTGCGCTCGACACCACCGCGTCGCTCAAGGCCAAGGCGCCCGGCGGAACCCTCATCGAGCTCTCACTCGATGGCCCCGCCGACGATGCCGCCACGCGCGTGCGCACGCTGGAGCACGTCAGCAAGGCCGACGTCGCCGGCGACGTGCTGCGCATCCACAGTTCCGCCGGTGGACGTGTCATCTCGTCCGCCATCGAAGCCACCGAAGGCGCTGGACGCACCGTCCGCAACATCACGCTCAAGGAACCGAGTCTCGAGACGCTGTTCATCGAGCTCACCGGGAGGAAGCTCGATTGACCGCCATCGCCACCGCAGTCCCGACCACCTCGATGTCCGAGCCGCCCGCTGTGCGGACGGTTACCGTTTTTCTTGCGCTCCTGCGACGCGACATTCGCGTCGCCATGAAGGAAATGCCGTTCTTCCTGCTGCGCACCGTGATGCAGCCCATCCTCTTCCTCATTGTGTTCGGCTTCCTGATGCCGAAGATGGGCATGCTCCGTGGCGGATACACCACCACGCTGCTGCCCGGCATTCTCGCCGTCAGTCTTGCCCTGTCGGCCATCCAGTCCGTCGCGCTGCCGATGGTCCAGGACTTCGGCTGGACCAAGGAGATCGAGGATCGCCTCCTCGCGCCGGTGTCCACATGGGTCATTGCGGCCGAGAAGGTCGTCTCCGGCGTGATCCAGGGATTTGTGGCGGCCCTGTTCGTGCTGCCCATTGCGCGACTCATTATGGGACCGGTCGCGAACCTCACCTTCGGTCACATCGGTGACGTCTTCGTCATCACCATCCTCGGAGCCACCGCCTTCTCCGCACTCGGCATGTGGCTCGGCACCGGGATCGCGCCGCAGCAAATCGGCCTGATGTTCAGCGCGATCATCGCGCCGATGATGTTCTTTGGCTGCGCCTACTATCCGTGGCGCGGTCTGGATGCCGTACCGGTGCTCAAGTACGTCGTACTCATCAATCCGCTCGTCTACGTTGCCGAGGGCATGCGGGGCGCGCTGACGCCCGAGGTGCCGCACATGCCGTTGCTTGCGTCGATGGGCGCGCTGCTGTTGATCAGTGCGCTCTTCTGGACGCTGGGCCTCCGCAGCTTCCGCAAGCGGGCGATCGGATGAGCGGCACCGCGCCGTTCGGCGAGCCCTTCGCCCGATTCGCCGAGCAACTCGCTGCCGCGAAGGCTGTCGGGGCGCCGCTGCTTCCCGAGCCCACCGCTTTCGCGCTCGGCAGCGTGGGCGACGACGGACAACCGTCGGTGCGGATCGTGCTGCTCAAGAGATTCGACGAACGCGGGTTCGTCTTCTACACCACCCACCACCGCCGGAAGGGCGGGGAACTACTCGCGCATCCGAAGGCGGCCATGTGCTTCCACTGGCAGCCGTTTGAGCGTCAGGTGCGCGTGGAAGGGACGGTCGGTGTAGTGAGCGCCGCGGAGGCCGATGACTATTTCGCGAGCCGCCCGCGCGGGAGCCAGATCGGGGCGTGGGCGTCGCCACAGAGTCAGGTGATCGAAGTGGCAGGGGAGCTCGAGGCGCGGGTGGCGGAAATGGAGCAGCGTTTCGAGGGACGAGCGGTGGCGCGGCCGCCGCACTGGTCGGGGTTTCGGATCGTGCCGCAGCGCATCGAGTTCTGGCAGGGGAAGCCGAGCCGCCTGCATGAGCGGAACGTGTACATACGCGATGGAGACGCGTGGCAAACGGACGTGCTGTTTCCCTAGGCGTCGATCGAGGCGCGTGCAAATGACAGGTCACGACAACAGGCGAACCCCGCAATTCGTGCTCGACGGCGTCCGTGTCCCCGCCAGCTGATCCGGCTTGGAGCGCTTCTTCCAGCCGAATGGCGCGCGGTAGAAAGCTTCTGCTGCCTTCCAGTCGTCTGTGGTCAGCTCGTGCCAGGAGAATTCGAGCGGCTTCGGGTCGTTCTCCGGTTCCGGCTTGCGTGCACTCGTGATCGCGGCGAACGCCGCCCCCTGTGCATCGTGCAGCGCGGCGAAGCGTCCAACGCCGAGCATCGTGCGCAGAGGGCGATCATTTGCTGACGACGTTACCTTGCGCGCCTTCCCCTCAACCACGAGCTCGAGGCCAGCATGAACCGTATCTGGACCATTCTGACTACGCGCCAGCCCTCGAGCGCGCGCGAACGCTCGTCGACCGCTTCGAGGAAGAGCCGCACGTGAATCCCCGCACAGGCACGCCAGAGTTCTCGCTCCGCGATCCCGACGGCTATTACGTCACGATCAGTGCGCTCTCGGCGACGCCAAGCCCGGACTGAGCGCTCGCGACACGCACTACGGCGCGATTGCCTTCGAGTGCACGGCGAAAGGCGCGCCCTGCGGATCCGTCAGTATCGCGATGCGATCGCCACCGGGCACGTCCATCGGGCCCATGATCACCTGCCCACCCGCCGCCTTCACCCGCGCGGCCGCGGCGTCCGCGTCGGGGACGGAGGCATAGTGCATCCACCGGGACGGCGGCATGCCGGCAGACCGATTCATCATGCCACCGTAGGTGAATCGATCGCGACCGAACATGTAGTACGTGCCCATCGGGCCCATGTCCATTTCGCTCTGCTTCTTCCAGCCGAAGAGCGCACTGTAGAACGCTTCCGCGGCCTTCCAATCGTCTGTTGCCAGTTCGTGCCAGGAAAACTCGAGCGGCCTGGGGTCAGTCTCGGGCTCGGGCTTGTGTTCACTCGTGATGACGGCGAACGCTGCCCCCTGCGGATCGCGCAAGGCGGCGAAGCGGCCGACGCCCGGCATCGTACGCGCCGGCGCAACCACCGTCGCGCCGAGCGACAGCGCCTGGTCCACCGTGGTGTCGATGTCGTCGACCTCCACGTACGCGATCCACGAGCTCGGCGCCCCTGCCATCGCCGACGGTACCGGCATCATCCCCGCTGCCGGCCGCTGGCCGTCCATGAAAGACCAGTACTGCACTCCGGGCCCGTCGGACTTCCACGGCTCGACGGTCCACCCGACCACCTTTCCGTAGAAGACGCCGGCCGCTTCGACGTCGGACGTCATCAACTCGTGCCACATGTACCGGCCCTGATTGCTCGCCTCGGCCATCGAATCCTCCGTGCAGTAAGGTGACGTGGTTCCTACGTCTTCGGTGCGATCGGAAGACTACTCGCAATCCATTCGATGCGGTACGCGTGTTCGGCCGATTTGCCGCGTCGGGTGGCACGCGCTCGTTCGTGGGGCCGTCGCGGATGTCATGAAACAGGCGGTTTACGAACAAGTCTCCACGTTCAGTACCAAACCGCGAGTTGCGGCAGGCTTCTTGACCTCTCTATCCACCATCCAATGACAGAGAGGTCGAGAATGCACCACAACGACAATATCGAACACAACAACATGACTTCCACCGCCGAGCGCATGAGCTCGATGTTCGGTGGGCGTGCGGTCGATCCACAGATGGCGGACGTGCTCGACATGCTCGAGTCGCTCGGCGGAAAGCCGATCGCCGAGCTCAGCGCGGACGACGCGCGCAAGCAGCCCACTCCGGCAGATGCGGTGAAGAAGCTGCTCGAGGAAACC
>JBBQFW010000309.1:0-4736 GCA_038322445.1 Gemmatimonadales bacterium
CGCATGACGGACGCGGCCATACCTGCCTTCTCGCTGCGCCAGATTGACCAGGTGCGTGGCGACGTCCATACGCTGCGTGCCGTCGACCTCGACATCCCGGCGGGCGAGGTCGTCGCGCTCGTTGGCCCGTCCGGCGCTGGCAAGACGTCGCTGATCCGGCTCCTCGACCGGCTCGATGATCCGTCCAGCGGTTCCATCACCTATGGTGGCGTTCCGCTCGCGTCGATTCCCGTTCGCGAGCTGCGCCGTCGTGTCGGCTTCGTCTTCCAGGCGCCGGTGATGTTCTCCGGCACGGTCGCCGGAAACCTTGACATCGCGCGCGAGCTCGCGCGCATGGATGCAGCGATTCCCAAACTCTCGCGTCCGCCACTCGCACCCGATGAGGCACTCCGGCTCGCCGGCGTCGATCCCGCGCTGGCGTCGCGCGACGCGCAGTCGCTCTCGGGCGGCGAGCGGCAGCGCGTGAGCATCGCGCGCGCCTTGATGAGCAACCCGGAGGCGCTCCTGCTCGACGAACCCACCTCCGCGCTCGATCCTGATGTGGCTGATCACGTCATGGCCACGATCCGCACCCTGGCCGACCAGCTGCACCTCACCATCGTGATGGTCACGCACCGGCTCGCCGAGGCGAGGAGTGCGAGCACGCGCACCGTCTTCATGGAGGCGGGCCGCATTGTCGAGAGCGGCGCTACCGAAGCGATGTTCACGTCGCCAGTGGAGGCGCGCACGCGCGAGTACCTGCGGCGCGAGGTGGCCCAATGATCGCGCCGCCAGCCACGGGCATGGGCGCCATCCTCGAGCTCAGCTGGATCGACCTGGCGCTGGCGAGCGCCCTCGTGCTCGTCGCGATGGGGATCGCCGCGTGGCAGCGGATCGGCATCGTGCGCGGCCTCGCCATCGGCGCCGTGCGCGCCGTGATCCAACTCGTGGCGGTGGGCTACGTGCTCGCGTTCCTCATTACCACGCGACGTCCGCTGCTCATCCTGTTGACGCTCCTCGTGATGCTCGTCGCCGCCACCGTCACCGCAACGGAACGACAGAAGCGCGGTCGCGCACAACTGTTCCTCATCAGCGGCACAGCCATGCTCATCGGCGCGGGGCTCACGCTGGCGTACGTCGATGCAGTCATCCTGCGCCTGCGACCATGGTACGACCCGCAGTACCTGATTCCACTCTTCGGCATGATCATCGGCAACGCCATGAACGGCGCGGCCCTGGCGGCCGAGCGATTGAACAGCGAAATGGAACTTCGTCGCGGCGAGGTGGAGGCCTACCTCGCGCTGGGTGCGTCACCGGCACGCGCATCGGCCGAAGCGGTGCGTCGCGCACTCGTCGCGTCGATGATGCCGACCGTGAACATGCTGATGGTTGTCGGGCTGGTGTCACTCCCCGGCATGATGACCGGCCAGGTCATCGCGGGCTCGTCGCCGCTGACGGCGGTGCGCTACCAGATCGTCGTCGTGTTCATGCTGGCAGGTGCCGTCTCGATCACGTCGGTGGTGGTCGCGCTCTGGTATCGCCGGAGCTTCTTCACGGCGGCGGAGCAGCTGGTGGAGCGACGACCCACCTGACACGCATGGCAGTGCGTCAGGCCTCTTCCACCAGCAGCGTGCCGCGCAGAATGTTCATGCTGCAGGTAAAGGTGAACGCGCCGACCCTGTCTGGCGTGAACTCGATCGGCGCAGTCTGGAATGCCGGGAGGGCGCGTGCCATACCGATGTCGCCAAAGATGACCTCCTCGCTGCACGACGTCGTCTCGTCACATGACGGGTCGTTCCATCCCCGGCTCCCTGATGCAAGGATCCATCGTCCACTGGCCGAGGTCGTTGTCGCTCTCATGAGGTTAAGCTCAATCGTTCGAACGACACGCTTCCACAATTCAACCTGACCACTCCATGGGATTCGACCAATACCACGAGCCACCAGAAGAGCTCGCCGACAGCACGCGCACCTTCGCACGCATGATCACCTCACTCACCGAGGAGGCGGAAGCCATCGGCTGGTACGAGCAGCGCATCTCGGTGGAGAAGGACGCCGAAGCGAAGTCCATCATGCAGAATGCGCAACGGGAGGAGATGAAGCATTTCGGCATGGACCTCGAGTTCCTGCTGCGCAAGAAGCCGAAGTGGCGCGAGGTACTCCAGGCCATTCTGTTCACGACTGGCGATATCGTGGAGCGTGGCGAGCAGGGAGAGAAAGCCGCGAAAGGATGACGTTGCGCCACGGCAACATCTCCGCATATTCGGTCGCGGCGGCCACGGAGCGGCCGCCGTTACATCAACGTTCCGGAGGTCACGATGCGTAAGCAGTCCCACCGTTTGTCCTGCCTCGTCGCACTTCTCGTTGTTGGCGTCATCTCGAATGCTGGCGCGCAGGCCACCAGCAAGGTGAAATTCGGACCCGGCCCCGACTTTCTTCCGGCCGGCGTGAAGATGGCCGTCGTGAGTGGCGATCCCTCGAAGGCCGGCCAGTATGTGCTGCAACTCAAGATGCCGAGCGGATACATGATCCCCGCCCATCAGCATCCCACTGACGAGAATCTTCTCGTGAAGTCAGGAGCATTCCGGATCGGCATGGGCGACGAGTTCAACCCGAAAAAACTCAAGACACTCAAGACGGGTGAGAAGGCCACGGCGCCAGCGAAGATGAATCACTATGCGCGCGCCTCCGGTCCCACGGTCGTGGAGGTCAGTGGCACGGGGCCATTCGCCATCACGTACGTCGCGACGAAGAGCTCGACACCGCCCAAGGGCGAGTAGGACAGCTGTTCGGGAGTCTCGCGTTACGGTTTGTCACAGGGCATCCGCGCACGGCGTGGATGCCCTGTCGCACGATGGGCGCGCCGCTCCGTCAGGTGTCACACGTCATCACCCCATAGCCCGACAGCGCCCGCCGCGGGTTCCACGCACTGCCGTAGACGAAGAGACGGGCGACCGCTGGATCTCCCGCCAGTCGCTTGTGCGGCGTTGTCATGAGCACGCCACCTCGTACGTCGCGCGCCCAGGTGATGACGCTATCCGTCTCCGATACCGATCGACCGGCGCACGCGAGCGACGTTGGATCGCCGAGTAGCGCGGTTGTGCGTGCCCGAAGCGTTGCGGCCTGCGCCGGCGTCAGCAGAAACTCCACGCCCGCCACCACCGCATCAGCCGACGCGGAGTCTCCCGCGGCAGGATTTGGCTCGACGATAACGCCAGCGAGACGCGGACGCGCCGTGTCCGGCGCGAACTGAAGCGTCCATCGATCACCCGGATGGTGAACGCGCAAACCCGGCACCAGTTGCCGCGCCTCGGAGAGTGGCTGTGCCAGCATGATCGGTGAGAGCTCGTTGAGCAGCAGCTGCGCGCGAGCCGAGTGTCCTTCCAAACGGCACCCAGCCAACGCGCCGCAGGCGGCCAGGATACTGAACCAGCCGCGAATGGTACTCACGCCCGATGCCGCTCTCGTTCGCTCAATACGTGCGCACATCTCTCACCTCCGATCGTGTGACGACCACGAGCGAAGCGAGCGTCGACTGCGGTCTGCGTGCGCGCATCGACATCTGCGCAGCGAGATCATCGCGGTGCGCCGCCCGGTGTCGGCTTGCGAGCCGACTCCACGAGGAGCGCCGTCTCGATCAGCTTCCGGAACTCGGCGACCGGCAACGCGCCCTGCACCGGATGGCCATCGACGAGGAAGGACGGGGTCACGCGCACGCCGATATCGTTCGCGACCGCCGTCGCGCGCGCGGTGCGCGCGTCGGTGCGCCGACTCGCATAGCATGCCGCGAACTTCGCCGAGTCGATCGGCAAGGTGCCCGCGAGTGCGGCCATCTGCGCATCCGCCACGTTGCCGTTCTTCCATTCGGCCTGGGTGACGTAGAGTCGCTCCATCATCTGCCAGAACTGTCCCTGGTCCGCGGTACACTCGGCGGCACGGGTCGCCTCGGTGGCGTGGCGGAACGAACCCGCCACGAACGGGATGTACTTGAAGAGCACCTTGCCCGTCTGGACGTACTCGCGGTCGATCGTCGGGAAGACGTCATGCGCGAACTCCCCGCAGTAGGGGCACGCGAAGTCGCTGAGGTCGATCATGATGACCGGGGCGCGTTGATCGCCGCGATCGTACCCGACACCGGTGAAGTCCACCCCGCCGAACTCGATGTGTCGTGCGGGCGCATTCCCGGGTGCGCGCGCCGGCGTCGAGGGCTTCGCAGCCGCAGTTCCAGGTTGCATTGCGCGCGTCGTGTCGGATCGAGGCGCCGCGGCCGGGGGCGACGCTGCGTTCGACGGTGAGCGCTGCGCCGACGTCGTCGCGCCCGCCGTGGAATCGGGCAGCGACCTCGGCGTCGACTTTTCTGTGCACGCGCCGACCAACAGCAGAAGGACGGCGACAAGGGCGGCGCGAGGCCGGGATTGTACGACGAATGGCGTCATTGTATCAGGTACCAAGGTTGACGAGCTGGCCGAGTCCGGCGAGTGCGGCCGTGAGGATTCGGAAGCGCCCGGACGCGAGCGCCAGCCCCACGAGCACGAGCAGCACACCTGTCACGAGTTCCAGGGGACGGACCCACCGCCGAAGCGCGTTCATCCGCGTCAGCAGCCGGTCGACAGCGAACGCGCACACGAGGAACGGTATTCCGAGCCCCGCCGCGTACAACGCGAGCAGGAGCGTGCCGCGCGCGACGGAGCCCGACGTCCCCGCGTAGAGCAGGATCGTGGCGAGCACCGGACCCACACACGGCGTCCATCCCGCGC
>JBBQFW010000310.1:0-4685 GCA_038322445.1 Gemmatimonadales bacterium
CGTCGGAGCGTGCGCTCACCGAGCGGGCGCGCGGGGGCGACCCATCTGCACAGCGCGCGCTGTACGAAGCGCATGTCGACCGCATCTACCGACTCGCGTTTCGCATGACCGGGGAAGACCACCTCGCACGTGAGCTCACGCAGGACACGTTCGTCCGCGCATTCGCGGGGGTGCAGGGGTTTCGTGGCGACGCCGCATTCGGCACATGGCTGCATTCGATCGCCGTGTCGGTCACGCTGAACGAGATCAAGCGGCGCAAGCGTGCCGCAGCACGGGAGGCACCGCTCGAGGAGGCCCTCACCATGAGCACCGCGGACGCGCTTTCCGACCCGATTCTCCGGGAGAAGCTCATGGCGGCGGTGAACGCACTGCCCGAGGGGTGTCGTGCCGTGTTCATGATGCACGATGCCGAAGGGTTCACACACGAAGAGATCGCGTCCGCTCTGGGCGTGACCGCAGGTACGTCGAAGGCCCAGCTCTCCCGTGGTCGCGCCAAGCTGCGCATCGCGTTGGCGGAGTTCGCCGAGGAGTGGAAATCATGAGTGACATCAGGAAGCACGACACGGCTGAGGGTGCGTACGACTTCGGCGAGGAGAACGACGTTCCACTGCCCGGCGCTGCAGCGTTCGACGCATGGGTACAGAAGGTCGCGCCCGAGCTGAATGCACCACCGGCAACGCCACGCATGGAAATGTGGGACGCCATCCAGAAGGCGCAGTCGGACACGGTGGCCGCGCCTGCACCGGTCGTGAGCATCACGTCGCGGCGACCCGCGATGTGGATCTGGCCGACCGCGATTGCCGCCGCGCTCATCGTGGGCGTGGGCATCGATCGCCATATGCTGACGTCGACCGCGGGCACGCACGTCGCGTCCGTCGCAGCGCCAACGGCACGCACGGCGCAGAGCCAAGTGTCCACCGACTCCCCCACATCGCGTCTCTATCGCGTCGCCGCGGTGCAGACGCTCACGCAGGCCGAGGCGCTGCTGACCGCCTATCGCAGCACCGACATGGCCACGAAGAACCCCGCAGCCGCGAAGCAACTTGGCCAATGGGGGCGCGAGGTGCTCAGCAGCACGCGCCTCCTGCTCGACTCTCCCGCCGGGGACGATCCGCAGCTCCGCGCCCTGCTCGACGACGTCGAACTGGTGCTCGTGCAGATCATCCGGCGCTCCGGGTCACCGCCGGATTTCACCGACCGTGCGCTGATCGATGGCGCCCTGCGCGATCACGACCTGCTCCCACGCATCCGAACCGTTGTTCCCGCCGGCAACGTCGGCGCCACGGACTGAATAGAGGACCACCAGAATGTCGAACACCACACCGGCGCGCGCTCGCGCGCTGACACTCTCCGCGCTGGCCGCACTCCTGTGTGTGCTGGCACCCGCACGACCTGCCATGGCCGTCGCACCGTCGAGCGCTGCGGAGCACACCATTTCGACGACCGCGCCTGCACCCTGGGCCGAGGATGATCTCGCGGACTCGTTGTACAAGGCGGCGCGTGAGGCGCTGAATCGCAGCGACTACCGACGCGCCGCCACGCTGTTCGACCAGATCACGACGCGGTATCCGAAGTCGGCGTACACCGGCGACGCGTACTACTACCGCGCATTCGCCCTCTACCGCGCGGGCGGTGAGGCGAGCCTGCGGCTCGCGAGCCGCGCACTCGATGAGCAGCATACCCGCTTCCCGAAGGCGAAGACCGTCGATGATGCCAACGAGCTGCGCGTCCGCATTCGCGGCGAGCTCGCCAGGCGTGGCGATGCGACCGCGGCAGCGCAGGTAACGTCGACCGCCTCGGAGTCTCCTTCGTGTCCGAAGGGCAGCGGTGAGCGAGAGAGCGACGAGAGCGACATCCGCACCGCGGCGCTGAATGCGCTGCTGCAGATGGATTCGGAAAGCGCGCTGCCGATCATCAAGCAGGTGCTCCAGAAGCGCGACGCATGCTCCGCCGCCATGCGCAAGAAGGCGGTGTTCCTGCTGTCGCAGAAGCAGTCGTCGGAAACCGAAGCGACGCTCATCGACGTGGTGCGGAACGATCCGAGTCGCGACGTGCGGGAAGCGGCCGTGTTCTGGCTGGGACAGGTGCAGACGGACAAGGCGGCGAGCCTGCTCGAGGAGATCGCCACGTCATCGGCCGATAAGGACCTGCGCGACAAGGCGATATTCGCGCTGAGCCAGAGCACCTTGCCGCGTGCCACGTCCTTCGTGCGCCGCATCGCGGAGAATCCGGAGGTGCCGGCCTCACTCCGCCAGAACGCCATCTTCCAGCTCGGGCAGCATCCGTCGGCGGAGAATGCGGAGTACCTGCGCACGCTGTTCGGCCGGCTGGGCAAGGATTCGCGTGGGGAGGATCTGCGCAAGAACCTGCTCTTCTCGCTGTCGCAGATGCGTGGCTACGGCAATGACAAGTGGCTCTTGAGCATCGCCAACGACGGCTCGCAGGGCGAAGAGGTGCGCAAGCAGGCGTTGTTCGCGGCGGGCCAGGCGGGTGTGTCGGGGGCGGACATGGCCGGCCTCTACGACCGCATGACCGACCGCGAGCTCAAGTACCAGGTCATCTGGGTGCTGTCCGCCGCGCACGATCGTGCCGGATCCGACAAGCTCGTCGAGATCGCGCAGAAGGACCGTGATCCCGAGATGCGCAAGAAGGCCATCTTCTGGCTCGGCCAGAAGAACGACCCGCGCATCCGCCAGATCCTGCTCGACATCATCACCAAGCCGTGATCATCATGCGCACACTCGTCTTCTACAGCGCTGCACTCGCACTCTGCGCGGCGGCGCACGCCAAAGCCCAGGGGTCGGTGTCGCAGCGCATCGCCGCCGTGCGCGATGGTGTCGTCCGAATGCAGTACGACAGCCGCCCGGGCGTGTGTGGCGATGGCGGAAGCATGGTGAGCTATCACAGCGCAATGTTCGCCCGGGACTTCAGCGGGTTTCGGGCGGATGAACGATCGCCGCTGCGTTACCGGGGATGCGAGTCACTGCATCATCATCATCATGCCGCCTCCGCTCCCACCGAATCGCGGATTGACGACATTGTTGAACACAGAGCCGAAGGAGTAGGTCAGCCCGACGAAGAAGAACTGGCTGAACCGCGTGCTCTGTTGTGACTGGCGCAGCAGCGCGTCGTCGCGCGTGATGCCCTCCTTGGGGATGTAGAACTGGTCGTGGATCGACTCATAGTCGCCGAAGAAATTCACGCTCAGCCCTTTCACGATGCGGACGTTGGCGCCGAGTGAATACGTCAGGCGACGTCGCGCCAGGTCGCTGAGGTAGCTCACGGCGTCCACGCCAGCGTTCACCGAACCCCATGTCTGGTTCTGGCTGAATGCCGTGGAGAACACCTGGATCGGGAGCGTCTCGCGCAGCCGGTTGAAGATCGTGGTGTCGTAGTAGCTGAACGCACTCGCTCCGATGCCGTACTGGAAGCGCAACTGCCTCCGCGTCGCCTCCGCATAGGGGAACAGGTCGTACTCCACGACTGGGGTGACACGTCCGGCCGCGCGCTGGTTCAGGTAGGTGGATGATGTGAACCCTCCCTTGATGCCCGCGGACCAGTGGGGGCCGAGGCTTCGGACCTGGAGGAGGTCAGCGGAGTAACTGCGCTGGATGAACACCGACTGGCTGCCGGCGAAGCTGAAGCGGCTCTCGTTGTAGCTCTCGCCACCGGATATGAGCGTCTTCCATCCTTCGGTGACTCGGCTGGCCGATACCCTCCCGTTCGCGTACAGGCTCGAGTAGCTCTCCTCGCGGCTATCGTTCGCGTTCGCACTTACGCTGAACACCCAGGCGTTCCAGGGGTCCCTTGTCTGGGCGGTCGCGGTGTCGGTGGCCTGTGCCGGTGTATAGGAAACCACCAGGCGGTCGCTCGCGCTCGTTCGCGCGAGGTAGCGAACGAGCCCCAGCTGAAAGACGCGCGACAGGCCTCGTCGCGTTTCGTCTTCCGTGCTCGCTTGTGGTGCGTCGTACGTCAACGTGTCGATGACGCCCTCGAAGCGGTGCTGGCCGATGAATGCCACCGAATAGCGCGTCCCGCCGCCTCCGGTCGGCTGCGTGGTGGCCAGGATGTGCACGTCGGCCGCGGTCCGCTCGCGCACCCAGTTCACGCTGACGATCTCTGTGCGGACGAAGGTCTGGTCGCAGAAGAAGCCGCTGCAGTCGAGGAAGACGTTAAATGCGCGCGCGGCGCCCTGGGCAGTGATCGGCGCCCATGCCGTAAGCAGGCCCACCCCAACCACTAACGAGCGCCACGCCGTACTGTTCGGGTAAGGAAGGCGAAAACTCATGATGGTTGAGGAGGCGAAGGGTGATGTTGGAGGGAATGCTCCGCCGAAACATGGCATCACGGGCGAGCAAACTGTCGACAAGAGCAATTCACCACAGAGCAGGCTATAGCTAAAAGCAATTCACCACAGACGACACGGAGGGCACAGAGGACAGCTAAACTCAATCTTCGAAATATGCAGTCCTCTGTGACCTCTGTGGTAAGATTTCTTTTCTTAATCGCCGAGCCCAGCGTGCATCTCGCGCGAAGACGCGGAACTGTCCTTACCGGCCATTCTGCAAGATCCGGCGCGCCAGATGGATGGCCGGAACGCTGAAGAGTGATGGAGCAAAGACCGAGGCCATCACCTCGATTGCATCGGCGAGCCGCGGGCCCGGCCGCGACGTGAGGGCATTGCC
>JBBQFW010000311.1:0-4652 GCA_038322445.1 Gemmatimonadales bacterium
AGGGTGTAGAGATCGCCCAGCAGGTCGAAGACGATCGTGCGGCCCGATGGCGACACGTCGAGCGACATCCACGTCCCCTCGTCCGTCGTGAATCGCAAGGGCCGAGTCGGCTTGAGTGGCAGCTCGGCGAGTTGACGCCCGCCGGAGTCGCCAGCCGTGCCCTGCGCATGCGACGGCGTTGCGATGGTGCCGAGAAAGAGCGTCGCCACGAGGGCGAGGCGGGGCTGGACAGAACGCATGCTCATCTTCTTGATGTGAGGAGATGCCGGATTCTGTCGCCAGTCCAGGGACGGGGCAAGAGCGCGGACCTGGCATCTGCACGCGCGGCCTGCTTCCACTCCGTCTCGACGTCCCCCATCCTGGTGCAACGAGTCTCCACGTCTTTCACCGGCTGCCGACGTAATAATGATCCGTGTCCAACTCACCGCGCTTCTCGGAGCCGCGATCGTGCCCGCTGCGCTGGCGCTGCCCGCGCGCGGAACGCGCCGATATCGAACTCCGCAGCCGAGTGCTGAGATGGCTCGCCGCGGAGCTGTTGGCCTACTCCCTGGATGGAAGGCGATGACGCGCACACTCCTCAGCGGCGCGCTGATGGCGGTCGCGGTGACCGCCACGGCCCAGACGCCCGCGCACCGGGTGGTCGCGCTTCGCTTCGGATCACTCGTGGACGGTACCGGCCGCACGATGCGCGACGCGGTCGTCGTCGTGGACGGAGAGCGCATCGTGGCGGTAGGCACCGGTTCGCGAGCCATTCCGCGTGGCGCGAAGGTGACAGACCTGCGTCGCTACACCGCCATCCCCGGACTGATCGACGCGCATACCCACATGACGTACTACTGGGATCGCGCACCGGGCAGCAATCCATGGCAACAGCAGGGCGCTCGCAACTCGGCCGTGTCGGTCTTCCTCGCGCAGGAAAACGCGCTGCGCACGCTCGAGACCGGAGTGACCACGGTGCGCGACCTTGGCTCGCGCGATTTCGCCGACGTCGCCATGCGCGACCTGATCGCGCGTGGGGCATTCCCCGGGCCGCGCATGATCGTGGCCGGACATGGCCTGGGACGTCTTCGCCCCTCGGCGGCCAATCCCCAGCCTGTCTCGAACATCGTCCGGGCACGCATCGCGGATCCGCGGGATATTCCCGCCGCGATCAAGGCGCAGGTGGACGGCGGCGCCGATGTCATCAAGATGTATGGCTCCACCGGCAGCGCGGCCGACGTGACTGGCGACGAGACCTTCTCACTCGAGGAAATGCGCGCCGCTGCCGACGCCGCGCATGCGCTTGGCCGACGCATCGCCATCCATTCCTACGGCGCCGAAGGCGGCCGGGATGCGATCGCCGCGGGAGCGGAGTCGGTGGAGCATGCCACCGATCTGGACGACGCAACGCTCGCCGAGATGGCTCGGCGCCGCACGGTGTATGTGCCGACGATCGACCACAATCGGTACTACGCGGAATATCGCGCCGAGTTCGGATACAGCGACGCGCAGGCCGCCGCGCTGGACGCCTATCGGAAACGGAACATCGAAACGGCTCGGCGCGCGTTCCTTGCCGGCGTGCGCTTCGCCATGGGGTCCGATGCGGTGTTCACGATGTTCGGCCAGAATACGCGCGAGCTCGGCTGGTATGTGAAGATCGGCATGACGCCCGCCCAGGCGCTCGCCACAGCGACCACGGTCGGCGCGGAGCTGCTGGGCAAGGAGAAGGAGATTGGCGCGGTGGCGCCCGGCTTTTTCGCCGACATCGTGGCCGTGGAGGGCGATCCGCTTGCCGACATCGGCGTCGTGATCGACCGGGTGCGGTGGGTGATGAAGGGCGGCGTCGTCGTGGTGGACAAGCGGCGCCCCGTACGGCGATCCATTACGGGCGGCTGAACACCGCCCCATGTGGAATCGCCGCAGCGCTACCGCCGTGCGGCCAGTGCTTGTTGTCCATCCGCACGCCAGCGGTGATCGCGCCCGCGTCGCGAAACCGTTCGTCGAGGGAAAGCTTCCCCGTGGACTCGTCGAAGTTCGCCAGGACCACCCTGTGCTTCATCCCCGCATACCCTGTGATCACAACGCGCTTGTGGTTCGGCTCAATGGAGATCCAGTGCGGCACGTCGTCCTTGCCGAGCACCACGCGTGAGACCTCGCGCGGCTTGGCGGGGTTGGAGATGTCGAGGCTCACTACCGCGCTCCACGCCGGCACCGTCACCAGGTAGTAGTGGCCGGCGACCACCGGGATCGCGCACGATGTGCCCTTCTTCTCCGGGAACGACGCCACGAGGGTCGCCGAGGGGGACGGTCCGTCGATACCGGCGAGCCGGTAAAGGCCGCAACTGAAGGTGGACACCAATACAGTCTTGCCGTCGCCGAGGAGCCTCGGCTCGGCCGTGAACTCTCCCTCGTGGCCGCGCGGGCCATTCGGCAGGTTGATGGTGGAGAGCAGCGCGAGATCCGAAAGCCGCCACACCTGCACCGCACGTACTGGCGACACACCGTCCATGTCAGTGGTGGTAGTGACGACGCGGTCCAACGTCGGGATGATCGCGGCCGAGTAGGGACGAATCAGGCGGTCCACGCCTGTGCGGTCGTCCGAGACGGCGCGCACCACCGCGCCGCGATTGGTCAGCTCGGCGAGGCCGCCAGGCGCCATGCCGAGCGAGTCATGCTGCATCTGGAAGGTCGCAAGCCGGTTGCCGTTCGGGAGGCGCAGGAAACTGTGGGGGTGCATCATGCCGCGGACTTCGCCGAACTGGCCGTCGAGCTTCGGGTGCGCGGGGTCCCTCATGTCGAAAATGAACGACTGCCCGCTCGCGAAGCCATTCACGAACAGGCGGCCGTCAGCGGGCATCTCGTGCTCGCTGTGGTGCGGGCCGTTGTTGTGACCCGGCACCGGCACGGTGGTGAGGAGGCTGCCGTATCGCGCAGACGCGGGGTCGGCGTCCAGGACCGCGAGGAAGTCGCGCTTCGTCGTGTCGGCGGAGGCGGTCCAGAGGTAGAGGTAGCGGCTGGATGCCGTCGCCTGCGCGTGGACGATGCCCGTGAGTGCGATGGTGCACAGGACGATGCGTGCGCAAAGCACGACGGTTCGGTTCACTGAGCTGGGGAGCGAGTGATGGATTCGTGGCGACGACGGCGCGAGTCGCCAAACATGTCGGGATCGCGCGCGTGGGCAAGGGTACTGCGAACTGGATTGGCGCTCTCCGCCGCGCGGCCGTCGGCGCATGCCTGCGGGTGGAGATGGCGTTCAACGCCTCGTCCCGATCGCCTTTCAGCACCTGATCGATGACGCCATCTCGCCGCGCAACAGCACGGTGCTCCTGTAGATCCTCATCGCGCTCGCCATCGCGACGCTCGTGACGACGGCAGCGGGCATGACCGGCGACTACATCTACTCCCGCCTCTCCAGCGACGTACTCGGCGGCATCCGCCAGCGTCTCTTCGATCATCTCCAGTCGCTGTCGCCGTCATTCTACCAGAAATATTCCAGCGGCGAGATATCCGCGCGCTACTCCACCGATCTCGCCGGCGTCGAACAAACGCTCAGCTGGTGGATTCCATGGGGAGGGAAACCCGCGCTCGACGTCATCGGCTTCAACGTCGTCATGCTGCGCGACGTACCACGCTCGGCCACGATCCACACCCAGGTACCCTGCGTCTTTCTCACCCTCCAACGGCAACACTTCCAGCAATTGCTGGGCGGCGCGCCCACGATGCGTATCGCGTTACTCGGGCAGGAGCTGACGCGCGCTGCTTCGGTGTGACGCGCTTTGGTGTGACGCGCTTTGGTGTGACGCGCTTTGGTGGCGACGCTCGGTACATGCACGCCTGGTTTGCCAAAAGCATTGCCGCCGCAGGATATTCCTCCTGTAATGCGCAAGTCCGACCCAGTTAACAGGGGCTACGTGTCCTTCAAGGCAATAGCAGGGAACCGACCGGCACTCATCGGCTTTGCGGCAGGAGCGGCGTATGGGCTTGCCGCTCGCTTCGTCATCGCCCGGCACGAGTTCGGCAACGGCATCATGGCGATGACGATCGGTTTCCTGTTCCTCGTTCCGCTGGCGATCGGGTACCTCACGGTGCGTCCGGTGCGCGGCGCCTCCGTGCGGTTCCAGATCTTTGCACCGTGGGGCACGTGCGCGCTCGTTGTGCTTGGTGCGATCGTCACCGGCCTCGAAGGGGCAATCTGTGTCGTCTTCGCCGCACCGGCCATGCTCGTTCTATCGTCGCTCGGCGGAATGGTTGGCGGCATGCAGGGACGTCGCGTGCTCGCGGCCGAGCTGCCGGTGCTCCTGCTGCTTCCGTGGGCATCAATGGGGCTCGAGCACCGCGCCGCGGCGCCACTTCGCCACGTCGTGACCTCCACGTCGATCGAGATTGGCGCCACGCCCGCGGTCATCTGGCCACTCGTCGTCAGCGTCGACAGCATCCGGCCAGCGGAGCGGCACCGGTCATTGTTCACGGCGATCGGATTCCCGGAGCCGATCGCCGCCACGCTGGATCACCCCGGCATCGGCGGCGTGCGTACCGCGTCGTTCGAGCGGGGCGTCGTGTTCCACGAGGCGGTCATCGCGTGGGAACCGTTGCGCCGCATCCAGTTCACCATCGACGCGAAGTCGGTTCCGTCGACCGCCCTCGACGCCCACGTCACGATCGGCGGCCCATAC
>JBBQFW010000312.1:0-4651 GCA_038322445.1 Gemmatimonadales bacterium
GCCGGCGATCATGCTGAGGATGATGATCGCGTCGGTGTGCTCGAGGTCGTCACCTTCGAGTCGTCGCGGGTGGAGCACGAGTCGCCGGTAGAGTGCGAAGCTGACGGAGAGGATCACCAGCAGCGCGAAGACGTCCTGCGAGGCTGAGTACGCTTTATAGATCGGCTCGGGGAGGATGAGCGCGTAGGAGAACCGCGGGAACACCCCCGAGACGAGGATCTCGACGGTGCCCGCGGTGAGTACCATGAAGCCCCAGAAGATGAGGGCGTGCATGGGTCCGGCGATGGGATCGCGGAAGATCTTCTTCTGGGCGATCCCGATCGTGAGGACGTTCTTGATGCGGGTGAAGGGGTGGTCGGTGCGGTTCTCGGGAACGCCGAAGTTCAGGTAGGCGGTGAGCCGCTGGACGTTGAGCGCGAAGAAACCCGCCGCGATGACGAGGACGAACAGGAAGATGGCGTTCTGGGTAATCATTTAGTCATGGCGTCGTGCTGCAATGGATCGCAGTGTGAAACCTGCGGGGGCCGCGTTCCACGTGGGTCGGTGGCCCACCCACTTCCAATATGCGCAAGGACGCGCCAGAGCAGGTGTCAACTGGAGAATTCGGGACAATCGGTGTGCGAGCGATTCTGCTGATCGAGGAACGACGGTAGTGAAGGGACAACGAATCGGCGCCGGACTGGCCGTTTATGTGCCGTCAGTCATGGCTGCCGGCTATTCAGTGAGTGACTTTTGAAATGAGTGCCGTGCCGTCCTGTGCCTTGGCGTGCTTTTCCGCTCTGCTCCGCATGAGCTCGCACGCATCATTGATCGAGGTTAGTAGTGCAGCAACCATTGGCGCAACGCACCCACGCTTCGTTGAGAGCGAAGCGAACTAAGGGGTGCACTTCGTATTCGTGCATCAACGCCGCAAGCCGAATAGGGTCGTCATCGTGTGGTGGGATGGCCCTCCGAATATGATTGCTTCCCCATCGTGCAGCCGCCGGCATCGGATTCTTGCTGTCTACCTTGTCGAAAACGCGATCTTTGACGATCCCCCCCCCTTGAGCGACGAGACGGTGCCAAAACACCCACTTCCTCTTGTGCGTGATCGTGATGGTGTCCTCGTTCTTCCCAACGACGACACTGAGCATGTGATGCGGTCCGCCGTCAAAATCTTGGTCTCTATTGGCTGTCGCGGTGATGGGGCCCGGATAGATGTATGCGAAATCGGTAGAGTTCTTGATCGGCTTCCGATCGTACCACCCTCTTACTCGTCTGTACGGAGGGGTCTTCAGGGTCCCGTCGGGATTCAAGGTTCCCGGAATGTCGGGGTCCGCGGGGTCCGCGCCACTTCCTTTGCCGTCGGTGCCTATCAGGCACCAACCCAATCCGCAGCGGATGCCGAGCAGAAGCGTTCGCGTGCCATCCGCGTTATCCCTCCAATCCCAACGGGCCGTGGCTGGAAATTGCGCGGCGTTCAGACCAGCGTATGTGTACCGGGTGACCAGAAGGGTGCGTTTTGAATCGTCGTCAACCCGAGCCGTCCAGACGGTGCCGTTCCGATGGAGGAAGACGTGGTTTGAATCGTCTTGATAGAGGCTAAGGGAAGCGAGGTCTCCACCTTCCAGACCCACCACCGCCACCATGCGACCGTTCATGAAATCGTCGTCCCCCCACTGTCCGAGATCGGCCTCTGGAGTAATCGAACCGAACTTCGCGGAATTTCGTTCGTTCAATATTCCCATCTCGCCACGCGAGTCCGCATCCTTGTAGTCCTCGAACGATTGTTCGCTCCGGGCTTCGTTCCCGGTGGCAAGCAGTCGCCGCTCCGCATCGCTCACGCGCATTGACGCCATTGCGCGCTCACCATGATCGACAGTGGATAACTGCGGTGCGCAGGCCCCCAGCGCCAAAGCACTGAACACTATCCTCGAGTATCGCACGCCTCTGTTCATCCTCGACCTCTGGTTATTGGTTGCACGCTTTCTCGGAGGGGAAACACTGGCAGGTAGGTGGACGCGAGCACTAGTGAGCCGCTACCCGCGTCGCCGTTGAACTCAACGCATTCGCCGAGAGCACCCACCGTGATGCCAATGGATCGTGCATCCCGTTCATCAGCGCGGCCTTCAGCGATATTGCTCGTACGAGCGCTCCAGCGTTGCCCATTTCGAAGAGCGCATTGGTAGACGAGGCACGGAGGGCAACTAGAGCCGGTGTTATACGGCGGAGCGCTGCGAGACTGTCGCCAACGGAGGCGAGCAGCCAAGCCTCAGGGTACAACGCGTCGAGTGTCATGTCCGACGCTCGCATGGCGGTTCGTGCCCGATCCACCGACGCGAGGATCCTGCGGACCGCGTCGCGTTTTCCGCGAGCATTTGCCCGCTCGGCCGCTATCAAGTAATCACTACCGTCCAGCCCCTCCAGCAGCGGCGAACGATACGTGGGATAGGCCAGTGCGACAGCTCGACCAATGAGCCACGCTCGAGCCGCATCCTGCCTGCTTTCCACCACAGCGTTGTCTATGTCGCTCACCAGCTGTTCCTCACTACGCCTGAGGCTGTCTGGAGGTCCACCGACAGCCGCGAACGCGAGATAGGCAGCTGCCGCGCCCATGACCTCGCCCGATAGGCCCATCGACTGGTTGGCCGTCGCCCCGCGGCGTGCAAGTACCGCCGCGCGTCCTGGATCGCCGCTCAGGATGGCCATGCTCGCCAGGAGGACGGCATCCTCCGCCGACCTTGGCACCACGTTCCTAGACAGCGAGTCCGCGATCGCGCGCGCGCGGCGCAGCGCCGGCAAGTCGTCTGGCACGCTGAGCCGTACCCGCAGCCACGTCTCATGCACTGCAAGCCGCACAATCTGGGACTGATCCACGGACATCGCGCGCGCCCGCGCCAAGGTGTCCAGGGTATTGGCGTCACCGCGAAGCTCCATCGCCTCGGCCATCTCCTCGAGTGCGTCAGCGTTTCCGGGAGTGCGAGCAAGGCGTCGCGCGGCAATACCGTAGAACAGCCGCCGCTGTTGCTCGACCGCCATGCCGTTCCCACGCGGCGGCGAGCGCAGAGTTTCACGCGTGGGGAAGGGCCGATGGCCAACGGTGTCCCCGAGCATCTCGATGTACGCCGAATACCTCGTCGTATCAGGGAATGCGCCCACGCCATGGCGCACGTGCGCGCTGTTAGTCGTGAGTACGCGTCGGAGCAGCGCGTCGGATCGAGTCGCGCAGCACGCATCCACGTTGGGCAGGAGCGAAAATGCTCGATCAAGAGCGATAAACGCTTGCTGGGCACTACCACGAAAGACTCGACCGGTGGCACTGCCATGATCCACGACTACGACGCTGTCCCTCCTGTGGCATTCGCCGAGACCAAACCACGCACCAAAGTCAACTGAATCCTTCCGAAGTACCGCCCTGTAGTCTTGGCACGCGAGTTCGTACCTGCCCGACTGCATCGCCGAAAGACCATGAGCGAGCAGCACTTCATTTTGAGTGAGGCCCTTCGTCCCGTTGATCGCGCGAGCCAACAGCGTCGCGATTTCCGGCGAGTCGTCGCTCGACCAGGATCGCACCTGCGCCAGTGCGAGCGCTGCAGGTGAAAATTGAGGGTCGAAGCGAAGGGCCTGTGCGAAGGCAGAATCAGCGCGCGGAAGCGCCCAAGTTCTGAGCGCCTCGTGGCCCGCAAGGTACCGCCTGAATGCTACGCTGTTTCGCGTCGCGCGTTCGGCAGCTTCGTGGTGGGCAGCAAGCTCCCCAAACAGCAGTTGAGATACGAGGTGCGAGTAAATCGAATCATCAGTCGGCAGTACCGAGAAACTCGCTTGCGCTGCCTTTCCGCGTGTACTCGCCCGTGTGTCGGCCAACTCGACGCGCACGGTAATTCTATGATTTGCTGAAACCACGCTGCCTGACAGCGCACGGCCTGCGGAAACCGATCGTCCTACGGCGCGATTCAATGACGTCACTTGAGAGCTCGTTTTGATTCGCTGTAGCGCCATACGCGTGTCTGCCAGCTCGACAACCGACACGTCGGTCCAACGCGAGAGGGCCTCGCGAATGCCGCGCTCGATGTTGGCTACGTCTTCGGCGTTGCCCATCTTGTCGAAGGGCAGGACTACAATACGGGCCGAGTCGAGTGAGCGGTTGGTGAGCCATCGAACACCATCGTCGACCATATCGGTTGCAGATGCGTCCGTCCGCATCGACACGATTGCCACGGCCGCCGCCGTCAATACGGAGGCAGCAACCATCCACAGGGCCCGGGGCAATAATTTTGAGCGCGGCTGCGCTCGCGCATCGTCTGCGCCAATATCGTTTATGGTGTCGTGCAAGGCGACGATAAAGGCCGCAATTCCTGCATGCCGGTCCCCGGGCACTTTTTCCATCGCGCGAAGGACCGCTCGCTCGATGCCGCCGGGGACGGTTTTTCTTCGCAAGCGCAGCGGTGCCGGCTGCTCCGAGATGTGCCGCATCGCAATCGCACTCGCCGTCGGTCCCGTAAAGGGCGGCTCTCCCACCAGCATTTCGTACAACACACACGCCAGCGCGTACTGGTCCGCCTTCGGCCCCACATCCTTCTCCGCCGACGCCTGCTCCGGCGACAGATAGTGCGGCGTCCCCACGGCCAATCCGCTCGCCGTCAACCGGTCGGTATCCACGTCCGACAGCGCA
>JBBQFW010000313.1:0-4633 GCA_038322445.1 Gemmatimonadales bacterium
TGGCCCGATCGTCACGAGCGTATTCTCCTGGCGCCATTCGCGCGACACCTGCTTGTACGGTCGCGACACGTGGATCACCTCGGCCACGCCGTCGAGCGACTCGAAGCGCGAGCCGTCGACGCGGCCATCGTTGCCCACGAGCCCCACGGTGGTGCGCTGTGCGCCCGGCATCGGCCGGCCTTCGTAGCCCATTTCCTTTATGACCTCGACCACGCGCGCTATCTGCGCCTCGGTCGCGTCATTCATCATCACGATCAGCATCAGCCTTCCTCGATCTCGAACGTATCCCCGTCATTTGCAAGCGTGACGGGTCCGGCATAGTGAGCGGCAACCGCGGCGCGGATGTCGACCTGCTCCACGGGCGGATAGAAGTGTGTCAGGACCAGGTGCTTCGGCAGCGCGGCCGCGGCGAGCGCACCACACTGCGCGGGGGTGAGATGCTGCGGGATCGCGAGCTCCGTGGGCAGGGAACACTCACAGAGCAGGACGTCCGTGCCGCGCGCCCACTCGCCGAGCATCGGGTCATAGCCCGTGTCGCCCGTGTAGACGATGCGGCGACCGTTGCGCGAGATGGAATATGCCACACTCTCATCTGTGTGCGGAACCTTCGTCACCCCGAGCGACACCGAATCGCCGAGATCCATGACGTCACCCGGCGCAATCTCGTGCACCGTGATGGGGAAGCCGGGATCCCGCAGCCAGTCGCCAAACGCATCCGCCAGCCGGCCCAGGAGCGCGGTGGTTCCCACGGGACCGATAACCGCGAGTGGTGCGCTCCGGCCCGGCAGGTCGCCGTACTTCCACGCGAACGCCAGCGTCGCGAAGTCCGCGATGTGATCGAGATGGAAGTGCGTGAATGCGACATGCGTGATGTCTCGCCACTCGATCTGCCGTTCGGCGAGTCGGTGGGCGACACCGCTCCCGCAGTCGAGCAGCAGCCGGACGTTCCCCGCCTCGACGAAGTGCCCCGCGCAAACGCGGCCGGCCACCAGTGCCACCGTACCGGTGCCGAGTGTAGTGAGGCGCATTACCCGGCACCAGCGACGCGCGGGTTCACGAGACCGCGACGGCCTCTCGCGATGACGCCCCGTTGGTTGGCGGCGCGTCCTCGGTGGACGGGCCCTTCATGCGCACGCTGACGAGCGACGACACGCCTGGTTCCTGCATCGTCACACCATAGACCGCATCGCCCGCTTCCGTCGTGGTGCGCGGGTTGTGCGTGATGACGATGAACTGCGTCCGATCCTTGAACTTGTTGAGCATGCGCACGAAGCGTCCGACGTTGGCGTCGTCGAGTGGCGCGTCCACTTCGTCGAGCAGGCAGAACGGACTCGGCTTGGTGAGGAAGATGCCGAAGAGCAGCGAGAGCGCGACGAGCGCACGCTCCCCGCTCGACAGCAGGTGGATGCGCTGCGTCTTCTTGCCGCGGGGCGACGCGTGAATCTCGATGTCGCAGTCCAGCGGCGCATCTCGGTTCTCGAGACGGAGGTCGCACTCGCCGCCCCCGAACAACGACATGAAGATCTCGCGGAAGTTGATGCGCACCTGCTCGAACGTCGCCATGAACAACTCGCGCGCCGTGGCGTCGATCTCCTTGATGGCCTGCAGCAGCGCGGCGCGCGCATCGAACAGGTCAGTGCGCTGTGCGACGAGAAAGTCGTGCCGCTTCACGGTCTCGTCATGCTCCTCGATCGCGAGCACGTTCACTGGCCCAAGCTGGTCGAGCTGACGACGCAGGTCGTCCGCCTCGGCCTTCAGCGTGTCGTCGTCGAGCTCCAGCGCAGGCACCTCGGCGATCATCTCGTCGAGCGGGCGCTTCCACTCGGTTTCCAGGCGCTCGCGAATCGCCAGCCGGCGCCCCGACAGCTCCGTGAACCGCAGTTCGGAGTGATGCAGCTCGTCGCCCACGACCGCCGACCGGCGCCGCACCTCGTTCAACAGGCCCTCGGCGGCGGTGAGCGTCTCGTCGGCGGTGCGCACCGCCGACTCCGCGTCAGCGAGGCGCGTTTCGCCGTCCTGCAGCATCGCATCACGGGTCTCGAGGTCGAGCGTCCACGCCGCGAGCTGCTCGGCGAGTGCGCTATCGGACTGCGCCAGCTCCCCGAGCTCCACACGCAACTGGGCAAGCCGCTGCGATGCGGTCGCCACTTCCTGGGACAACCGGCGCTCCCGATCCACGGCGATCTGCACGCGTGCGCGCGCCTGCGCCTGATCGACCTGACGCTTGGTGCGACGTTCGCGCGCCTCCTCCTGCCCGTGCTCCGCCTGGGCTGCGCGCTCACGCGCCTCGGCAATCGACTGCTCGTGCACGCTCGCCTCCGCGGCAAACTTCTCCGCGTCTACGTCGAGGGCGCTTCGCTTTTCGCCGAGTTCCGCACGCCGCGTATCGAGGCGCACGGAGAGTGCCGTGGCGTCGAGCGCCTCCTTCTCCGACCGCATCACGCGACGCGTGACTTCAGCGTGCTTCTCGACCGCGTGACGCGCGTGCTGTTGCGCCAGCGAGGCCGACTCGGTCGACGCCACCACGCGCTGCTCGCTCAGGGTGAGCGCCTCGCGCTTCGCATCGGCTGCCTGCGACGCGGCCTGCCGGGCGCGCTCGAGGTTCGTGAGCTCCGTGCGCAGCTTCGCCAGCTCCGCGCGCCGACGTAGTGGACCGGCACCAACGGCCGTGCCGGGAAGCCACACCGCGCCGCGCGCATCGACAAACGCGCTGCCACCATCCACCGCGTGGACGTAGCCGAGCAGGTTACGGATCCAGGCGCGCGCCGGATCGGCCGCATTCACGAGATGGGCGAGCGTATCGGGCAGTGGCTCGCTGGCGTCGCCGCTCATGGCGTCGAGCGGCAGCAGCAGCAGCGGGCCAGGATTGGCATCGGCATGCCATGAGCGGACAGCCAACGCCGCGGCGCCGTCGCGCACGAGCACCGCATGCACGGAATTGCCGAGGAACTTCTCGATCAACACGGCCGAGTCCTGGTCCGCGCCGATGAAGTCGGAGAGCGGACCGAGAATCGCGCCCTCCTCGAACTTGCCGCGCTCCTTTAGGAGCCGAGACGCGGCTGGTGCCAGGCCGACGCGATCGCGCTCGAGCTGATCGAGCGCGTTTACTCGACCCTGCAGCGACGTCAACGCCTCGTCGGCGCGAAAGAGCTCTGCACGGGCAAGCGATTCCTGCTCGCGCGTCTCACGATCGGTCGCCCGCGCGGCCGCGAGCTCCTCGGCGGCCTCCGTCGACGTCGCCTGTGCACTCTCGACCGCCGACTGCGACTCCTCCTGCTCACGCACCGCCAGTGCGTGCACATCCTCGAGGTGCGCGCGCTCGAGGGCCAGCGCTTCGCCGCGCTGCGTCACCTCGTGCAGTTCGCGCGTGGCGCGTTCACGCTCGTGCTCGAGATGCCGCGCGCGATCCTGCGACTCGCGAAGCTGACGTTCCGCGCGTTCCACCGCCGCGCGCGCGTCGGCCACCAGTCGACGCACCTCGTTCTCCGCCTCCTGGTGCTGCGCGAGCTCGGCGTCGGCCTGCTTCAGCGCGTCCTCGAGCTGCGCGCGATCCGCTGTCGCCGCCTGTTGCTCCGCAGCGATCTGCGTACCGGTCTGCTCACCCGCGGTGGCCTCGGATTCCGCGCGCTGCCGCCGGGTCGTCGCGTTGCGCTGCCGCTCTTCGGCAACCGCCATCTCACCACGGATGCGCTGCACCTGCTCACGCTGTCCGTGCACGAGACGCGACAGCTCGTTCCGCTGTGCTTCTGCCGCGGCACGAGCCCCGTTCGCCATCTCGCGCGCCTGTTCCGCGTCGGCCATGGCGGCTTCGGCAAACGGCAGTTGCTCGCGCAGCTCCGCGACGCGCACCTCGAGTCGCCCGAGCTCCTCGCGCCACGCTTCCATCGAGCGCGCTGCAAGCGACAGCTCCACCGTGAAGCGCCGCAGCATGATCTCGCCGTGACGTTCCGCGCGCGTCCGCTGGCGTGACAAGCTGCGCACCTGGCTCGAGACTTCGTTGATCAGGTCATCGAGGCGCTGGAGGTCGCCCGTGGTCTCGTCGAGACGGCGCTCCGTCGTGCGACGACGATCCCGGTACAGGCCGACGCCCGCCGCTTCCTCGAACAGCTCGCGACGCTCATCGGGGCGATCGGAGAGCAGGGCATCGATCATCTTGCTTTCGATCACGACACCAGTACCGGCACCGAGGCCGGTGCCGCGCAGCATGTCGGAGATGTCGCGCAGCCGGCAGGGCGCGCGATTGAGGAAGTAGTCGCTGTCGCCAGAACGGGAGAGCCGCCGCGTGATGACGACTTCCTTGAACGGCACCGGGAGGATCCCTTCGTCGTTCGAGAAGTGAAGTGACACTTCCGCCACGTTCACGGCCCGTCGCGCCGACGACCCCTGGAAGATGACCTCGTCCATCTTCGCGCCGCGCATGAGCCGCGCACGCTGCTCGCCGAGCACCCAGCGTACCGCGTCCGAGACATTCGACTTGCCGCACCCGTTCGGCCCCACGATCGCCGTCACGCCGGGCTCGAACACGATATCCGTGGCGTCGGCAAACGACTTGAAACCGTTCAGTTCCAACTTGGTCAAGCGCACTAGAAGACTCTCCCGATTCGATAGACGAGCGTCGGTGTCAATCCGGCCT
>JBBQFW010000314.1:0-4631 GCA_038322445.1 Gemmatimonadales bacterium
CAGGCGTGGCCGCGCAGCGCGAAGCCGCGCTACGCGGGCGTGAACTCGTTCGGCTTTGGCGGCACGAACGCGCATGTCATCCTCGGTGAAGCGCCGGTCGTCGCCGGGCGGCCGGACGCACGCGCGCCGGGCACGGACGACCCAGGTGTCCTCGTCATCTCGGCGCGGACACCGGCCGCGTTGCGCGCCCACGTGTCGGCGCACGCGGCACATCTCGAAACGGTCAGGGATCCCGAAGCGTTCGACGACACCTGCCGCACGGCGGCCGTCCGACGCGATCATCTCGAGCACCGCCTTGCCGTCGTTGGTCGCTCGGCCGGCGACGTGCAGGCACAGCTGCAGCAGTGGCTCGTGGCCGGTCACGCGCCGGCAGTCCGTGCCGGACGCACGAGCGTCGATACCAGGACGGCGTTCGTCTTCTGCGGGCAGGGGCCGCAGTGGTGGGGCATGGCGCGCGGCATGCTCGCCAGCAACGCGGTGTTTCGCGCGTCCATCCAGCGCATCGACGCGCTGCTGGCGCGTGATGCCGACTGGTCGCTCATCGAGGAACTGGCGCGCGACGACGACACCACCCGCGTGAATGAGACGAACGTCCTGCAGCCCGCCATCTTCGCGGTGCAGGTCGCGCTCGCGGACGTCTGGCGCTCGTGGGGCGTGACGCCGGCTGCCGTCGTGGGGCACAGCATGGGGGAAGTCGCCGCGGCGCATGTGGCCGGCGCCATGTCGCTCGAGACGGCCACGCGCCTCATCTTCCATCGTGCACGCGTCCAGCATCGCACGGCGGGAACGGGGAAGATGCTCGCCGTCGGCGTGTCGCGCGACGCGGGACACGAGCTCATCGCGCCATTCGCGAACAGGCTCTGGATCGCCGGCGTGAACGGGCCGTCGTCGATCACGATCGGTGGTGAGACATCGGCCATCGCGGAGCTCACCGAGGCGTTGGCAGCGCGCGGCGTCTTCCATCGCGCCGTTCGCATGGAGATGGCGTGCCACACACCGCACATGGATCCGCTGCACGACGAGTATGCCGCGATCCTTGCCGAACTGGAGCTCGGCGCGCCGCAGCTCCCGTTCTATTCGACGGTCACGGGAGAGCTGCTCACGGAGCGTCTCGACGCCGACTACTGGTGGGGCAACATGCGCCAGCCCGTGAACTTCCTCGGCGCAGCGGAGTCGCTCGTCGCCCTGGGAATCACGCGCTTCGTCGAGCTCGGGCCGCATCCCGTGCTGGCGAGTGGCATCACCGAGGTGCTGCTGCAGGCGAACCGGCAGGGCACGGTAGTGCCGTCCATCCGCCGGTCTGACGATGACGTCACGGTCATGCTCCAGTCGCTCGGCGCGCTCTTCACAGTGGGGCAACGGGTGCGTTGGCAGGCCGTCGTCGGCACGGTGGGCACGCCGGCGCGATTGCCCAACTATCCGTGGCAGCGGCAGCGCTATTGGAATGAGTCGCCTCGCGCCCTGGGCGAACGCCTCGGCGCCCAACGCAAGGCGCTGCTCGGCGCACGGCAGCCTGGCGCACATGGCTGCTGGGAATCCGCGCTCGACGGCGCGCGCTATCCGTTCCTCGCGCATCACGTCGTGCAGGAAACGATCGTCGTGCCGGGCGCGGCGCTCGGTGTGCTGGCCATGATGGCGGGCGACGCGGAGTTGCCGGGCGCCGGACGCATCGTGGTGGAGGACCTCGAGTTTGCCAAGCCGCTGTTCGTGCCGACCGAGGGGGCGCAGACGATGCAGCTTACGGCGCGATCGGACGGCGCCGTGGAGATTCACAGTCGCGTTGAAGGGCGCGACGAAGCGTGGACGCGCAATGCCACCGCGCATGTTCGCCGCGAGCCGGATCTCGGGCCGCCTCCCCCGCGCGATCTCGCCGACCTGCGCCGCCGATGCACGCGGGAGATTTCGGTCGACGATTTGTACCTGGATCTCGCGGCGAAGGGAATCAACCTCGGGCCGTCATTCCGGGGGGTGACGCGGCTGGTGGGCGGAATGCACGAGGCGCTGGCGCGGATCGAGGCGCCTGCCGAGATCGCGGGCGATATCGGCGCGTATCCGATTCATCCGGTGCTGCTCGATTCGTGTCTCCAGACCTTTCTTGCGGCGATGCCCACCGGACACGCCGGGCTCCACCTGCCGGTGGAGATCGGCCGTTTCCGTCTGTACACGCGTGAGCCAGTGCGCGCCTTCTGGGTGCACGTCCACATGAAGACGTGGAGCGATCGCACCGTAAACGGCGACGCCATCCTCATGGACGACGACGGCAACGTCATCGGTGAGGCGACGAGTTGTGTCGTGCGTGTCGTGCACGACACGGAGGCGAGCCGCCCGAACGACGACCTCCTCTACCAGTTCGGATGGCAGTTGCAACACGGCGCGCGCGATGTCGGCGACCTCCCGCTGCCGTCACCTCACGTCCTTACCGCTGATGCACGCGAGCATTTCGCGGCGACTGCGTCAGCGGCGTCGCAACACTACGACGCGTACTACGCGACGGCGCAGCCGCAGTTCGAGCAGGTGGCCACCGAATATGTGCTGGCCGCGTTCCGCGAGCTGGGATGGCACTGGCAGGTCGGCGACCGCTTCGTGCTGCGCGCCGTCGCCTCACGATGCGGTATCGTGCCTCGGCATCACCGGCTCTTCGCGCGCCTGATGGAGATGCTCGTGGAGGACGGCTACTTCGCGCGCGACGACCAGTCGGGCGACACAGCGGCCTACACGGCGCTCGAGATGAAACCGTCATTCCCGCGAAAGCGGGAATCCAATGCTGGGCTGGGCAGCAGCAACTTGGATTCCCGCTTGCGCGGGAATGACGATCTCGGGAATTGGGACGCGGATGCGACCGCGCAGTTGCAGGATGTGCACGAGCTGACGCGGAGGTACCCGTGGGCCGCGCCGGAGCTCTCGCTGCTCGCGCGCTGTGGGAGCGGACTTGCCGCCGTGCTTCGCGGCGAGCAGGAATCGGTGCAGCTCGTCTTTCCCGGAGGCGACCTGTCCGACGTCGAGCACCTCAACCAGGACTTCCCCGTGCTGCGCGCGTACAACGCGATCGCCGCGGAGGTCATTGCACAGGTGGTCGATGCCTTTCCGGCTGGCCGTTCCATTCGCGTCCTCGAGGTGGGAGGTGGAACGGGCGCGCTCACCTCGCACATCGTCTCACGGCTGCCCGCGGACCGTACCACGTACGTGCACACCGACGTGTCGGCGATGTTCGGGCGGCAGGCGCGCGAGAAGTTCGCTGACTGCCCCTTCATGCGGTACGAAATCCTCGACATCGAGCGTCCGCCGTTGGAACAGGGCTTCGACGACGGGTCGTTCGATATCGTCCTCGCGGGCAACGTCCTGCACGCCACCGCGAGGCTCGACGAGACGCTCGCCCACATGCGCGCGCTGCTCGCGCCCGGCGGCGTTGCCATCATACTCGAAGCGAAGCGGCTGCCACGCTGGGTCGAGCTCATCTTCGGCCTCACCGACGGCTGGTGGCGCTACGATGATGTCGTGCGCGAGAATGCGCTGTCGCCACTGCTGACCGAGGACCGCTGGGTGGACGTGCTTCGGCACAACGGCTTCCAGTCCGCCGCCGCCATCACCGACGCGCGCCACCTCACCGACGCTGGCCACGCGGTCATCGTTGCGCAGGTCGCGGCGCCCGTCGCGTCCCAGGTACGGACGCTCGTGTCTGCGCACGGACGGCACTGGCTCATCCTGGCCGACCAGAGCGGCACCGGCGCTCGCATCGCTGCCGAGCTGCGAGCGCGCGGAGCGACGACGTCGCTGATCGATCGGCCGAGCGACGCAGCGCAGGACGACATCGACGCCCGAATCGTTTCCGCCGAACGCGCCACTCCGGCCGACGAGATTCTCTACTGCTGGTCACTCGATCGCACCGCCGCCACCGACGCTGCCGATGCCGCGACCATGGCGCGCGATGTGTCAATAACGATCGACGGCGCCTTTCGCCTCACGCGCGCCCTGCTCGCGCTCCGAACCGGCGGCACGCTGCCGCGCCTCACGTTCCTCACGGCGGGCGCCCAATCTCCAAGCGGCGAATCGCCCTCGGTGGCGCAGGCGCCGCTCTGGGGATTTGGTCGGGTGGTGATGAGTGAACACTACGACCTTCACGCGCGGCTCATCGACGCCGATGCCAGTGGCGACGTAAGCGCCACGCTCGTCGATGAGCTCATCGTCGGCTCCGAGGACGAAATTGCGTTGCGTGGGTCGCGCCGGTATCTCCGGCGACTCGTGCCGCGACAGGATCTGCGAAAGGCGGTCGTCGGCACGGGACGCGCCGGCACTGATGCATTCGCGCTCCGCGTTGCCACTCCCGGTGTGCTCGACTCACTCGAGTATCATGCCGTAGCTCGCGCTGCCGTCCGTCCGGGCGAAGTGGAAGTCGAGGTCCATGCCGCGGGGTTGAACTTCAAGGACGTCATGCTCGCGATGGGCATGCTCCCCGACCACGCCCTCGACGCCAGCCACGGCGGCTGGACACTCGGCCGCGAGTTCGCTGGGCGCGTCGTGCGCATCGGCGACGGCGTCACCAATGTGGCCGTCGGCGACGAAGTCCTTGGACTCGGCAGCAGTGCCTTCGGCTCCTTCTGCACGACCTTCGCGGGCGCGGTCGTCGTGCGGCC
>JBBQFW010000315.1:0-4629 GCA_038322445.1 Gemmatimonadales bacterium
GAAGCAGAGCAGTCCAACGAGCGAGCAGAAGGGCAGCCATCCAGCCCACACCAGGCGATCGCCCACGCTGCCGAGCGGTCCCGCCAACGCCGTGCGGACTCGTTCGATGTGGGTGGCGGATACGCCGGACAGCTCGGCCCGCGCGAGGGCGCCGACGGCGACGGACGCGAGATATGGGTGCGCGTTGAAGTACGCGCTCTGCCGCGCGATCGCTGCCTTGAACTCGGCACCGTGCACGCCACCGGGGAGCAGCCGCAACGCGGGCTCCACGCAGAAGGCCACGCCATTGCCGAGCAGCGTTTCGTAGTTCCACGCGCCCTGGATGGCGAGGAGCCGTGTAAAGATGTTGAGCCACGTGAGCGGCGGCACGCGTGGCGCGGACGCCATGGGCGGAGCGACGATCATCGGACGAACAGGATGAGGAGTCCAACCATGAGGCCCGCCGCGAAGTACCACCGGGCGCCCCGCGCTGAATGGAAGATCGTCCACGCGGCAGCGCCCGCAACCGACGCCGCCACCCCGACGACGAATCCACGCGAGAGCGGCTCACTCAGGGACCACACGCCGAGGGTGGCCACCGCCACCGGATAGAGCAGCGCATAGGCGACCACCGTGAGCAGCGCGGCGCGCACGGCGTCCGAGGTAAGGCCGGAGAGTTGGAGACTGATGACGGCACCGCGCGACCCGGCATCGATCGCGGGACGCTTGCGCCGCGCCAGCCACGCGACCCATTCGCGCAGCTTCACGAGTGTCATGCCCCCCACCCACGCCGTGGCGAGCGCGGCGAGCACACTTATCGAGAGGGCTCCCGCACGCTGGGCGTGCAGGGCGCCGGCGATCGCCCCGCCAACCACCGCGGCGGATCCCCATTCCGGATAGCGCGACGCACCGAACGGCAGCGTCGCCAGTGCAATCAGCTCGAGCGTCACGCCCACGAACATGCCCATCGCGGGATCGCCCACGAACGCGCCCGCCAGCGTCGCCGCAACCAACGGCCGCGACACCATCATCTGCGGAAAGCAGACGACGTCGAGTCCGAGGAGGCCACCGAGCATCGCGAGCGGGAGCAGTTCCCTCACACGCTTTCCCTCGACGAGAGCAGCTCGGACAGCGGCACGGCGCGCGTCGCCGGCACGTCCTGCGCGGTGACCACGGCGCCGAGCGCGGCGAGCTCCGACAGCGCTGCCTGCTCCGATGGCGAAAGGAAGACGTACCGCAGGTGCTGCGTGCGCCCGGCGCGATGATGAATGCCGCCGACATTTACCTCACGGACGCCGCCATGCTCGACCAGCGCGCGCATTGTGGCGATCTCGCCGGTGAGGAGGATGCCGGGCCGCGGCTCGGTGCGATACCCGTCGAGCTTCGGCGCGGCGTCGACCGTCGAGTGGAAGCGTATGTCCATGTCGGGCGGCACACCCATGCGATACAGGTCCTGCTCCCATTCACTCGCGGCCACGGCGTCATCCACGAGCACGATGAACTTCACGTCGAGCGGCTGGCCCCACCCGACGACCACCTGGCCATGAATCAGTCGATCGTCGATTCGGTTGAGGACGAGCGTCACGCCGGCGTTCCCGCATGCACACTCACGGCGCCACGTCCCCGTTCGGCCGACGTGGTTGCCGCCTCGCTGGCGCTCGCGTTGGACGAAAGCACGAAATCGAGCAGCATCGGCAGGTTGGTTCCGGCGATGAGCACCCCGTCCGTGATGTCCCGGAGCACGCGGCGCGCGGCCATGGTGCAACTGCCTGCCTGCAGATCGGTGAAGATGACGTGCGCCCCGGTGCTCACCATCGAGTCGTACAGCAGCTTCTGGATATCATCGCCGCAGAGGCCGGCCACCTGGATCGGTAGGAGCACGCTCCCGCGCCCGGTGATCTGTTCCACGGCGGAGATCATGCCCGCCGCAAAATCGGCATGTCCCGCCACCAGGGCCCTCGGAGTGTCACTCATGGTCCTCGCGCAGGTAGCGCTGGATTTCGGTTTTGTCCCGCATCTGCTTGATGAGGGCCGCATTGAAGCGCTCGGCGGGATCGATGCCGCTCCACTTCAAGAGATGATGCATGGCGATCACCTCCGCAACAACGGTGATGTTCTTGCCCGGGTTGAGCAGGATCGTGATGCGCGGCGTGGCGACGCCAAGGATGTCGATGGTCTCGCCGTCAAGGCCCGTGCGATCCGCCTCGGCGCCCTGCTGCCACTCGACCAATTGCACGACGACCTCGATGCGCTTCTGTTGACGCACGGCGCGAATGCCGAAGATCGCCGGGATGTCCACGAGGCCGACGCCGCGGATCTCCATGTAGTGCCGCTGCAGCTCGTGCCCGCGACCGATGAGGACTTCGGTGCCGCGCTTCCGGACGAGCACTAGGTCATCGGCCACGAGGCGGTGCCCCCGTTCCACGAGATCGAGGACGCACTCCGATTTCCCGATGCCGCTCTTGCCCATGAACAGCACGCCGACGCCATAGACATCCGCGAGGGAGCCGTGCAGCGTCGTCTGCGGAGCGAAGTGATCCTCCAGCCATGGCTTCGCGCGACTGTAGAACTCGTTCGTCTTGAGCGCCGAGCGCAGGATGGGCACCTCGAACTTTATGGCCTCCTCGATCACTTCGACGGGCAGATCGAGCTTCTTCGTGACGAAGAGGCACGGGAACGGAAACGCGAAAAACTTCTGGAGGTGCTCGCGACGCGTGGTGCTGTCGAGCGACCGGAGGTACGTCACCTCCGTCTCACCAAACACCTGGAGCCGCTCGGCAGGAAAGCGCGTGACGAAGCCAGCCAGTGCCAGACCAGGGCTCGAAACGTCCGCTCCCGACACCATGCGCGTCAGGCCATCAGTGCCGGGCACGCGCTCGAGCTCGAGCAGCGTGCGGAGCTGTGCGAAGAGCTCGCCCACCGTGATCGCCTGCGTCACGCGTGCATCACCGATTTGCATGCGAATTCCAGATCAGCGCCAGATGACGCTCCGTCTCGTCGGCGGCGCGCTCCCACGTGAACGTCTCGGCAAACTCACGGGCGCGGGCACCAAGGATCGAGACCAGCGGTGGATCATGCGCCAGCTGGAGCATGGCGGCCGCCATCGCGCGTATGTCGCCATGTGGGACGAGGAATCCCGTCTCGGCGTCGCGCACCGATTCGCGAATACCTGGTGAGTTGGATGCGACCACCGGAGTCCCGCATGCCGCCGCCTCGAGATTGGTGATACCCCAGCCCTCCTTGGGCGACGCGAGCATCAGCGCCCATGCGCGCCGGAGGAGCCTGAGCTTTTCCTCCTCATCGATACGCCCAAGAAACCGCACGCGTGAGCCAAGGTCAAGCGAGGCGGCAAGCCGCTCGAGGCCAATGCGAAAGTCGCCCGCGCCAGCGATCTCGAGCACCGCGGTGGGATGATGCATGGCGGCAAAGGCGCGGATCACGAACTGCACACCCTTGTAGCGTTTCAGCCGACCGAGATACGCGAACAGCGGTGTCGGCGACCGGACGCTCTCATCGGGGCTGTACGCCACGGTGTCAATGCCCGGGTAGATCACTTCGATGGTCTCGCGTGGAACGCCACGCTCGGCAAGGTCCGCCGCAGTGCTCATGCTGATCGCCTGGAAGGGCACGCCGCGATACGCACGGCCCAGCGGACGTTCGGCGAGCCACACCGCCGACGCCAATGGAATCGGAAATTCCTTGAAGGCCGTAGCGCCGAACAGGTGCGGCACCAGCGCGACGACGGGCGGACCGCCCCACCGGGGCGTGTAGAGCGGCACCTTGTTCACGTCCTCCACGAGCACGTCGAACCTGCCGCCCGCCAGGTGTTGGTCGAAGTACTTCCGCGCCCTGAACGGAAAGGTGTGCCGCGTTCCGACGCGGATGACGTGGATGCCGTCGAGCGTCGCCGTGGATGCGCACCCGGGCCATCCGCCGCAGAGCAGCGTGATCTCATGACCACGCGCCGCGAGGCGGCCGAAGATCTCGTGCAAGTGGATCTCGGCGCCCCCCGCCTGCGGATTTTCACGATCCTGCCAGTTGACGAGAAGCAGTCGCACTACATGCGCCCCATGCGCCGCGCGAGGGCATCGAGCACGCCGTTCACGAACTTGGCGCTCGCGGCACTGCCGTACCGCTCCGACAGCGTCACCGACTCCTGGATGATGACCTTCGGCGGGGTATCGCCGATCGTCAGTTCGGCGGCGGCCATGCGCAACACGCAGCGCTCCACCGCGCCGATGCGCTCCATGCGCCAATTCGTGGTGACGTCGGCCAGTTGCGCGTCGATCTCGTCGCGACGGGTAGCGACGATGCGAACTATAGGACCAGCCACCTTACGCTCCTCGGGCGAGATCGCCATGTCGTCCCACACCTGGGTCGCCACCTTCTCGAGATTGGTCGTGTCGCCGCGCATGTCCCAGGCATAGAGCGCCTGGAGCGCGCGCGCGCGCGCGCGCGTCTCAACCCTCGTTCGTGACATCGAGTCGTTCAAAAAGATCCGACATCTCGAGTGCGGCAATTGCCGCGTCCCATCCCTTGTTGCCGAACTCGCCACCGGCGCGTGCTTCCGCCTGCGCCATGTTGTCGGTCGTCAGCAGGCCGAACCCGATCGGGATCTCGTACTCGTTGCTGGCGTCGGCCAGGCCGCGC
>JBBQFW010000316.1:0-4609 GCA_038322445.1 Gemmatimonadales bacterium
GCCTTCGTCGTGCTGCTCGCGCCATGGCCCGATTTCGTGTCGATGCGAATGAGGATCGGCGCATCGCCGCCCTGGCCGGCCTGCAGCGCCGCCGCGTACTTGAAGGAATGCGCCGGTACGACGCGGTCGTCGTGATCGGCCGTCGTGATGAGTGTGGCGGGATACTTCGCGCCCATCTTCACGTTGTGCACCGGCGAATAGGCGCGCAGCGCCTTGAACTCCGCCTCGCTCGATTCACTCGAGCCGTAGTCCGGGATCCACGCGGCGCCGATGGTGAACTTGTGGAAGCGCAGCATGTCCATGACGCCGGCCTGCTGGATGACGGCGGAAAACAGTTCGGGACGCTGATTGGCCACCGCGCCAACGAGCAGCCCGCCGTTCGACACGCCGTGAATGCCGAGCTTCTCCGGCGACGTGTACTTGTTCGCGATGAGCCACTCCGCGGCGCCGATGAAGTCATTGAAGACGTTCTGCTTCTTGAGCTTCGTGCCGGCCTCGTGCCACTTCTCGCCGTACTCGCTGCCGCCGCGCATGTTCGCCGACGCGTAGACGACGCCCTGCTCGAGTAGCGCGAGCCGCAGCGCGCTGAACGAGGGAGTGGTGGCAATGTTGAATCCGCCGTAGCCGTAGAGCAGCGTCGGATTGTGTCCGTCGAGCTTGAGGCCCTTCCGGTAGGTGAGGAACATCGGGACGCGCGTGCCGTCCTTCGACTTGAAGAAGACCTCCTTCGTATCGAATGCGCCGGCCTTGAATCCGGGAATCACGGGTGCGCGAAAGAGCGTCGACACGCCGCGCGCGATGTCGTACTTGAAGATCGAGGGCGGCGTATTGAAGGAGCTGTAGCTGTAGAAGATGACGCGATCGTCGTTGTTGCCATCGAATCCACTGGCGTTGCCGAGTCCGGGAAGCCTGATCTCGCGCTCGAGCTTGCCTTGCATGTCGTAGACATAGGCGCGCGTCGTCACGTCCTTCGTATAGGTCACGAACAGCTTTCCGCCTGCGGTTCCGCTGCCCTGGATCGGCTCGGACTTCTCCGCAAGCACGGTCTTCCATGCGGTCGGCTGCGCTGGATTCCAGAGGGCGATGGTGCCGTTCGGTGCGCGATGATCGGTCTCGACGAGAAACGAATCACCGACATTCGTGATCACGCGGTAGTGATCATCCGTGATCTCGGGTACGATGGGCTTCCATGCCGTGGTACCTGCCGCGCGATAGAAGAGGCTGTTGCCCTTCTTCGCTCCATTCTCGGAGATCGTGAGGATCGCGAAGCGTTCATCCTCGGTCGTACCGATACTGGGGAAATACTTCGGGTGGTCGGCATTGGCGTACACGAGCTGATCCTGATCCTGCGTCGTGCCGATGCGATGGAAGTAGATCGCGCGACCCTCGTTGGCGTTGACGAGCGCCTTCGCGGAATCGGGGGCGGGATAACGGCCATAGTAGAATCCGTCGCCCTGCCATGCCGCGCCGGTGAACTTCGCCCACCGGATGACGTCGGGCAGCGTCTGCCGCGTCGCGACGTCCATGACGTGGAACTCGTTCCAGTCCGAGCCGCCTGTTGAGATGCCATAGGCGGCGTACCGTCCGTCCTTCGACAGTGAAAATCCGGCGAGCCGCGAAGTCCCGTCGGTCGAGAAGGTATTGGGGTCGATGAGCACGGTAGGCGCGCCGTCGAGTCCCTTCTGGATGTAGAGCACCGACTGGTTCTGCAGTCCGTCGTTCTTCGAGAAGATGTAGTGCTCGCCCTTCCGGAAGGGTGCGCCATACTTCGCGTAGTTGTAGAGCCGCTCGAGACGCGCCTTCACGGCGGCGCGATAGGGAATTGTCTCGAGATAGCCGAAGGTCAACTTGTTCTGCGCCTCGACCCAGGCAGCCGTCTCGGGCGCGCTCTCGTTCTCGAGCCACCGGTACGGATCAGCGACCTTCGTGCCGAAGTAGGTATCGACCTGGTCCGAGGTTCGCGTGACGGGGTAGACAGGCCGTTGCGCGCCGCATGGGATGCCTTGGGCGGCCAGTGCAACGAAGAGTGCGCCAGCGAGTGATCTGCGATCGTGGACGTTCGTCATGTCGATTGTCTCGAAGTGAGAATGCTGCGATGATGGGCCGACCCATCACCCTCCGTATTGCCTCGGTCGCGACTCGGCGGATTCACTGGAGCAGGTTTGATTCTTCGAGAGTCGGAAGTACCCCGTCCGACCTGCCTCGCACGTCGAAGCAAGGGAAGCTATCCGGCGGAGCAGAAGCAGGGGAAGGCGTGCGCCGTATCCCGGTCGAGTCGGACGCGGTAGCTTCGGGCATGCCGACTATCGCCATCATCGGACCGGGCGCGATTGGCGGAATTCTCGCGGCCTGGCTCGCGCAGGACTCCGCGAATCACGTCACCGCCTGTGTGCGGACGCCGTTCGATCACCTCGAGGTCGAGACGCCCACGGGCACCATCACGGCACGTCCACGCGTGCTCACCTTGGCTGCCGATGCCACGCCGGTGGACTGGGTGCTCATCACCACCAAGGCATACGACGCAGCGGCGACGGCAGCGTGGCTGCCCGCACTTTGCGGGGGAAAGACTCGCGTGGTGGTGCTTCAGAACGGAGTCGAGCACGTCGCCCGGTTCAGCCCGTACGTCCCGATCGAGCACCTGGTACCCGCCGTGATCGACTGTCCGGCTGAGCGCACCGCACCAGGACGGATGCGGCAGCGCGGCGCATCATGGATCGTCGTTCCCGACTCGGAGAACGGGCGCGCCTTCGTTCCGCTCTTCGCCACATCCAACTTCGACGTCCGCACCGACGACTTCACGACGCGCGCATGGGCGAAGCTCTGCATCAACGCGCCCGGCGCAATCTCGGCCATCCTGATGAAGCCGACGGGCGTCATTCACGTTGAGTCGATTCCCGAGCTGACACGCGGCATCGTTCGCGAGTGCATCGCGGTGGGACGCGCGGAAGGTGCGGTGCTCGACGATGCGATCGTGGAGGCGGTGGTCGAGGGCGCGCGGAAGGCGGCGCCGGATGGCCTCAATTCCATGATCGCCGATCGTATGGCCGGTCGACAGATGGAGATCGACGCTCGGAATGGAGCGATCGTTCGGCTTGGGAAGAAGCACGGCATTCCGACGCCGCTGAATGCGATGGCGGTCGCGCTGCTCACGGCAGCGCAGGACATGCGAACCTGTTAGCCGGGAGAAATACCAGGAGTCGGCTCGCCCGGAATTCGACCATCTCGTTGATGGTCCTGTTCGCCGCCTGTCGTGGCGGAAGCGCGCCCGCATCCGTCGCTCCCCCGGCGACGTCGACCCCGATGTCCTTGACGGGTGATGCGGCCGCGGCATCGGCGGCGTATGCGCGCACGTTCGTGGCAATGCTGCCCGATTCCACGCGATCGGTAGCTCTGCGGGCCTTCGACAATGCCGACCGCACGCGATGGTTCTTCATCCCGACGGAACTGATTCCGAATGGCCGAATGGGGCTGGTCGTGAGTCGCATGGCGCCCCGCGAGCGTGACGTCGCCTTCAGCCTGCTCCACACCGCACTCAGCGATGACGGCTATCGCACGGCCCGCGCGATCATGGCCAACGAAGCCGTACTGGGCAAACTGGAATCGACGATGCCGGGGACGCACCTGATCCGTGATCCCGAGCGCTACTTCGTGACGGTTTTTGACACCGCTGCCGGCTACGAGCCGTGGGGGTGGCGCATGGAAGGACATCATCTCTCCGTGAACGTCACCGGCATCGGTGCGGGAGGGCTGTACGTTGTCGCACCGCTGTTCATGGGCGCCAACCCGCATCGTATTCCATCGGGCCCGAACGCCGGGGCGCGGCTGCTGGCCGCCGAGGAGGATGTGGCGAGGACGCTGCTTGGGTCGTTCAGTGCGGAGCAGCGCGCGCGGGCGATCGTTTCGGATACGACCTACGGCGAGATGCGGACGCGAAATGATCCGAAGGCCCGTGCACTCCCAAAGGAGGGCATCGCGGCCGCGGACATGACGGAGGCGCAGCGCACGATCCTTCGTCAACTCCTCACCGTGTACTCGAACCGCATGTCGCCGGCGAGTGCACGTGCGCAGTGGCAGCGCATCGAGGAAGCCGGCTTCGGGAACCTGCACTTCGTGTGGGCGGGGAGCTCCATCATCGGCAAGGCGCACTACTACAGAATCCACGGCCCTACGGTGCTCGTGGAGTACGACAACTCGCAAAACAACGCGAATCATTCACACACGGTGTGGCGCGACCTCGAGCATGACTTCGGCGGCGACATACTGCGCGCGCACTACGAGAAGCATCAGCACTCGGCGCGCTGATGCGACCCTCACGAGCGGGGTAGAAACAGCAACTGCGAATTACCACAGGACGGGGTAGAACAGCAGCTGCGATTTACCACGGAGGACGCATAGGACACACCTGCGGAATGGGAGATCTGCCGCACTTCCGCGAACTGGCTGAAAGCCGACCTGCGCCGTATTCTCGGCACTCATCCCTTCTGCCGAAAAGCGTCGAGAGAATGCACAAATCAACCGTTGCCGGTGCCGCGTTCGTGGTCGCCGCCCTTGCCTCGCCGGTCACTGCCCAGCAGCCACAGGCCGCGGTCACTCCCACCGCGCCCGCTCC
>JBBQFW010000317.1:0-4604 GCA_038322445.1 Gemmatimonadales bacterium
CGCAATGCCTCACCGACCGGCACCAACCTTCCACTCGGATCCGCCGCAACGGCCTGCGCCAGCGCGACCTGGTCGTAGTTAGTCCAGTCCGACGCACGCGCCACGGAACCGTTCAGCGTCAGTCGCGACCACGTCCAGCGCGCCTGCACGCTCGCCGTCCGCGCTGGCACCTCGAGCAGGCGGTCACCCTGATGCAGGTCCCCCAGGTAGCCGACCGCGAGATTCGCCACTCGGCTGTTCACGAACGACAGTGCCCCAGTGAGCGTGAGGTTCCCGAAGAGCGATGACCCCTGGAGCTCCCATCCCGAATTATCGATGGCGCCAACATTCTGCAGTTGGTAGAGCACGCGTGCAGGCTCGGGGTTCCCCGGGCGATTGTTCCCCGGCCCGTACACGCCGAGTATGGCCACTGGCTGCACGAGGCCGGATGCGCGTTGATCGAATCGAGTGACATGCACACCGAACACTGGTCCGAACAGCAGGTCGACTCCCGCCTCGACGCCTGCCTGTTCCTCGGGCGCGAGTGACGTCAACGTGCCCGGACCCCGGCCGCCAGTGAACGACGCACCACGCGCCACCGTCCGCGCGGGGCGGATGCCGCGTCCGTACGCCGCACGTGCCTTCAGCGTGATGTCGCCGCTCTCGCCGATCCACGCGGCACCGAGCATCGGCAGAAGTGCGAGACGCCCGGACTCCGAGGGGCCGCTCATGTGCTCGATGCGCGCGCCACCCGTGACCGACAGTGCGGACGTCAGCGCCAGGTGGGCCTGCGAATACAGACCGGTGTTGTTCCACCATGAGCTCGTGGTCGCTGCGACCTGCGCTGCCTGAAGGTCGCCGCGAGCCACCAGCCGCCCTCCACGCTCGCCCTGCCCTTCGCTGCGCGGCGCGAGGACGCTGCCGACACCGCTCGATGACTCGCGCGCTGACGAGTGCTCGAGCCCAAAGCCGATGCTGCTCGGATCGCGTGCATCACCGCCGAGTTGCCGGGTGCTGCTGAGCCGCATGGTAACGCGATCGGCGCCACCGCGCGCGGCGGCAAGCGCAGAATCCGCAACGGACGGCAAGGGCGTAGGATCGCCCGCGGTGCCGGTCAGCCGGTAGCCGTCAATCCCGAGCGTCGCCGCATGCACCCAATCATCGTTCTGCTGGAGCGTCGCGGTGCCGCCGAGCGTGTACTGACGCACACGCTGCGTGGAGTCGGTGCTCCTTCTCGGTGCAGGGAGATAGGCAAGCAGCACGGGGCTCCTGGGCGACTGCGCATTTGTCGCCTCGATGCGGCCGGTTCCCGTGACGATCACCTGCGAGCCCACGTAGCGTGTGCCCGCGCTCGCGAGCGCCTGCGTTGCGCTCGCGCCAGGCGTGAACTCGCCGATGCGCGAGAGCGAGAGACTGGTGGACAGGGATCGCGCCGGTGATCCTGACCGCACGGTGGCACCGTACTCCTGTGCGAGCACACCGCCGGCCACGTAGTCGCTCGTCGCACCACCCGCACTTGCGCGCGCATCGGTGACCGCACCACCACCGTCGTTGCCGTCATGACGCATCTGGATGTTCACGACGCCGCTGATGGCATCGGACCCATACAGCGCGGCGCCCTGCGGACCGCGAATTACCTCGACGTACTCGATCTGCGCGGGATCGAGCGTCGTCAGCAGCAGCGGATTCGCGACCTCGATGCCGTCGATGTAGATCTTCGGCGTACTCACGCCGAACGAACTGGCGCCGCGAATGCTTCCATAGCGCGCCAGGGCATTCACGGGTGATTGTGCCCAGGCCCAGATGCCGGGCATGGCCGCATCCATCAACGTGGACAACGACGTGTTGCCGGTCGTGGAAAGGCTCGAACGCTCGACTCGGCTGATCGAGAACGGTGAGCCGCGCTCCGGCGCGCCCGTTGACGTCCCGGTGACGACGACCCGCTCGAGCACGCGCGTGGATCTCGCCGCAACGGGCGCGGCATCAGCGGCGGCCGCCGAACGACTCGGCGCCAGCACGACCTGGTCGGCCCCCACCACCACCGGCGACACATTGGTGCCGGCGAGGAGCGCGACGAGCACTCCGCCGAGCGGCTTCTCGTCCACCGAGAGACATACCGTGCGCTGCACCGGAACGAGCTCGGGGCTGTACGAGAAGTGCACGCCGGTCTGGCTCGCCACGCGATCGAGCGCGCGGCCGAGCGTCATGTCGCCGAGGTCAAAGGTGACGATGCGATCGAGGGGCTTTTGCCATGCAGCTCGATCGGAGGCGTGGTCGCGGGACGTCGATTGCGCCGTAACGCCGGCGCACGGATCGTGTGTGGGCGTGCTCGCGCTGGCGCGCGGCACCGCCGCGGCGAGCGCACACGCTGCAACCAGGCACCGCCGGCCCGGCCGCATCACCGACCGATTGCGACGGGCCGAAGCGTGACGATGTTGCCGGAGCGCTGCACGCTCATTTCGAGCGCGAGGCCGAGGGTGCGGAGGAGCTGGTCGGGGTCCTGCTTGTCGAACGTGGCGGTGAGCCGCCGGGTAGAGAGGACGCTGTCGTCCACCTGAAGGTCGAGACCGTACCAGCGCTTCAGGTCGTCGCGCACAATGGCCAGGGAGGCAGCGTTGTAGATCAGCGTTCCGCGAGTCCAGGCATCTTCATCGCCGCGGACCACACCTCGGCTCGCAATCACCGAGCCGTCCGCCTTCACCTCGCCGCGGTCGCCGGCATTCAGTGTGGCAGGTGCCGCGCTGGTGGCCAGGGACGACAGGCTCACCTCTCCTTCAGTCACGGCAACTGTCGTGTGACCCGTCGGCTCGGTTGGAGCGCGGACGGTGAATTGGGTGCCGACGTCGCGAATGAGTGCGTTGCCGGCCCTGACTGCAAACGGCGCCGCCGGATCGTGGCGAACCGAAAATCGCGCGACGCCTTCGAGTGCGACTTCGCGCGTGCCCTTGCCATACGCCGCGGGCACGGTGAGGTGGCTCGACGGAGCGAGCAGGATGCGCGTGCCGTCGGAGAGCGTGATGCTGTCGATGACGCCGACCGCTGTGCGGTACTCGTGCGCCGCATCTGTGGTGGACGTGGGGTTTGTCGCCGCCACGACGGGCGCCGTTGGCCCCTGTCGGGTGAGGACGACTGCGATGACGCCGATGGCCGCTGCGGCGGCGAGTCCGCCGAGTAGCCAGCTTCGCTGACGACGCGGCGGTGTGACGGTGGCCGCGGCGCCGCGCGAAACCGTGAGATGCGGCGCAACTGGTGCGGCGGCGTTCATTCGTTCATGCAACTGGCCCAGCGCGCCTTCGACGTCGATCGGCGCGGCAGTCATGTCGTCCGTGCCGAAGTGTGCGCCCACCATCGCATCGAGCGCCGCGATCATGGCGTCGTCGAGCGGATGCCGGGCAAGCCACGCCGCGACACTCGTTGCTTCATCGGGGGTGCTTTCTCCGGCGCGATACCGCGCAAGCGCGTCCCAATCCGGGGAGTCGTCGAAGCTGTGGGATGACGTCATGACTCAAGTAACACGACAAGCCCTCGATACCACTACGCGCGGTTTCGCTCGGAGGCGCCACGGAGTATACATACCCCTCCACGCCGTCGCTCGACCGACCCGTACCGCGCCCTGGTGTCCCTGCTTCCGCCTGCCGACGACGTTACCGCAGAGGATCCGGAAGGACCGCTGCTCGATCGGCTGCGCAACGGCGACCAGAGCGCCTTCGACGCGATCTTCCGCCAGTGGTACGCCGGCCTGGTGCGCGCCGCGGAGTCGATGCTGCGCGACCGGGCGGTGGCCGAGGAGATCGTGCAGGACGTGCTGCTGGAGCTGTGGCGCCGGCGTGAGTCGCTCGATCAGAATGGCTCGCCCAAGGCGTACCTCTATCAATCGACGCGGAATCGCGCGCTCAACCATCTCCGGCACCTGCAGGTGCAGCGCAAGAGCGTGCTGCTGATGGACCGGTCAGAGGGGCGCGACGCGAGTGCACCGTCGCAGCTCATGGCGAAGGAGATGGAGGTGGCGCTGAAGGAGGGACTCGCGTCATTGCCGCCGCGCTGCCGCGAGGTGTTCGAGCTCAGTCGCGTGCGGGGACTGAAGTACACCGAGATCGCGGAGACGCTGGAGATCTCGGTGAAGACCGTGGAAGCGCAGATGGGCAAGGCGCTGCGGATCCTTCGCGAGCACCTTGCTCCCTGGCTGCCAGAGGCAGACCGGCTATAGCCAGTCTCCATCCTGAAACGGCGGATTTTGCCAAGAGGGTCCTGCGATTGTTCGTCATCCCCGCGAAAGCGGGGATCCATTTCTGGGCGTGTTCCCGGTCGAGTCCTGGCAGGCGGCCGCGGACAGGATCGCTGCTCCGCAGAGGGCGATACGAGTGAAGGTGCGAGTCATGGCTGCTGCTCCGGTGAAGGGTCGTGGAACGTGCATGTCCCAACAACACGCATGGTCCGGAATGCCCTGATCGTGCGTGCCGCGACTATGACTGCGCGCTGGCGTTCCTTGTGCCGTCGTCGAGAACGGCACGCCTTGATCGTCTTCAGCAGCGTCTCCGCCGTGTAGGGCTTCGGGATGAAGTACGTCGCGCCGATGCCCAGGACGCCGCCGTACCTGCTCGACCGCGGCCTCCTCGGCGGCGTCC
>JBBQFW010000318.1:0-4594 GCA_038322445.1 Gemmatimonadales bacterium
TCGTGCCATGGGCAACGAACCACCACGCCGAGACTCTGCGGGCGCGAGCCGTCGTCGAGACCGAGAGCGGAGGAAACGAGGTCGGGGCTGCGCAGATCCATTCGCAGCTTCCGAAGGTCGGCGCGCCCGTTCACAACACCCAAGCGCATGTGGTATGCGCCGCTCCCTTGCCCCGAAGCCATTGGATGCGGTCGCCGGCGGCGTAGCCATTTCCGCAGGTGCGGCAGAGCCCCGAGTACTGCGAGGTGATGATCCTGGGCTTCATCAACGTGCTGGGAGTCTCATCACCAACGCGCGCCCCGCCGGTGTGTGCGCCGCCGATCGAGAGCGTGACCCCGAACGCCCTGATCATCTTTGCCGCCAACGTGGCGGCCGTGCGCGCCTCTTCCTCCTGCGGGGAGGCTGCCAATGCGAGCAGCTTGTGGATGCGGTCGAGCGCCTTGTCAGGGGCGATGCCGGTGCTCACGAGCTCACCGCCTCGATCGCAGGGTCGGTCACGACGCTGCTGAAGCCGGGACGGTTCGTCCTCAGCGTGACGGTCTCGACGCTGACGACGTTGCGCCAACGCCCGCGGGCGATTAGATTCTTCATGGTCAGTGTGCTCGTTCGAGCGGCTCCCCCCAGCCGGCAAGCGATGGGGAGCCGCTCGTGTGTTAGGTGGAGTCGAGTTCGATGCGTTCTGGCGTTCGCGCGAGCTCGGCGCGGATCAGCGCGACCGTTCCCATGCGGACAGGCAGACCGGCGAAGGCGCGCATGAAAGCCTGGCGACTGACCTGCATGCGAACGCAGACCTCGGACTCGCCGTCCTTCATGATGAGCTCCTCGAGGGCTCGGCGCTCAGCGGCGGTGAGCGTCAGCGCTCCCACACACCCTCCGTCATGGCGGCGAGTCCTTCCGTTTTGCTCATAGGTCAATGGGTATCAGCGAAGGCGCCGACCTCCGCCTCGCTGGTAACAAGTTGCATGGGCGTAAATTCTTACCGACCCGTTGCATCCACCGGCGGTTCGTGACCCTCGACCTTGCGTCGCCTACAGCCGCCCGCAACGCCAAGCTCCGCGGCCTTGTGTGACGGCTTCCCATTTCGCCGATGAGCGATGCATCATGCCTCGATGGCCCGTCGTGCAGCGCCCCGCGTCGGCGCACCCGAGAACAGGATCAAGCGAGCCGCAAAGCCCTCGACCTCACCATCCCGGGCGAAGGCCGCGAAGAAGCTGCGTGCTGGCCTCGTCGCGCCTGAGCTCATTGCCCTCGAAACGAGCCACTTACTGCGTCTCAAAGCGCGTGCGCGTGACAGCGGCGATAGGTTCGCGCTGATGCTGGTCGAAATTCACCACGCCCTCGTCGTCGCGGCGCAGACCGCTCCCGAGGAGTTGGTGGCTGTGCACAGACGCGCGAGCAGCTTTCTCAAGACTCGCGGCCACCTTGCACTGCTGCCCTCCGGTCACGCGCGCACAAACGCGAAGCGCGTATTCATTCGGACGGTCGGTAAGATCGTCATGACCCTACCGGAGGAGCTCGCGCCGCATGCCGCCGGCACGTGTGAGGAACAAACCCCCGCCTGCAGAGCGCGCTACCTCGCGCTACGCATCCTGAAGGAAGGTGTCGAGGAGGAAGGCTTTCGCGCAGTCGCGGGCGATCCTCGACATGATGCGGAGGACCGCATCACGCGCGCCCTCCACGACATGCGCCTGGCGCCTGGGATGGACGCGGAGACAATCGCGGCCCGCGTGTGCGGCGTCGCCTACGACCGCCCCATGGACAATTTATGGAAGTTCTTGGACATGAAGGTCGGCGCGAAACGGGGCAAGAAGACGCCGTCGCGTTGGTAATCGGCCCCCTCTCCTGCCTCCCGCCCGTACCTCGCGTCCCGTGGCAGGTGACCACCCGAAGGAACCGTCGGCGACTCGTTAAGACTCGCTCGACTCCGCGCTTCCGCTTCTGCTTCCTGCTCGCCACGGTCGGACTGCTGTTCTCCTCATCGCGATCGGCGACACGATCGCCGTTGGAAGGCGATGCACGGCTCGCATCGGCGGTATTCGCCGGACACGCTTGAGCCAAGCGCTTCCCATACCAGCCTGATTCGCGAGATGATCGATCGCAGGTGCTCCTGCGATGAAGACCAAGCCCCGCCCCGTCCACTTCTTCAGCATGAAGTTCATCCCGAAGGAGGCATTCTTCTGGGTCCTCTTCGATGAGAAGAGCATGCTCGCTGGACGTTCCCTCGACAGCGGGTTCGCAAGCGACGTCGCCGAGGGGCTCGCAGCAGCTCGTGCGAATCCCGCTGTCGGCGGAGGGAGACTCGAGCTCCTCGACGGTGCCGTCGCCCACGCGATCTACGCGCACATGTGGCTGGGATCGACGCGTCCTCATGTCTCCGTGCCGCCCCCCGAGGACAGGACCTTCGAGGCCGAGCGCTTCCGAGAATGGGCGCGGCGATGCGAGCCCGCTCCCCCGGTCGAACCCGCTCCAGCCGGCCACCGTGGCACGCGATCGCCACCGGCACGACGGAGAACGGCACCACCGCAGCGACTCCACTGGTCGGCGGTTCTCGGAACACCGCTGCGCTGCACGGAGGAGGAAGTGCGAAGCGCCTTCCGCGCGCAGGCCCTGAAGGCGCACCCTGATTGCGGAGGGAGCACACAGGCGTTCATTCGTCTGATGGCGGCGTACGACCGCGCACTGCGCGAGGTCGGCGGCGTTGATGGAAGGAGAGGGACGAAAGCAGGGCCGCGGGACCGTGACGATGTTCACGACCGTGAGCGACGGCACCGTGTACCGCCCTCCCGGTGGTGGCACGATGACGAATGGCCTAAGAGCGACTGCCGCACGCCATGCGGATCACCTGATGAACACCGTAGTCCGCTGCGCTCGCGGCCTGCTCGATCGAGCCGAGGAGCTCGCCGTACTCGTGAATTCGACAGCCAGCACAAGCCTGCGCGAGTTGCAGCTGCGTCTCGATCTGAGCGAGATCAACGACCGCAAGCTCTTCGTCATCGAGGGACAGACCAGCATCCGACTCCCCGTCGCTTGGTAGCCTCTTGTCCTGCTCCGAGACCCGAGTCGCTGATCGTGACGGCCGGCAGCAGCGGCGGCGCCGTCGAACGCGGTCAGGTCGCCCTTCCGCCGCTGGTTCTCTTCTGCGGCCTGCTCATCGCTGCGGCCGGATTGACGACCACCTCATCGCGATCGACGACGTGGCCGGCGGTCCCCCCGTTGTCGTCGCCCGCCTCGGGCGCAACGGTGACGGTGACGGTAACAGCGCCGCTCTCGAGCTCGCGTTGCATGGCGCGGACGCGTTCGACCTCGTCGAAGAGGAACTGGAGGACCCTGTCGACGAGCGTCTCCTCGACCACGACTTCCTCGCGGCCGAGCATGACGACGTATTCGGGCGGATTCCCGGGGCCTCCCTCCGCGAGAAATCTTGTAATGAGCACCTCGTGAAGGTGATGGAGAAGAGCCGCGTGCTGCCTGAGGGAACGTACCCGCTGCAGGGCGGCTGCGAACGAGATGGTCGCCGGCGATGGCGATTCACCGCCAGCTTGCTCCGCGTTCACGAGCCCATTTCCGGTCTGTTCGCTGCCATCCATTCCACATTATCCATCCGAAATGGCAATGATGGGAAGCCGGCGTACTCCGAGTACGGGGCAATCCGGTACTAATTTCGATCGCGTAGCTAAAAGAAGAAGCCGCTGAACGGCAGAGGCTCTTCTTCCGCAGCGCCCCTACGCCTGCACTCCTGCGGTCTGCGGTCACCTCCGCGACGGGCGAGAGATCGCCGTCTGCCGTTTCAGTTACAACGGTTCTGGATGCACCGCGCGAGGAGCGTGGGGTACTCCGGACGCGTCACCCGAAAGTCGAGTTCGTCCTTGCAGCGCTTCTTGCACTCCTCCTTGGCCTCCTTCTTCGTCTCCGCCTCAGCGTGTTGAGCTTCCGCCTTCACCAGTGCGGCGATCCTCTGCGCGCTCTTGGACAGGATCTCCTTGGCCTCCTTCGCATGGACGCCGCTAGGGAACGTGCTGACGTAGGCCTCGAGCAACGTGCAGTCGTCGCCCTTCTTCGGAGACTTGCACGCGTCGGACGTCGTCTGCTTCCAGGCGTCCTCGTCCTTGAGCGAGCTGATCTGGGCTGCGGACTTGCGGATGATTTCAGCCCCCTCCGTCGTGTGCGGATTTGCTGCGTTCGACTTCATCCAGGCCGTGAGCACCGCGCAGGAATCCCAACGCTTCGGCGACGCGCAGTCCTCCGACCCCGACGCCTTCCACGCCGCCTCATATGCCTGCCGTTGCTCCTCGTCACGCCGCGCGATCGCTGCCGTGTGAGCGTCCGCACCTGCCTTCGCTAGGTCTGCGGCGGCCATTTCATCGGCGTCCTTCCTGTCCTTCTTCTCCTGCGCGTAGCGAGTCAGTCTTCCGTTGTTCGTGAGCGCGGTGAAGAGCGGCTCCACCGTCGTCTGCGTGACCTCCGGGCTGAGGGCGACGAACTGGGCGGTCGCGGTATCGATCGCCTGCTTGTCCTTCGCGGTGGTGATCGTGAGCACGACGTTGTAGCGGAGCTTCTCCTTGCGCACGCCGTTGACCTCGACGGCGAAGAGCGA
>JBBQFW010000319.1:0-4575 GCA_038322445.1 Gemmatimonadales bacterium
GTCTCCGAGGGCGGACGACATGTTGTCGTCGCGGGGCGGGACTGACGTCGACATGGTGGTCTCCGGTCGTGAAGTGGTCCGACGGAAACGAGCACGAATTTGTACGGAGTGCGGACAATACAGCGCGGCCTGAACGCCCGCCAGAAGCGATTACCTGACAACGCCCTACGTCAGGGTCGAGGCCGTTCGGCTGAGCTCGACCGTCTCCACGAGCCGGACTCCAGGCGCGAGCGGCGTCGCTCCCGTTAGCGACACCCAGCGCAATGCTGTCCGCAGCCGCGCCCGGGAATGTCGTACGCACCAAAGAACGGCAGCGACTACGAAATCGTGATGGTGTCCGTCGTGGCGTCGTAGGCGAGCGTGCGCTGCGCCAGCGAACGGGTCGCGGGGCCGAGCGTCACCGCTCCGGTGCTGTTGAACCGGGCGCCGTGGTTGGGACAGTCGAAGATCTGTCCCGCAATGTTCACCTTCGTGCCCTCGTGCGTGCATGCCATCGACAGCGCCAGGAATGTGCTCGTCCCCGTTCGCACAACCGCGATGCCCGACGCGGCGCCGGTCGAGGTCTTGACCTCCACCGGCTGACCCGTCGTGGCAAGCCCGGCGTAGGCGGAGGGCTTGAACGTGATCGAGCCGCCGCTAATCGGGTTGGTGGCCACGGTGGCGTCGCTCGTGCCGCAGCCTGCCGCGATCACCGCTCCCGCGACGATCGCCACGCGCCCGAGAAAATCGCGACGCGTGAGGCAACTGGCGCAGCTTCCGAAAATTGTCTGATCAGTCATTGCCGTTATGCCGCGATGAAGGCCGCAGCCCACTGGGCCGTGTTGAGATCCTGCTGGTAGACCACGTCCACGTCGACCACGACATTCGCGCCGTCGCGCTTGATCGCGAGGCGATCCATGTCACGCGTAGCGCGGCCATCGATGAACTGGCCGTCCGGCTTGTAGTGCGACTTGTGCTTCGGACAGGTGAACTCCTTGTCGTCGGCATTCCACCGCAGCGCCGTGTTCTGGTGCGGGCACGAGAGCGAGAACGCGTAGACCTTTCCCGCGGCGCGGGCGATGATCACGCTGTTGTCCTTGTCGAACGTGACACCGTCGGCTGCGGGCACGGGATACCGCTTCTGGTCGCTGCGGTCGCCTGAACGGGTGGCAAGGGGACTCATCTCGACCGGCATCATCGCCCCGGCCGACCGGGACATGGTGCCGAGCACGCCGAGCGACGCCAGCGCCATGGCGCCGGCGCGCAGGAATGCGCGCCGCTCGATCACCGCTGGCTCGTGGAGCGCATCGTGGAGCGTGCAGCCGCCACACTCGGCGGCGTCGTTGGGTCCGCTTTCTATGTCAGTCATGTGTCTATCCGGTCAATGCAAGTGGAGGTATCGACTCCCCATTTGATACACGGGGCGCGACGATCGGGTCCTGCGCTCGATAGCGACCTTAGGGATTGCCGACGTACATCAGCCCGTAGCCCGCAAGCGCGGCGCCCATCGAGTAGTAGGAGATCATGCGATGCCGGTCGCGCGCGTCGCTGTCCCGCTTCGCGTCGCTGGCGAGCTTGATTCCCGCGTACGTGAACCCGGCATCCGACGCGAGCAGCAGCGCCGAGTGCGCGAAGCGACGCGTGCGACCGACTTCGTTGTCGCGGGATTCCCAGAGATTCCAGAGCCCTGTGACCGTCTCGAGGGTGAAGACCGACCCGATGGCCGCCGCACCAAGGCTGTGTGTGCTCTTCGCCCAGCTCGGCCGCTCGGCGCCCGACTTGTCCGCCTGGTACAACTGGTTCCCGGCCACCGATTGCACGATGAACAGCGGAATGACGCTGTAGGCCGCATAGCGATGGATGCGGAGCCGCAGCTCGTACGCGTCGCTGATTTCGACGGCACGCGCGCGCCGACGCGTGGGAACGGTGTCCTGAACGGACGTGGACGCGAGTGTGACGGCCGACGGTGCGACCTGCTGGGCGCGCGCCTGGCCCGCCGCGAGCAGCAGGGCGCACAGGGTTGCAGCTGACTTCATGAACAGGTCTTCACGGTGTCTGGTGAGCCGGCTGCGCATCCGCCGGCATGTTGGTAACACGTGAAGCAGTGCTTGCCCTATGCCAGCAGGGCCCGACATCCAGAATTCTTAGCGCGGCGCGGCCGGGAGGTGCGCGTTCATCTGCGCGTTCATCGCGGCGACGTTGCGGTCGAAGACGGCGCGCTGCTCTCTCGTGAGCACCGCGCGCGCCTCGGACTGCATCTTCGTGCGGAGCGCGACCATGCGCTTCATCGCGGCATCGGGGTCGGTCCTGAAGAGCTCACCCACGGCCTTCCCCTCTTCCGCATGCCGGTTCGAGATGGCGGTGAGCTTCGTCCGCTGGTCGGCCGAGAGCTCGAGGCCGACGGGGCTCCCCAGCCCCTCGGCGTGCGCGGGCGCCGCCTGCTTTCGCCGCGCGCTGCTGTCCACTGGCGATTGCGCGTGCGCAAGCGGGGCGCTCGTGGCAATGAGCGCGAAGACTGCGAGCAGTCTTACGACCGACGGGAGGCGAGGAATGCGTGCAGGGGTCACCCGTGAAAGATCGCCCCGTGCATGCGGTTGCGGTACGGCTATGGACGAGGCGCTGAGGTGACCTGGCGCACCAGCTGGTCGAGGAAGTCGAGTCCCTCGTAGTACGACTTCACCCGCATCTTCTCGTCGCGGCCATGCGCATTCCCTTCTCCCGATTGCATGAAGAGACCGCTCACGCCGTACGTCGGAATGCCGGCGGCGCGCAGGAAGGCACCGTCGGTGGCGCCGGTGGACATCGTGGGGATCACGGGAATGTTGCCCCACATCCGCCCCGTGAGATCCGTGACCGCACCCAACAGCTGCGGTTCGATCGGCGCCGGCGTGCGTCCGAACTTCTGCACCGTCGTCAGGAAGTCCACGTGGACGCCGGTGTCGTTCACCGCCCGCGTGAGCGCCGCCCGCACCGCCTTGCCAGTCGACGTCGGTGCCACGCGGCAGTTCACGTTCGCCGTCGCGGATTGTGGCAGTGCATTGTTCGCGTGCCCGCCGGCGAGCCGTGTCGCCACGCAGCTCGTGCGCAGCATCGACGAATACCGCGCGTCCTTCGACAAGACGGCGTTCGCGGCGGCGTCGCCCGGATTCGCCACGATCGCGCGCATCGCGGCGGCCACGTCAGCGCGTGGCTCGACGCGGGCGGTCTGCTCGAAGAAGCCCCGCGTGATCTCGTTCAGCTCCACGGGAAACTGGTAGCGCGAGATGTTCAGCAGCGCCTGCGACAGTTGATAGATGGCGTTGTCCGGACGCGGCACACTCGAGTGGCCGCCGCTGTTCGTGGCGCCCACCGTGAAGTCGATGTACACCTTTTCCGTGGCCTGCACGGAGTGAAAGAGCGGCGTGTTGCCGACGAGTGTTCCGCCGCCGCCTTCGTTGATCGCATACGCGGCGTCGATGAGGGCGCGATGGTCGGTCACGAGGAAGCTCGCGCCATTCGATGCGCCACCCTCTTCATCCGCGGTGAGCGCAAGGATGATGTCGCGATCGGGGACGTACCCCTCCGCCTTCATGCGCAGCAGGTTCGCCACGAAGATGGAAGCCATCGCCTTGTCGTCCGACGTGCCGCGGCCGAGGAAGTAGCCGCCTTCCTCGTACAGGGTGAACGGGTCGCGGGGCCAGTCGCTCCGCTTCGCCGCGACGACGTCGAGGTGCGCGAGCAGGAGAATGGGCTTGCGCGCCTGCGACCCGCCGCGACCATGCAGGCGGACAACGAGATTGCCCTTGGTGGGCTTGCCGTCGGGGATGAGGACGTGAACGTCCTGCGCCGCAAACCCGGCGGCACGAAAGCGCGCGGCCATCGCGTCCACGGCCGTCGTCACCGAGCCCACGGAGTCCACCGTATTCGTCTCCACCAGCTCCTTGTAGACCTCGTGCGCGAGCCGCTGATGCGCGCTCAGCGTCGCGGGCCCTGGCAGCGGCGCCTGCGCGCGCAGAGACAACGCAAGTCCCGTGAGGGCGAGGACGACGAACGCTGAGCGGAATGGGCGATGCATTGGGGTTTCGGCTGGAATCATGAGGTGTGGCGGTCAGGTCATTCTATCGGGTTGCCGAGTCGGCGGTCCAGCCGCGCGACGATTGTCGAGGCGTGCAGTTTGCCTGTAGACGGCATCCTGGAGACATCACGCGCGTTCCCCCACACGACGACCCACATGAGCCTCATCGACCTCGTTCAGCAGGAGCTCGGCCCCAACGGCGCCCAGGAGATCAGTCAACAGTTGGGAGTGGACCCGGGCACGGCACAGCGGGCCATCTCGTCGGCGGTGCCCTTGATGCTGGGCGGCATGGCGAATACGGCGCAGCAGCCCGGCGGCGAAAGCGCGATGCAGGGTGCCCTCGGCGCCCTCGGATCGGGCGGTGGGCTGGGCGGCATCCTCGGCAGTATCCTCGGGCAACACCATTCCACGGTCCAGGGCGGCGTGCAGCAGGCGTCCGGACTCGATGCGGGAAACGCGGGCAAGCTGCTCCTGCTCCTCGCGCCCTTCATCCTGCGGGCGCTCGCCAAGCATCAGGCATCGCCAGCGGCGCAGCAGTCCGG
>JBBQFW010000320.1:0-4571 GCA_038322445.1 Gemmatimonadales bacterium
GGCTGATGGTGCCGTAGTTCTGGATTTCGCGCCCGCGCTGCCCGGTGATGGGAGCAGACTCCTGGTGCGAGCCTTTCTTCGACTTGCTTGGCATGGTGTGATGTACGAAAGGGTGAATGGAACCGGGTCTGCGGCGGCGGCGCCGCTCGCCCCGGGTCAGACTGTCAGACTGCCCGACTTCAAAAGGTCTGGTGGAACGCCAGGGCCATTCCCCCCTGCGGGTCCGGTGCCACGGTCGCCGAAAGGAAGAGCTTGTCGAAGCGGTTGTCCGGGTGGCCGTGGCTGTAGTTGACCACCTTGTAGCCCGACAGCACGCCCATGAAGGCGCCGGCGGCAATATCGCTCGACCAGTGCTGGTCCAGACGGATGCGAGCCAACCCAGGCAGCATGCCGGCGGCGAAGAGCAGCGGTGCCACGTACGGCGTCGCGTCCGGGTGGCGAAGGTTGATCTCCATCGAGAGCACCGTCGCGACCGCCAGGCTCGACGAGGTGTGGATCGAGGGAAACGAGCGATAGTCGAACGACGAGTCGCCGTAGAAACCGCGGAAGGGCTTGAACTTGTACTGGTCGCTGTCGCGCGTCACGTAGGGCCGCGTGCGGCCCAGGGGACCGCGGATGAGCTGACTGGCGACGCTTGCGAGCACCACCGACTCCGTGGCATGCAGGGCGACGTCCGTCACCGTGGGGGAGTGGAAGAGCCGAGCGGCTCCGTAGGTCAGGATGCCCGCCGCGGTCAGTGTGGTCTCGTTGACCTTGCTGGCCTTTGTCGAGAAGCGCGAGAGCGCGTCGGTCGATGCGCCCGTGGCCGGATCCGACGTGCGCGACTTCTGCGACCAGCGCGCGATCTGCGGATCCCAATGCGACATCACGCCGGTCGCCACCAGCGCGATGCCCGTATAGGCGAGGTCCCGTCGATTGAGGAAGGTCTTGCTCACACCACTGGTGTCGACCCGCTGCGCGGAGGCAATCGGGGCGACCGCGAGGGCAAGAGCCGCGGTAATCAGGCAGCGTCGCACGGTAGTCCTTGAGTAGTGATTGTTCCCAACTCATTGCACCGCGCGTGCCGCGCTCTTCCGTAAATGGCTGCGCTACGGCTTCCGGGAGAATTGTCACCAAACCGTAAGGTGCGGCACTGTCCCTGCAAAGAAATCCTTGTCTAAGTCGCTTCACCCCACTCGGCGGATCTTCGCCGAACTGAACAGGAGCGCGCAATTATGGCATACAGAGTCTTTCGGGACGCGCGCGGTACGGAGTGGCAGACGTGGGACGTGGTTCCTTGCCTCGAGGAACGTCGCGTCAACGACCGCCGCTCGCGTGTCGCCGATCCCATGCAGAATGATCGTCGTGCGAGGCTCGACCGGCGCATTCTTTCCGGACACCGGTCGGTCGTCGCGTCGAACATGGCGGGCGGTTGGCTGTGCTTTGCTGCCGAGCAGGAAAAGCGGCGCCTGTCGCCTATTCCCGCCGACTGGCAACGCTGTCCGAAGGCACAACTCGAGGTGTACTGCGCCGAGGCAACGCCCGCCCGTCGGGTGACGACGGAAATTCAAGTGCCCGATATTCGGACGTAGCACCGTCACTTCACTGAAGCCGGACGCGCACGACTTGGTGGGTTGCGCGGGGGGCGCCATCTTTCGCCCATGAACGACGCCTCCACGCAACGCGCCCATCCTCCCGAGACGACCGAAGGCTGGTACGTCCTGCATCAGGCGCTCTCCTACGACCGCCCGCTGCTGCGCACGCTGCTCTCGGCGCCAGGGAGCGAAGTGCGCGACCACGCCGCGAATGCGCTGCGGGCGTTAGTTGTCCCCACCGCCGACGGATGGAGCGCGATCGTCCCGTTGATCGGATCGCGGGCCGACCTCATGCTCGTACATTTCCGCGCTTCGCTCGACGCCATCGGCGACGCTCAGCGGAGTGTCGTCAGGCTCGCGCTCTTCGATGCGATGAGGCCGGTATACTCCTTCCTCAGTGTCACGGAGGCAGGCCTCTATCACGCGAGTGCGCAGCTCGCCGCCGAGGCGGCGGAGCGCGGCGGCACGGTCGGCGATGACGCGCATCGCGCGGCGATGGCTCAGCGTGTCGAGAAGGAGCGCGCCAGTCCGCACGTGCAGCGACGGCTCTTTCCCCGTCAGCCCGACGACATGCCGTACGTCTGCTTCTATCCGATGTCCAAGCGGCGCGCGGTGGGACAGAACTGGTATGCGCTGCCGCTGGACGAACGCAGCCGACTCATGATGGCCCACGGCGCCACGGGGCGGACGTACGCCGGCAAGGTGAGCCAGGTGATCAGCGGCGCCATCGGGCTCGATGCGTGGGAGTGGGGCGTGACGCTCTTCGCCGGAAATCCGCTCGAGTTCAAGCGGATCGTCACCGACATGCGCTTCGACGACGTCAGCGCACAGTACGCCGAGTTCGGCGATTTCTACGTCGGCAAGTCGGCGACGGTGGACGAGTGGCTCGCATCGCTTGGGTAACGTGGCGCCTGTATGATCCCGCTAAAGCGCTGTAGCCCGCGGGTCATTGGTCGACATGTAGTGATCACTGCACCTCAGCGGGATGCGATCGTCAGTGCCGCTTGTCGTCGTCCGGATGGCACGCCTGGTCCACGACGACCGCACTCGCGAGGATGAGCACCTGGTCCTCGTCGTCGGCGACATCGATGCCGTAGGTGTTCGTCCACGCGAACCACCGCTTCGACACCGTGGCCACCACGCGATCACCACGCCGAAACGTGTACTCATGGTCGAGAAAATCTCCCTCGGCCTCGAGGTCGTCGGGACCGGGCACGTCCACACTGAAGCGGTGATGGAAGAGTGCGAACACGTGCTTCTTCACCACGGCCGCAACTGCGCCGTCCCGCACGATTTCGTACGTCGGCCCCCATGCGAGCAGCTTCTGGCGGATGAACGCGAGCTCGTGGCCCTCCAGGTCCTTGAACGCAAGCTTGTCGCCGATGCTGAATGCCTGGCCGTCGACGAAATAGACATCGCGCCCGTTCTCGTCCTTGATGTAGAAGTCGTCCCCGAACGAGAGGAGCTTCTGCTTCATGAGGTAACGCATGTCAGCGATCCGTTGGGGTTTCGGGCGCCAGCTCCCCGCTCTCGAGCGCGCGCGCGGCGATCGCACTGAGCCGCTCGTCCTGGTTGGTGCGCAGTGCGCGGATGTTACGGCGCGCCCGACGCATGGCCGCCGGGATGAACACGCGGGCGCAATCGAGTTCCGATGCCGCCGCCTCCACGCTGCCCGCCCGCTCGATCTCCCAGGTCGTGCGCGAGAGCACGGCAACGGACGTGAAGATGTCGATCGCCGCATTCGCCAGACGCATCTGGAGGAACTGCTTCTCGATGACCGCCTTGCCGTGCTTCAGCAGGATGCCCTCGACGGCGAGCGCCAGGTTATGGACCATGGTCGCCACCGCGTCCGCTTCCTCGGCCAGAGACTCATGCACCTTCGAGAACGACGGCTTCGTGATCTGGCGCTTGGCACGACCGGCGACGTACGAACCGATAGCGCCGAGTGAGTGGAGCGGATCCTTGAACGCCTTGCCGAGCGCCTTGAGTCGCTCGCCCGGCTGCTGAAGCGCCATCAGCGCGATGAGCGCGCGGAGCACTTCGTTCGTGCCCTCGAAGATGAGGTTGATGCGCGAATCGCGCACGCCCTGCTCATACGGATATTCCTTCGAGTAGCCGATGCCGCCCGCAATCTGCAGCGCATCGTTCGACGCACGGAATGCCAGCTCGCTCGCGAATACCTTGCACGCCGCCGTCTCCAGCGAGTAGTCGATGCCGCCGCGATCGACCATGCCCGCCGTCAACATCCACGCCGAGTCGGCCGCGTACATTTCGGCGGCGTTCGTCGCGAATTTCTGCTGGATCATCTCGAAGGACCCGATCGCGCGCCCGAACTGCTCCCGCTGCTTGGCGTACGCGAGCGCAATGTTCATGATGCGCCGCGTTCCGCGCGCGGAGCCTGCCGCGAGGCCCAACCGTCCCGAGTTGAGGATTTCGAGAGCGAACTTGAAGCCCTGTCCCACCTCGCCGAGCCGGTCTTCGATCGGCACGCGGACGTTGTCGAAGCTCACGGTGCGCGTGTCACTCGCCTTGATGCCCATCTTCTGCTCGGGCTGTCCGAGCGAGATACCAGGCGCGTGCGCATCGACGATGAATGCCGTGACCCGCTGTTTGATGCTGCCGTCAGGCTGCGTGACGGGGACCTTCGCGAACACGGTGAACAGTCCGGCGTAGCCCGCGTTGGAGATCCAGATCTTCGTGCCGGTGAGTGCGTAGGCCTTGCCGTCTTCGATCGGCACCGCAACCGTCGTCATCGCCTGCGCGTCCGAGCCCGAGCCGGGTTCCGTGAGGCAGAAGGCGGCGATCGTCGTGCCGGCGGCGCAGCCGGGCAGCCAGCGTTGCTTCTGGTCGTCGGTGCCGAAGAGCGTGATGCCCTTGCACCCGATCGACTGGTGCGCGCCGAAAAGCACCGCGAGGGCGGGATCCGTGGCGCCGACCTCCCCGAACACACGCGAGAACACCTGGGCCGAGGCGCCGAAACCGCCGTATGCTTCGGGG
>JBBQFW010000321.1:0-4559 GCA_038322445.1 Gemmatimonadales bacterium
TGAAGCTGGTCCTGATCCGCCGTTGCACGTTTCGCGGGCGACGACGGTGCGGACGACACCCTACAAGATGGCGCCCGGGTAGCGGATACCATATCGGCGCGCGTCTGGACGGAGACAGGGCCGTCGCTAGACTCCACCAACCCCGCGAGGGCACACCTCCTCGCTCGCTCCAGCATGCACCCAACCGAAGAGGCGGAGATGCGATTCCTGCGACTACTGGCCACGCCCGTCGTGTTCGCGTTCGCGCTCGTGGGCGCGTCGTCGCCGGCCGACGCACAAGCGCCGAGCAAAGTGGACGTCAGCGGCAAATGGCTGTTCACGGTCGAGACCAGCGCGGGCACCGGAACGCCAACGCTCACCCTGACGCAGAAGGGCGACTCCCTTGGCGGCCACTATTCGTCGCAGGCACTCGGCGAAGCCGACGTGAAGGGATCGGTGAGCGGGCAGAAGATCACGATCACCTTGAATGTCGAGGTGCAGGGGACGCCGCTCCTGGTGACGTACGCCGGCACCATCGAGGGCGCGAATTCAATGAAAGGCACCGTTGATATCGGCGGTCAGGCGAACGGAACATTCACCGCCAAGCGACAATAGACCGGCAACCCCCGAGCGCCCCACCATCCAACGCTCCCCACCATGAGACACACCCTGCTTGCGCTGGCCGCGCTTTCACTCGCGGCAGCATCCCTGCCAGCACAGACCGCCGACGACATCATCGCCAAATACGTTGCGCGCGTGGGCGGACAGGAGCGAATTGACGCCACCCGCTCGCTCCGACGGACCGGCAAGTTCATCGGCGGCGGCGGATTCGAAGCGGTTGTCGTGCAGGAGAACCGGCGCCCCAACCTCGTGCGCGAGGAATTCGCCCTCCAGGGCATGACCTCGATCAACGCGTGGGACGGCAAGGAGGGGTGGAAGATCAACCCCTTTGGCGGAAAGAAGGACGCCGAGACGCTGAGCGAGGACGAGATGCACGGGATTCTCCTCGACGCGGACTTCGACGAGCCACTCATTGGCTACAAGGCCAAGGGCAACAAGGTGGAGCTGGTCGGGATGGACCAGGTGGAGGGCACCGCCGTGCAGAAGCTGCGCGTGACGCTGCCGAATGGCGACATCCGGCTCTACTACATGGATGCGGATTCCGGCGTGCCGATCCGCATGGAGGAAACACGCCTCGTTCGCGGCGCCGAGCAGCAGTACGAAACCACCCTCGGCGACTACAAGCCGGTGAATGGCTGGCTGATGCCGTTCTCCATCGAAAGTGGGCCAAAGGGGCAGGACAAGGCGACGGTGCACTACGAAAAGATCGAGGCGAACGTGAAGCTCGATGACCGGCGCTTCGCGAAGCCGGTCGTCGTCGTGAGGCTGGCCCAACCGGAGAAGAACTGACCATGCGCGCACCCGCTAACAGGCTCGCATTTTTCCTCAGTGCGTGCGTTGCTGTATCGGCTAATGCACAGCAGTCGACCATCAAGGTCGACTCCGAAACCATCTCCGGCCTCGGCGCGCGCAACATCGGCGCGGCGGCGATGAGCGGCCGAGTGGCCGCGATCGACGCGGTACATGAAGGCAACCGTCTCACCATCTACCTCGGCACCGCGAGCGGCGGTGTGTGGAAGTCGTTCAACGGCGGCACGACGTACAAGCCCGTGTTCGACAAGCAGGCCGTTCAGTCGATCGGTGCGGTGACGATCGACCCCACCAACCCGAAGACCGTGTGGGTGGGCAGTGGCGAGAGCTGGGTGCGCAACAGCGTCTCGATCGGCGACGGCATCTACAAGTCGACGGATGGCGGCGAGAACTGGACGAACATGGGGCTGAAGGAGTCCGAGCGCATCGTCAAGATCATCGTCGATCCCTCGGCGCCGAACACCGTGTATGCCTGCGTTCCCGGCAAGCTGTGGAGCGACAGCGACGATCGCGGCGTCTACAAGACAACGACTGGCGGCACGAGCTGGTCGAAGATCCTGAAGGGACCAAATGCATCGACCGGCTGTTCGATGCTGTCGATGGACCCGAAGGACCCGAGGACGCTGTACGCCGGCATGTGGGACTTTCGCCGAAAGGGCTGGACGTTTCGCTCCGGTGGCGACGGCGAGACGGCGCCGAGTGGGAGCGGGCTGTTCAAGAGTGCGGATGGCGGTGCGACGTGGAGCGACCTCACCGAGAATAGCGCGAAGGGGCTGCCGTCGAAGCCGTGGGGTCGCGTTGCGGTGACGGTGGCGCCGTCGAATCCGAAGGTCGTGTATGCATTCATCGAGGCTGCACCGCCGAAGAATGGACTCTATCGGTCGAGTGACGGTGGGCAGACGTGGGAGGCGCGTGATCGCAGCCAGAACATGGTATGGCGCCCATTCTACTTCGCGAACCTCATCGTCGATCCGAAGGACGAGAACAAGGTCTACAAGGCCGGCGGTGGGCTCATCATGAGCACCGACGGTGGGCAGAGCTTCAGTTCCATCGGCGGTGGTGCGCACGGCGACTTCCACGACGTCTGGATCGACCCGCAGGCGACCGATCGCATCATCACGACCGACGATGGCGGCGTGTGGTACTCGTACGATGCGGGCAACAAGTGGTGGAAGGCCGACAACCTGCCGGTGTCGCAGTTCTATCATGTGAGCGTGGACATGAACCGGCCGTATCGCGTGTACGGCGGGCTGCAGGACAACAGCTCGTGGGTGGGCGAGTCCTCATACCCCGGCGGCATCACGAGCCACCAGTGGGAGAACATGTACGGCGGCGACGGCTTCTGGATGTTCGCCGATCCGTCCGACCCGGACTACCTGTATGCCGAGGCGCAGGGGGGCGAGATCGGGCGGGTGAATCGGAAGACGCATGAGTCGCGGCCGATCAAGCCGCTGCCGCTGTATGGCGAGAAGAAGCTGCGCTACAACTGGAACACGCCGATTCATCTCAGCGAGACCAACAAGGGTGTGCTCTACATCGGCGCCCAGTTCCTCTTCCGGTCGCGCGATCATGGCGAGACGTGGGACCGCATCTCGCCGGACCTTACGACGAACGATCCGAACAAGCAGAAGCAGGAGGAGTCGGGCGGCATCACCGTCGACAACTCGGCGGCGGAGACGCATACGAGCATCTATGCGATTGCGGAGTCGCCGAAAAATGCGAGCGTGATCTGGGTGGGGACGGACGATGGCAACGTCCAGGTGACGCGCGATGCGGGAAAGAGCTGGACGAACGTGACGGCGAACATCACGGGACTGCCGGCGAATTCGTGGGTGTCGTCGGTGGATGCGGGGCGGTTCGACCAGGGCGTGGTGTATGCGACCTTCGATCGCCACACGTATGGCGACATGCGGCCCTCTGCGTACAAGTCGGCCGACTTCGGGAAAACGTGGACGTCGTTGGTGAGTGCGGGCAGCCCGGTGCGCGGCTATGCGCACGTGATCAAGCAGGACCTCGTGAACCCGCAGCTGCTGTTCATGGGCACGGAGTTCGGGCTCTATGTGTCGACCGACGACGGCGCCAACTGGTCGCGGTTCAAGGGCGGTGCGCTTCCGAGTGTCGCGGTGCGCGACCTCGCGATTCATCCGCGTGACAACGACCTCGTGATCGCGACACACGGCCGTGGCATCTGGATCATCGACGACATCACGCCGCTGCGTGCGTTGACGCCGCAGACACTCGCCAGCGATGTCGTGTTCGCGAAGGTGCGGCCAACCGTGGCGCCCCTGTCCGCCAACGGCGGCTGGAACAATGGCGACGCGATGTTCATCGGCCAGAACCCGTCGACGGATGCGGTGATCACGTACTACCTGAAGAAGCGCCACATCTTCGGCGACATGAAGCTCGAGGTGCTCGATTCCACGAAGCGTGTCGTGGGCACGCTGCCGACGAGCAAGCGTCGCGGACTGAGTCGGATCACGTGGGGCATGCGTCTGCCGGCGCCGACGGTTCCTGCGGCGGCGTCTGTGGCTGGTGGGGCGACCGTGGGTCCGCGCGTGCTGCCCGGCACCTACACGGTGCGCATGACGAAAGACGACAAGGTCTACACGACGCCGCTCGTCGTGCTGCCTGACCCGCGCACGACGCATTCGATTGCCGACCGGAAGGCGCAATACCTCCTGTCCGTGAAGCTGAGCGACATGCTTGGCGAGATGTCTGCAGCGGTGGACCGGATCAACGATGTGCGCCTTGCGCTCGACGACCGCTCGACACGATTGCCGTCGGCGGATTCGCTCGTCGCGCGGTTGTTGAAGGCGGAGGGTGTCGTCGACTCGCTTCGAAAGAAGATCGTGGCCACCAAGGAGGGTGGAATGATCACCGGCGAGGAACGGCTGCGTGAGAACCTCGCGGATCTCTACGGCAACGTCACGTTCTACGACGGCAAGCCGTCGCAGACGGAAGTGGCGCGGACGTCCGCCATCGGCAGGGAACTGCAGGACGTGTCGCGGAGCTTCGACGCATGGGTCGCACGGGAGATTCCGCCCATCAATGCAGCGCTGTCGGCCCGAAAGCTTCCACCCATCCCGATCCTGACGCCATGAAGTCGTCCGTGCGCTCGACGCCGGCGATCTGATCGCCACGCGGCGCCG
>JBBQFW010000322.1:0-4514 GCA_038322445.1 Gemmatimonadales bacterium
ACTCGCCCAGCAGGATCTTGTCCGACAGCGGATCCTCGATGTACTTCTGGATCGACCGCTTCAGTGGACGCGCGCCGTACGCTTCGTCGTATCCGTGCTTCACCAGCAGCGCCGTCGCACTGTCCGTCAGCCGGATGGTCAGGTCGTCCTCGGCCATGCGCTTCCGGACGTCCTTCAGCAGCACCGACACGATCTGCGTGATGTGCTCGCGGTTGAGCGGATTGAACACGATGACGTCATCGAGACGGTTCAGGAACTCCGGGTTGAAGACGACCTTCAGCTCCTCCTTCACCTTCTCCTGCATCCGCTCGAACGAGGTCGTCGCATCGCCCAGGATGAAGCCGAGGCCCTTGCCGCCCTTGGTGATGTCGCGCGCGCCGACGTTCGAGGTCATGATCACGACCGTGTTCTTGAAGTCGATCACGCGACCGTAGTTGTCGGTGAGATGTCCCTCGTCGAGCACCTGCAGCAGGATGTTGAAGACATCCGGGTGCGCCTTCTCGATCTCGTCGAGCAGGATGACCGAGTACGGCTTGCGACGGATCGCCTTGGTCAACGTCCCCGAATCTTCATAGCCCACGTATCCCGGTGGCGCACCGATGAGGCGCGACACCGAGAACTTCTCCATGTACTCGCTCATGTCGACACGAATCAGGGCCGAGGCGTCCGCGAACAGGAACTTCGCCAGCGACCGCGCAAGCTCCGTCTTGCCCACGCCCGTGGGGCCGCAGAAGATGAACGATCCGATCGGACGATTGGGATCCTTGAGCCCGGCGCGGCTGCGCCGGATCGACCGGCTGATCGCCCTGATGGCCTCATCCTGCCCGATGACGTTCTGGTGCAGCTCGTCCTCCATCCGCAGCAGGCGGCTGGTCTCCGCCTCCTGGAGACGCGTCACGGGAATGCCCGTCCAGCGGCTCACGATGAACGCGATCTCCTCCTCGCCCAGCACCGGGCGATGCGACTGCCGGCGCTGCTCCCACTCGTCCTGCTTCTTGCGGATCTCGCCCTGGATCTCGCGCTCCTTGTCACGCAGGGACGCGGCACGCTCGAAGTTCTGGTCGCGGACCGCAGCCTCCTTCTCGGTGTTCACCTTTTCCAGCTCGCCCTTGAGCGCGGCGACCTCCGGTGGTGGCGCCTGCGCCGCCAGCCGCGCGCGTGCCCCCGCCTCGTCGATCACGTCGATCGCCTTGTCGGGCAGGAAGCGATCGGTGATGTAGCGCTCCGATTGCTTTGCGGCGAGCACCAGCGTCGTATCGGGAATCGTCACCTTGTGATGATCCTCGTACTTCTTGCGCAGGCCCTTGAGGATTTCCACCGTCTCATCGATCGAGGGTGGATCCACGACCACGGTCTGGAAGCGACGCTCGAGGGCGCCGTCCTTCTCGATGTACTTGCGATATTCGTTCAGCGTGGACGCACCGACGCACTGCAGCTCGCCGCGCGCGAGCGCCGGCTTCAGCATGTTGGAGGCATCGATCGCGCCCTCGGCCGCTCCAGCGCCGACGAGCGTGTGCAGCTCGTCGATGAAGAGAATCACGTTCTTGTTCTGCGCGATCTCGTTCATCACGGCCTTGAGGCGCTCCTCGAACTGGCCGCGGTACTTGGTTCCCGCGATGACGGCGGCCATGTCGAGCGACAGCACGCGGTTGTCGCGCAGCGACTCCGGGCACTCGCCGTTGGCAATGAGCTGCGCGAGGCCTTCCACAATGGCCGTCTTGCCCACACCGGGCTCGCCGATGAGCACCGGATTGTTCTTCTTGCGGCGCGTCAGCACTTCCATGACGCGCTCGATCTCCTTTGCACGGCCGATGGTCGGGTCGAGCTGACCCTCTGCGGCGAGCTGCGTGAGGTCGCGGCAGAAATGGTCGAGCGCCGGCGTCTTCGACTTCTTCTCGCCCTTGGGGGCTGCGGGCGTCGGCTGCGCGGCCAATGCACCACCCCCCTGCTGCTGGGGCGCGTCTGTTCCGAGGATGCGCAGCGTCTCCGCACGCGCGGCTTCGAGGTTCACACCGGCGTCCGTGAGAACCTGCGCGGCAATGCCCTTCTCCTCGCGCAGAAGGCCGAGCAGCAAGTGCTCCGTGCCGACGTACGAGTGGCTGAGCTCGCGCGCCTCGCTCATGGCGAGCTCGAGCACTTTCTTCGCGCGCGAGGTGTAGGGGAGGTCGGGACCGGTGGTCTGGGCGGCTTTGCCCTTCTTCACCGTTTCCTCGATCTTCTGCTGAATCTCGTCGAGCTCGACGGAGAGATTCTGGAGCACCGTGGCAGCGACGCCCTCACCCTCTCGAATGAGGCCGAGCAGGATGTGCTCCGTGCCCACGTACTCATGGTGGAGTCGGGCGGCTTCCTCGCGCGCCATGGCGAGAACCTTCCGCACCCGCTCAGTAAAATTGTAGCCGTTCATTCCTTCCCTCGGACGGACCCGGTGGACGTGCCGCTAGCCGACCGCTCCTGCTTCCCCTTCGAGCGCTCGACGCACATAGCGCGCTCGCGCCAGGTTCGTCTCGCTCTCGGATAGCGATCGACCTTCCGCAGCCGACAGGTGTGCGGACTGCGAGAAGATCAGGAGCTTGTTGAGGGTATATACACTGAGGCCGGGGATCAGTTTCAGCCCAACGGCCAGACGCACGCCACTCAGGTAGTTCATCGCTTCGTCGAACGTGAGGCTTCGCGCGTAACGCAGCGTGCCATAAGCCCGCCAGAGCTTGTCTTCGATAATATAACCGGCATCACGCAGCAGGACGCGCCGCGCCTCTTCCTCCCGCTCGATCACGTGACCCACCACGCGGATCAGCTGGTCCAGCAGGTCTTCCTCCGAACGCCCCAACGTCGTCTGGTTCGAGATCTGAAAGAAGTTGCCCACCACCTCCGACCCTTCCCCATACAAGCCTCGGTACGTGAGCCCCATTTGTTGAAGGCCCGCAAGCACCCGACCAATTTCCTTCGTCAGCACCAGCCCCGGCAAATGGATGAGTACCGAGGCCCGCATTCCGGTTCCCACATTCGTCGGACAAGCGGTGAGGAAGCCGAACTCACCGTGGTAAGAAAACGGGACCCTCGCTCCAAGCTCCCGATCAACGCGCTCGAGCGCCGCATAGGCGGAACGCAGCTCGAACCCTGACTGGAGCGACTGCATCCGGAGGTGATCCTCCTCGTTGATCATGACGCTCAATCCGTCCGACAGATACACCGCCGCCCCGCTCCGCAGCGGATGCTGCTCCTCCAGCCCCGCAAGCTCCTTGCTCACGAGGTGCCGCTCGAACAGCAGCGCGCGGTCCGAGGCACCGAGCTCGTCGACCCGAACGAGAAAACTCTCGGGCATGCCCGTCATATGTGTCAGCGCCTCGCGCACCTGGGCGAGCACTCGCAGGCGCTCACCATCCCGCGCACGACTCGCAAACGCGTAGCCTTCCACGTTGCGCGCCAGCCGGACGCGCGTGCTGAGCACCACGTCGGAATGCTGCCCCGACGCGTCCAGCCACCGCACGCCGCCGTCCGGCAGCAGGGAAAGATCGAGGCTCATTCCAACACCCGAATCCTGTCACGCAGCTCGGCCGCCGTCTCGAACTGCTCCTGTTCGATAGCCCGACGCAGCTTGTCGCGCAGCTCGCCCAGCACGCCGGCCTTCTCGAATACCTCGTCACGCGGCGCCCGATAGACCTTGCCCGTGTGCTTCGGGCCGCCGTGGACGCGCCGAAGCAGCTCGCGCATGCTCCCTTCGAACGTGGTGTAGCACCGGGCGCAGCCCATGCGCCCCGTCTCGCGGAAGTCCTTCATGGTCAATCCACAGAACGCGCAGCGCCCCGCCTCGGAGCTGGCGGGCACCGTCTGCTGCTGCACCGCCTGAAGGAAGGTCCCGAGCGGATGCTTGGGTGTGGACAGGGTCGTCTCCACGCCGCGCTCACGCGCACACGGTTCGCACAGGTGCAGCTGACGCACCGCATTGTTCTCGATGGTCGTCAGGTTCACTTCGGCTTCCCGTTCGTGACAGTTTTCGCAAATCATGTCAGGCCACCACCTCGGGCAGCGCGATCTGCGTCAGTCCCGAGTCCTCCAGCTGAAGAATACGGTCGGCGCGTGCCGCCAGCGACCGGTTATGCGTGACCACGACCATGGCGACGTCGAGCTCCCGTGCCAGCGCCGAGAAGAGATCGTGCAGCAATTCACTGTTCATGTGATCCAGGTTTCCCGACGGCTCGTCCGCGAGCAGCACGGCGGGATCCACCGCCAGCGCGCGCGCCACCGCCGTGCGCTGCTGCTCGCCGCCCGACATGGCGGACGGGCGGTGCGTCATGCGTCTCCCAAGCCCGACGCGCTCGAGGAGGCTCGCCGCCCGCGCCCGCGCCTCGTCGTCGTCCATCCCGCCAATCCGCAACGGCATCATGACGTTCTCGATGGCCGTGAACTCGCGCAACAGGTGATGAAACTGGAACACGAACCCCACGGTGCGGTTCCGCAGCGCGGACACGGCATCGTCATCGAGCGTCGCAAGATCCTGCCCGGCGATCTGGATG
>JBBQFW010000323.1:0-4488 GCA_038322445.1 Gemmatimonadales bacterium
CGGTGACGACGTCGACCTCCTGCCGTTCATCGCCGACAACAAGGACCAGCTCGTCCTCAAGCCGAACGACGAGTACGGCGGCAAGGGCATCGTGCTCGGCTGGGAGGTGGACGACGCCACGTGGCTGAAGTCGATCCAGACGGCGCTGCGCGAGCCGTACATCGTGCAGCAGCGCATCTCGTTGCCGAAGGAAGACTATCCGAGCTTCGTCGACGGCAAGGTGATGTTCATCGAGCGCATGGTCGACACGGCGCCCTATGTCGCGTATGGCGATCATGTCGACGGCGTGCTCAGTCGCCTCGGCACAGCGTCGCTGTTGAATGTCACAGCCGGTGGCGGCAGCCAGACGCCAACGTTCATTGCCGAGAAGCGATGAGAGAACGTGCAAAGTCTGGAAAAACGGTGGTCGTGCCCATCGCGAATCCAACGAATCAAGCGAATTACTCCAATCGCGCGACAATTGTCACTTCGCCGCGCGGAATGGATTCGCGGAGACTCGCGGGATTCGCACTGGAAACGAACAACGCTGTTGCTCTTCCCAGGTCAACTCGAGGACGGAAATGAAAGCCCCATCCCTCACGCTCGGCATCGAAGAGGAATACCAGATCATCGATCCGCAGTCTCGCGAGCTGAAATCGTATATCACCGAGATCCTCGCCGGCGACTCCATGATCCTCGACGAGGTCAAGCCCGAGCTGCACCAGTCCATGGTGGAGATCGGCAGCCGAGTGTGTCGTACGCCGCAGGAATTGCGCGGTGAACTCGTGCGATTGCGCGGCATGGTCATGGACCTCGCCGGCAAGAGCAACCTCGTCATCGCCGCGGCGGGAACGCATCCCTTCTCCTGCTGGACCAAGCAGGAGATTACGCCCCTGGAGCGCTACATGGGCGTACGGCAGGATCTCCAGGACCTCGCGCAACAGTTGCTGATCTTCGGCACGCACATCCACATCGGCATCGAAGACCGCGAGTTCATGATCGAGGCGATGAACGTCTCGCGCTACCTGCTGCCGCACGTCCTCGCGCTGTCCACCAGCTCGCCGTTCTGGCAGGCGCGGCGCACCGGGTTGAAGTCGTACCGCAGCATCGTCTTCCGAAACTTTCCGCGGACGGGCGTGCCACCGATCCTCAGCTCCTACGGCGACTACGAGGAGTTGCTCGGCATCCTCGTGAACACTGGCTGCGTACCCGATGGCTCGAAGATCTGGTGGGACGCGCGCCCGCATCACGCCTATCCCACGCTCGAGTTCCGCGTGTGCGACGTCTGCACGCGCGTCGAGGAGGCGGTCTGCCTGGCGTCCATCCTCCAGGCAATCGTCGCGAAGATCTGGAAGCTCCGCCGCGACAACCTCACCTTCCGCCTGTATCCGTCCGCGCTCGTCGAGGAGAACAAGTGGCGTGCCGTGCGGTTCGGCCTCGATGGAAACATGATAGATTTCGGGAAGGAGAAGGAGCAGCCCGCCCGCGAATTGATCACCGAGATGCTGGAGTGGTTCGTGGACGACGTCGTGGACGAACTGGGTAGCCGCCAGGAGGTGGAGTACGCCTTCGAGATCATGCGGCACGGCACGAGTGCGGACCGGCAGCTCGCCACATACGATCGCGTGGGCGACCTGCGTGGTGTTGTCGACCGGCTCGTCTCCGAAACCGCAGAAGGCGTGCGCCCGGAGATTGCGAATGCGTACGCCAATCGCTCGCTCGAGGGCGAGCCGTACCGGGTTTCCACGCTCGGTGATCCGAAAAATACGCCTCCATTTCCCAGTCGAACCGTTTGATGTCCCGAGTGAACGCAGCATCCCGCCGTCCCGTTGTCGGCATCCCCACGCAGACGCTCCAGAGCCTCGGCGGCATTTCCAGCGAGATTCCGCCCTCGTGGGTGATGAGCCAGCGGTACATCGTCACGCTGACGAACGCCGGGGCCATCCCCTGGATGATCCCGCTCGTCGATGACGAAACGCTGCGCGGCGTGTACGACGAGCTCGACGCGGTGTTCCTGCCCGGCGGCGCGGACATCGATCCCATGACCTACGGCGCCGATCCGCACCCGCTCTGCGACAGGACCGACCGCGATCGTGACCGCGTGGAGGTCGCGCTCGCCCGCTGGGCCCTCGAGGAGGACAAGCCCGTGCTCGGTGTCTGCCGCGGCATGCAGCTCATCAACGTCGCCGCGGGGGGATCGCTCTATCAGGATCTCGCGCTCGAGATGCCGGGCTCCATCAAGCACGACTACTTCCCGTTCAAGGGACAGAGCTTCTCGCGCGACTACCTCGCGCACGAGGTCAGCGTGCACGAGGGATCGCGCCTCGCCACCCTGGTCGGCGCGGGCACGCTGCGGGTGAACAGCATGCACCACCAGGGCGTGAAGGAGCTGGGCCGCGGACTGCACGCCACCGCCGAGGCACCCGATGGCCTTATCGAGGCGCTGGAGGGCGACGACGACGGATACCTCGTGGCGGTGCAGTGGCACCCCGAGGCGCTCACCGAGAGCGACGCGCGGACGCGCCACCTCTTCGCCGACTTCATCGAAGCGGGCGCAGAGTGGCGTCGCGGGCACGTGTGACCTTGCCGGCCTCGGCCCGTGCGGCGCTCTGCCTCGCGACCATCGCCAGTGCAGCGACCACGGCGCGTGCGCAGCAGGTCATTCCCAGGAGCCAACTCGCGTCGGTGACGCAGCAGATTGCCAGCGCGAGGGTCGAGGTGGTGTATCGCCGTCCCGTCGCACGCGGCAGGGCGATCTTCGGATCGCTCGTTCCATGGGGTCGCATCTGGACACCGAGCGCCGACAGCGCGGCCCGGATCAGCGTCTCGGCGCCGGTCACGGTGAATGGCGCCGCGCTCGCGGCCGGTACATACAGCATCTGGACCATCCCAGACTCTGTGTCGTGGACCGTGGTGTTCAACAGCACGGCCGAGGTGTTTCACCTGCGGTATCCGTCCGGCACCGACGTCCTGCGTGTGCGCGCAACGCCGCAGCAGGGACCGCACGTGGAGACGCTGATGTTCGCCTTTCCCACGGTCGATGCGGACAGCGCGATCGTGCACCTCCACTGGGGCACGATGATCGTGCCGTTGACCATTCGCGTCGCACCCGACGCGAATCTCTAGCGAGGCAGCGCATGAAGCTCGAGCCGGTCGAAGGGAAATCGGACATCCGGCTCGCCGACAAGGACGCCCGGATCGATACCGGCATGGACGAGCGCACATGTGAGGCCGAGACGCAGAAGTACTCCGGGCAAATCTCCGAGCTCCAGCGCGTCCTCTATGCCGAAGCCCGCTACGCACTGCTGATCGTGCTCCAGGGACGCGATGCCGCCGGCAAGGACGGCACCATTCGCAAGGTGTTCAGCGTCGTCAACCCGCAGGGCTGCTCCGTATCGCGCTTCGCTGCACCCACCGAGTTGGAGCAGCAGCACGACTTCCTCTGGCGCGTGCACCAGCAGATACCGGCGCGCGGGATGATCGGCATCTTCAACCGCTCGCACTACGAGGACGTGCTCGTGCCGCGCGTCCACGGCACGATTCCGAAGAAGGAGGTTGGCGCGCGCTACGACCAGATCAACGACTTCGAGGCGATGCTCGCCGCCAATGGCGTCGTCATCCTCAAGTTCTTCCTGCACATCTCGCGCGATGAACAGAAGCACCGGTTGCAGGAACGACTCACGGACCCGGAGAAGAACTGGAAGTTCCAGGCCGGCGACCTCTACGACCGGGCGCTCTGGGATGAGTTCGGGGATGCTTACCGGAAGGCCATCGCGAAGACCAGCACCGACGTCGCACCGTGGTACATCGTGCCCGCGGACGACAAGGACGTGCGCAACCTGCTGATCGCTCATACGATCGCCGATCGCCTGCAGAAGCTTCACCTGCGGTACCCAAAGGCGCCGCAGTCCGTGCTCGCGCTCCAGATCGACTGAGTCGCCCGTGCGCTACGTCGCGTTCCTGCGCGCCATCAACGTCGGCGGACACACGGTGAAGATGGATCGCCTCCGCGCGCTGTTCGAGACGATTGGGCTGACGAACGTCGAGATCTTCATTGCCAGCGGCAACGTCCTCTTCGACGCCCCGTCCACAGGCGCGCCGAAGCTCGAGCTGCGCATCGAACAGCACCTCGAGCTGGCACTCGGCTACGAGGTCCTCACCTATCTCCGGCCGTTGTCCTCCTCACCGCGGTGGCGAGCGAGCACCCGTTCAGCTCGCACGAGACGGACGGTCACGCGCTCTCTATTGGATTCCTCAAACAACCCCTCAGCGCCGATCGTGCGGCCGCGCTGAAGGCGCTCGGCAACGACTACGACGCGTTCCACCTGAGTGACCGGCACGTCTACTGGCTCTGCCGCGGCCGAATGAGCGATTCGAAGCTCTTCGGCAAGGTGCTCGACCACGCGCTCGGCTCGCCCGCCACCTTCCGCAATGTCACGACGGTGCGGAAGCTCGCCGCGCAGCGCGCGGCAACCTGACCGTCCGTGTGAGATACGTTCGTCATTCCCG
>JBBQFW010000324.1:0-4485 GCA_038322445.1 Gemmatimonadales bacterium
CGGCCATCCCCACACGCGCAGCAACGGTGACTGCTGGACCCAGACGCGATCCTCGCTCATCACCTGAAGACCGGAGCGGTGCGCAAGGTAGGCGAGCGTACTCTTGCCCGTGCCACTTGGCGCCGCAAGAAGGACCGCACGATTCCCGCACGCTACCGCGGCCGCATGCAGGAAGTGCCGGTCGAACGACGAGAGTAGTGCGAGCGTGAGCGCCTGCAGCATCTCGTCGCGAAAGTGCTCGCGGTCGGCAACGAGTTCGGTGGTCACGTGCGCGATGGCCTGCGCGCGGAGCGGATCACTGATCCCCAGACTCCCCGCCGATTGTGCGACCACGCGGAGGTCGTCCGGGAAGCTGTGGCGGATCGTCGAACGTCCCGCAGTCTGCTCACTCCCTTCGCGCACGACGATGCACACCTGCGCGACCGGCGCCAGTCTTGTGAAGTCGTCACCCTCCAGGCCAGCCCATGCGCCAAAGGTCTCGACGACGAGGGAATGCACGTCGCGACTGTTGGTTTCGAACCGCGTGGCAATGCCGAGCACCGGGAGGTCGATCGTGAATGGCAGGTCGACGTGCGGCGTGAACGCGTCGCGCATTGGCAGGACATCGCGCACCATCACGACGCCACGTGGACGTACGGCCGCCGCTGATCTCGCGCGGCGACGAGCTCCGTATAGATCCGCTCGAACGCAGCGGCGGTGAAGTCCGCATCCACGCGCATCGCGCGTGCTTGCGCCTCCGCGGCGATGCGCACGCGGCGTGGCTCGTCCGACACGAGTGACGCGATCGCACGCGCGAGCGCACTGACATCACCAACAGGCACGGCCACGGCGGCTTCGGGCGCCCAATCACTCACCTGGCCGACGTTGGTGCCCACGGTCGGGATCCCGGCAATGGCCGCCTCGAGCACGCAGAGTGGACCCGCCTCGTGCAACGAAGCGTGCACGAGGATGTCGCTCTGCTCGGCCAGTGCACGCAGGCGGTGTCGCGACAACAGGCCGTGAAAGGCCACGCGGTCGCCCAGCGCGCGCGCGGCGTCCGTGCGCTGCAGCGCGCCATCCATCGTGTCGAGGCCGGCAATATCCAGCCGTACGTCGCGTCCGTCGCGCACGAGCATCGCGACCGCGCTGAGGAGTGTATCCTGTCCCTTCACGAGGCGGAGGTCGCCGATGTGGAGGAGGCGCGTGGTGGTGTGCGTGTCGCGCGCACGAACGCGGCGCGGCGGCCAGTGATCGAGTGCCACGCCCAGCGGAACCACTTCGGACCGCACGCCCATGTCCGCGACGAGTGCCTGCATGTAGCGCGTGGCGACCGTTACCCGCTGCGCTCCGGCGATTGCGAGTCGCAAGCCGATCCGCCCCCGCGGTGTGAGCTTCGATCCGTAGCCAATATGTCCGAGCGCCACCGGCTCCCCGCCGGCAAGGTGAAGCACGCACGGCACGCGGTGGCGAAAGGCCGCGAGCGCGGCGAGCACCCCCACGCCTCCAAACAACGCGTGGACGATATCGAACGGCGCCGCACGATGCGCGGCGGCAACGCGTGACAGAAAGCGCGAGCGGCGGAAGCGCGTCGTCCCGATGTTTTCCACCTCGGCGCCGCGTAACTCCCAGCGTGCGGGCATCGGCTGCTGGTGCAGGGCGAAGACATGCACGTCATGCCGCCGCGCAAGGCGCTCGATCAGCCACACGAAAGCAGGGATGACGCGCTCCTCGCCAGACCGATCGACGCCACCGGGCACCACGAGTGCGATCCTCATGATGGCCGCACGAGGCGTTCGTACATCCCCCGTAGGTCGCGGCCGATGACATCGAAGCTGAGTTCGCGCTCGAATCGCGCTCGTGCGGCGCGGCGACCGGACGCTCGATCGCGGCGCGCCCAGTTGACGATGGCGTCGGCGAGCGCGTCGGCATCACCGACAGGCGTGAGCGATCCTGCATCACCCACAATGCGTCGCGACGAGGGCAGGTCGGTCACGAGCGGAGGCGTACCGCACGCCAGCGCCTCGATGCTCGAATAACTGCAGCCCTCGCGGTGGCTCCCCTGCACGAAGAAGTCCGCGGCCCGAAACAATGTCTCCATCGTTGCATGCGGCTGGCGACCGAGCAGCATGACGCGTTCGCGCAGCGCTGGCGAGCGCTCGATGCGCTGCTGGACCGCATCCAGCAGGGGTGCGGTGCCGAAGCAACACCAGAGCCGCGCATCGTCGAGTCGCGGCGTTGCGCGCTCGAACGCGCTGAGGATCGTGAGGGGATCCTTGTTCGCATCCAGGTGGCCCGTCCAGAGCACACAGGGATCGCCATGCAAACCACAGGCAGCACGCGCAATGTCCTGATCGCCGTTCGTGAACGTGCTCGAGCCTTCGAGCACGGTAAAGGTGGGCGTGGCGGCACCGAGCGCGCCGGCCGCCACGAACGCAGCAGCCTGCTCCCGTACGGTGAAGGCGACGCCAGCCACCCTGCGCAGGGCGAGACGCCAGACGTGGCGCCTCCAGCCGCGCGGCGGATACGAGGCGTGATCCTGGACGATTACCGGGATGCCGGGGACGGCGGCAATGAGGTCGCGGATGGCGAACGGATACTGGAGGCCATTCACGTGCACGACATCAGGTTTCGTCCGTTTGACGGCATCCAGGAGGCGACGGGGCGCGCGGACAAGGCGGGTGCCCATCGAGCCATCGGATCGTTGCGTGCTGACGAACTCCGCCTGCACACCATCGCGACGGATGATCGCATCGTGCGCCGACCCCTGGACGATCGACGTCTCGACTCCTGCCCGCGCCACTGCCGAGGCGACGCCGAGCAGTGTCGGCCATGCGTCGAGCAGCGCGGAAGGCTGGCGGTGGTCGGGATCCTGATGAAAGCTCGTGTGGGTCACCCTCATGGGCCCCGCGGACTTCGCGAGCTTCGCGACTCATCCTGCCGGAATCCTGCGCCCTGAACAATCGGCACCGAGGCGATGTCCTCCGACCTGATGCCCACGCCTGACGGCAGAAACCTGCGCTCGTCGCGCGGCTGGCGTTCGTTCCGCCGCCCCGCCGAACCGACACGCCCCGCGTACAGCCATCGCGTTACGCCGCCGTGATCGACGAAGCGTCCCTGACTTGCCCGCGCCCCGAGCGAGCCGGTCAATTCCCCACTCAGTACGCGCAGCGTTCCATCGCACATCACGAGCGCAACGTCAGCGTCGCTCGCTTCAAGCAGCGGTCGCATGAGCACGACGAGGTCGGCACGCGCACCGATCTCCAGTGACGGTGTGGCGATCCCGAGACGCCGCGCCGCCACCGCGCCGACCGCGCTCTCGATACGCGCGTCTGACAGCATGCCCAGCGCGCGCGCGCACCGTATCTCCTCGAGGAGCGAACCCTGCCCCGTGAGCAGCGAGTCGCTGCCGATCAACACGTCGACGCCATCGGCGAGAAGCGCCATCGGGGCCGTTCGCGCAAAGAGGAACAGATTCGACGTAGGGCACCACGTGACCGCCGCGCCGGACCGCCTGAACCGCTCGATGCCCTCGGCATCGGCGCCGACGACGTGCACTGCAATCAGGTGCGACGTCAGCAACCCGCGCCGCTCGATCGCGCGAATCTCCTCCGCAGCATCGTCGTCGATGCCTTCCGCCAGATGAATTGCGAAAGGCACCGTCAGCGTGGACGGCAGGGCGTCAGCGGCAAAGCCAAGGCTGTGCGTCGTCGCGAGTGGCGCTACACGGATGGGAAAGTCGGACGCGAACTCGGGTTCCCAACGATCATGATGGACGACCGTCGTGACGCCGGCGCGCAGGTTCTTCCATGCGCCGTGCAGCAGCGCCTCACGCCGCGGCCACGCGCGGCCCCTTGCGATGGCAGCCGCGTCGCGCTCGTGAATGTCGCGCCCCCATTCGTATGCATTGCCGTACGGCGGCGTCCCGAGGCGTCCATAGTGATTGCGGTGGAGATGGTCGTGCGCATTGATCAGTCCAGCGCGCACCTCCCCATCGGGTATGCTGATCGACACGTCGAAGCGACCGTCGGGTGACACGATGCGTCCGTCGACGACGCCGAGCGCCGCGTTGGCTGCCTCGATGCGGATCCTCATGATGCGCGACGGAAGGCGAGCACCACCACGAGTGGCAGGCCACACTGCGCCTCGTACGCGGCATGCAGGCCCGCACCATCATAGAAATGCTGGACGGAAGGACCGACAGCGGGCTCCCGACGTTCGACGGGCTCGAGTCCGTGGCGACGCGCCGCTGCTTCCTGCTCGGCAATCGCGTGAACATGGTGCTCCACTTCCTGCACGACACCCTGCGCATCACGGAAGGTGCGGCGATGGCCCGCTGCAACGGCCTCTGGATGAAAATCGCTCACCACGACATCGCCATTCGGCGAACATACCCGCGCGAGCTCGGCGTACACCGCCTCGTGCGCCGCCACATGTCCGATCATCAGCCGACACCAGACGCGATCGAATGATGCGTCGCGCAACGGAAGCGCGGTGGCAGTCGCCGCG
>JBBQFW010000325.1:0-4477 GCA_038322445.1 Gemmatimonadales bacterium
CTCCGTCACGGCAGCTTCGACAGCGTCGCCGCGCTCACCGACGCGATCGACGTCTGGACATCGCACTGGAACGACGACCCCCAACCGTTCGTGTGGCACGCCACCGCCAAACAGATCATCACCAAAGTCCGCCGAGGCCGCGCCGCCCTCACCCACGCCAAATCCGCGACGCACCACTAGGAAACCGACGTCGAGCCAGTCGCTCTGGATTGATCGCTTCCTTCGGAAGCTCCGCCGGCGTGGGCGCCCCGTGGGTTGATGCCGACGCGCGCAACCGGAGTCCTCGGAGGGCAGAACCGGCGACACCACCCGACGATCTGGCGCTCAGGCTGCGACGTCGTACCACCGGGAAAGTGCGGCTGCGGGACGTGTAGTCCGCGTCGGTATCGCTCCTCCGACACGCATTTCTGGGCCGGGGCCCATTGCGAGCCGTGTTCTGACGGGCGGCGTTCGCCGCGTCTCCTGCCTCGATCTGCTTCGGCCGCGCGCTGAATCACGGTGGTGCCGGTCTTGCCGTAGCCGTGCGCCATGAGACTGCGTCCTCTTGATCGTTCGCGTTCCTTGCCCGATGGGCGAACGTGTGACTCAAGGAGGTCGCATGGTGACTGGACTTCAACCGCAGTGGCTGCCCGCCGTGTGGGGGCAGCCGTCCTTCCCGCGATTCCTGGACGACGATGATGGCAGCGATGCCGCGGGTCGCTGGTCCTTTGCCATCGTCGCACTCGAACGCGATGGGCGCGTCACCCTGCCACTGGCTGCCCGTGCTGTGGTCGGCGCGTGGGAATCGCCGCGCGCTTTGACACGCGGGGAATTCGTGCTGCTCCGGCCCGGTGCCGCGGGCCGGCCGGTCCGGATCGGTGGGCGGGGCCGCCTCATGGTGCCGTGCTGGCTGCGCGACGCAGCTGGCTCTGCCGCTTCCCTACTCATAGGAACGCGCACGGAGCCCGACGATGAGCCGGTCGTGCTGCTCGCACCGACACGCCTGCTGGCCGGGTTCGCGGACGCGCTGGTGGGGGAGCGGTGGTAATGGACCGCGCGCTGCGAGCCCAGGTGCTGATGGCGGAAGCCACCCAGCTCGGCGTGACCATCGATGACCTCTTGATCGCGGCTACAACGCTGCGCGTGCGCAGTGCGCCGATGTCGGTGGCCGAGTACCTCGACAAGATCGGGCCGACGTTCTCGCCGGGCACCGCCGGCACCTACGCGCCGTATTGGCGTCTGGCCGTCGCCCGGTTCGGTGACCGGTACATCGGTGACGTCGGTGTGGACGACTGCGCGGCGGTCGTCGCGGAAGCGGCGCAGCGGGCCCGGGAACGTCGGCCGTCGAGCGATGGCCGATCCTCGCGTGAGAACTGCGTGAGCGCGCTGCGGGCCCTGTTCACGCGTGCACAGCGGTCCGGGCTCGTCGGTGTGAACCCGGCAGCAGCGGTCCCCAAGCCGCTGCGACGACCAAGCCGCCGCCGGCCGCTCGACCATCCGGAAGTGGAGGAGTTGATCAACGCGATCCGTACCACCAGCAGCGATCCCGACCTCGATCTGCTGCTCGTGCGGTTTCATCTCGAGTCTGGCGCCCGCCGCGAAGGCGCGCTCAACCTGCGTCTCCGAGACATCGACGATGGTCGCGCCACCGTGTGGCTGCGAGAGAAGTTCGGTGCGGAACGTGAACAGCCGATCTCGCCCTCGCTGGTCCGGCTACTCATCCGGTACGCCGGTGCACGCGGCGGAGTGGCAGCGGACGACGCGGTGTTCCGAACTCGCCAAGGTCAGCCCATCAGCCGACGTCGGTACAACACGATCTTCGATCGGGCGAAACCGTGTCTGCCGTGGTCCGATCGCACTCCGGTGTCCGCGCACGTGCTTCGTTACACCGCGATCAGCGCCATCGGACGCCTCGCCGGCTACGCGGTTGCTCAGGCGTTCGCAGGGCATGCTCCACCGTCGGTGACTGGCCTGTACCTGCGCGCTCGTCCGTGTGATGTCGCCGCTGCCGTGGCGGTCCTGACCGACGAGCCACATCCACTCGCCGACCGTGAGCACGATCGAGGAGGCCCTCTCGACCTTCTGATGTGACACCAGTACTGGCCGTGATGCCCTCGCGTTCGGGTGGTGGGCAGACCTACTCTTGCGCTCTGAATCGCGCGATGCGGTGGCCCAGCCGCTCGAGCGTTGATGTGCGCGCGTGGGCTTCGGAGTTTGCAGTGGCAGGTACGCAGGCCGTCTTCTATCGCGAGGTGAGCGGGGTCGAGCCCGTCGATGAGTTCATCGACGCGTTGCCGGCCAAGCGGGCGGCGAAGATCGACGAGTACATCGAGGAGTACCTGAACGGAAGACCACCGGACGCGCCTCCACCCGAGTACCCGATCTCGTCGCAGATCGAGGGCGAGCTGCGGGAGCTGCGGGTGCGGTTCGCGAACACCCGCTACCGGATCCTGTACCAGCGCTCCGACAACCTGATCGTTCTGTTGCATGCGATCGAAAAGGACACCGGCGCCGTTCCGGCCAGCGACATCGAGCTCGCCAAGCGGCGGATGGCCGACTTCCAGGACCGTATGGACGCCAGCCGGCGGAGGCCGCCCCGAGCCGCGGGTCGCGATGCGCCACCAGGGCGCCGACCCCTCCGTTGACCGGGCTTATCGAAATCGATACACTAGGTGCCATGACGACCAAGACGAGAGCGCAACCCAGTCCCGTCGGACGCCCAGCCGCCGCTGCAGCCCGAGGGCGAGGCGAGCGCAGCGAGGAGTACCGGGGGGCCCGTGACGAGTACGTGGCGATCCGTGCCCTCCGGGAGCGGAACTGGATCGCGGCGCACATCCGGGAGCGGCGCTACGAGCTCGACCTCACCCAGCAGGAGGTTGCCGAACGGGCGGGCACGTCCCACTCGTTCGTCTCGAAGCTCGAGGGTGGCGACCACATCCCGACCATCCCGGTGCTCAAGCGCATCCTCGCGGTACTCGACGAGGAGCTCCTCATCGGCATCGAACGCCGAGGCGACAACAGCGAGACAGAGCGCGAGATCGCGGCCGTGCCGGAACTCGCCTCTGCCTGAATATCGCTCGCGCTCCGAGTGTCACATCCGCTTCGGTACCTAGTCGAACGAGCGCTCTGACATGAACGCCCTCGCGCAGCTCACGGTCGACAACAACGAACTGTGGTGGCTGCGCGAAGGCAACGGTTCACATGGTGAGCACCCGTGCACGACTGAAGCGGTCGACGCCTCGCTTGCTGGTGCTTTCCGGTTCGCTGAGGAAACTGGGACGACGTTAGGTCTGCGAGCCCCGCAGCTTGGAGCCTTGCACGCGATCCTGGCGCATCGATCGATGGAGACGGCGGAGCCGATTACCGTCGTCATGCCGACCGGTACTGGCAAGACGGAGACGATGCTCGCGGCCTTCTGTCATGTACCGAAACGCACGTTGGTCATCGTGCCTTCTGACGCGTTGCGGACTCAGATCGCCGACAAATTCGCCACCCTCGGCGTACTCCCGAACGTAGGTGCCGTGGCCGGAGATTTCCGCTGCCCGGTTGTGCTCGTGCTGAAGACCGCCTTCTCGATGGCCGAGCAGGTGGACAGTGTGGTTAGTCGCGCAAACGTCGTGGTCGCAACCGCACAGGTACTGGCGGGCTGCACCGACGTGGCCAAGACGCGTTTGGTTGAGCTATGTGGTCGCCTGTTCATTGACGAGGCGCACCACGTCGCCGCTCGCACCTGGCGATCGGTCGCGGAATTGTTCGCTGGCAAGGAGATCGTGCAGTTCACGGCAACGCCGTACCGTGAAGACGGGCAGCACCTCGGAGGTCGCGTCGCTTACGCATATCCCTTGCTTCTCGCGCAGAAGAACGGTTACTTCGCCCGCATCAACTACCGCTCGGTGATCGATCTTGCCGATCCCGATCGGGCTGTCGCTATGGCGGCGGTCGAGCAACTTCGGACTGACATCACAGCTGGTCGGGATCATCTGCTGATGGCCCGTGTCTCGTCTGTCGCGCGCGCGAAAGAGGTCGCTGCGCTCTACGAAGAGATCGCACCGGATCTGAAGCCGATCCGGATGGACACCGGAGTGGCGGACTCGACCCGGAGGAAGCGGCGCGAGGCGCTGTTCGCGCGGGAGAGCCGCATCGTGGTGTGCGTCAACATGCTTGGGGAAGGCTTCGACCTGCCTGCGCTCAAGGTGGCCGCCATACACGATCCCCAGAAGAGCCTCGCCGTGACGTTGCAGTTCATCGGCCGTTTCACGCGGGTCGCAGGTGACACCCTTGGCGAGGCTTCGGCTTTCGTGCCCTTACAGGTAGCAGGGATCGATGACCGGCTGCGCAAGCTCTACGGTGAGGATGCCGACTGGAACGAGGTCATCCAGGACCTCACAGAGCGCGCAGTCGGTCATGAGAAGGAGCGCTCAGACTTTGAGGTGGCCTTCAGATCGTTGCCGCGCGAGGTTGCCATGCGCAGCATCCATCCGAAGATGAGCACGGTGAC
>JBBQFW010000326.1:0-4425 GCA_038322445.1 Gemmatimonadales bacterium
CCCCGGGTTGTGCCATCCGCCGTAGCGCTCCACGAGTGCATCAGCCTCCGGCGGTCCCCAGCTCCCGCGCGCATACGGCAGGGCCGCCGCGTGATGATAGAGCACCTTGTCCACCGCAACCCACGCTGCCTCCACCGCATCCTCGCGCGTGAATAGCGCGCCATCGCCAGCCATCGCGTCGCCGAGCAGGCGCTCGTACGGCGACTCGACGTTTGCCTGCTCGTCTACCATGTAGAGCTCCCGCTGCTCGCCCACGAACTCCTTGCCCGCGCGTTTCACACGAGCGCCGAGCGCGATGGCGGACTTCGGGGAGATGCTGAAGCGCAGGTAATTGCCGGCGCCGTCCTCCGGTTCCGAATCCGCGAACAACTTCGACGGCGGCGCCTTGAGTTCCACGACCACTTCGGTGCCGGTTTGCGCGAGGCACTTTCCGGAGCGGACGAACCACGGCACGCCCTTCCATCGCCACGAGTCGATGTGCAGGCGCATGGCACAGTAGGTCTCCACGTCCGAATCGCGCGCGACGTGCGGTGTCTTCCGATAGCCCTTGTACTGGCCGCGCACCACGTCGCGCGGCGTGACCTGCCGCATCGCCTCGAACACCTTCGCCTTCTCGGTGTGCACCGCGCCGTAGTTGCGGCTCACGGGCGGCTCCATTGCCAGCAGCGCAATCACCTGGAAGAGGTGATTCTGGATGACGTCGCGCAGGGCGCCCGCAGTCTCGTAGAACGCACCGCGGTCATGCACCCCGAACCGCTCGGCGAGCGTCACCTGGACACTCGAGACGTAAAGCCGGTTCCAGAGCGGCTCGAGGAACGAGTTGGCGAAGCGGAAGTAGAGGATGTTCATGATCTCTTCCTTGCCGAGGAAGTGATCGATGCGGAAAATCGCGTCCTCGGGAAACACCGAGCGTGCCACCGCATTGAGCTCTCGTGCCGACTTGAGGTCGCGTCCGAACGGCTTTTCGACGATCACGCGGGCATCGGTCGCGAGGCCCGCAGCGCCAAGTCCGCGGATGACCGTCGCGAAGAGCGCGGGCGGAATGGCGAGGTAGTAGGCGGGTCGTTTTGCCTTGCCCAGCGCCTTCTCGAGGGCAGCGAACGTCGCCGGGTCGTTGTAGTCGCCCGAGACGTACTGGAGCAGCCCGAGAAGGCGGTCGATGGTGGCCCGTTTCGTCGTGATGCCTGCGTGACTGATGCTGTCGGCCGCACGCTTGCGGAGGTCGGCCAGGCTCATCGGCGGAAATGCCACGCCGATCACCGGCACCGCGAGTGCGCCCGACGCGACCATCGCGTACAGCGCGGGGAAAATCATCTTGTACGCCAGGTCGCCGGTGACACCGAACAGCACCAGTGCGTCGGAGGCCGCCAGGTTCGCTTTCTCTTTCGTCATTCACACCTCGTGCGTCTGTGATGCGTGAAGCAAGGGTGCGGCCAAAGTGCGCGTCGGACGCAGTTCTTTGCGTCACCAGATGCGGCACCGATCGTGCACCCGACGCAGAATCCCCACCATCGAAATGATTCGATCTCGCCCGAGGAGAAACGGGTATCTGACGTGACGATATCCGCGCCCGACTTCACCTGCCAGCTCACGCAGGAACCCACGGACTTCCCGCATTTCTGGGAGCACACCGTCGGCAGCGGACACGCTCCGCTGGCCCTTCGGGCTGATTGGCAGCAGCAGCTCTTACGCGCCCACGACGAGCTCGGATTCCAGTACGTCCGCTTTCACGGAATCCTGTCGGACGACATGGGCACGCTCATCTGCCAGGACAACGAGCCCCTCTACTCGTTCTTCAACACCGACCAGGTCATCGACTTCCTGCTGTCGATCGGCATGCGACCGCTCATCGAGCTGTCCTTCATGCCGGAGACGCTCGCCTCGGGATACACCACGGTATTCGCGTACTGCGCGAACGTGACGCCACCAACCGACTATGCGCTGTGGGGCGCACTCGTCGAGACGCTCGTGTCACACTGGGTGGAACGGTACGGTGCGGACGAGGTGCGGCACTGGCTGTTCGAGGTGTGGAACGAACCCAACCTGACGGCGTTCTGGACCGGGGGCCAGGATGGCTACTTCAAGTTGTACCGCGAAACGGTCACCGCGATCAAGCGGGTAGACGACACGCTCCAGGTGGGCGGGCCCGCCACGGCGAGCAACGCGTGGATCGAGGAGTTCGTCGCGTTTTGCCGCACGAACGCGCTTCCGTTGGACTTTGTCAGCACGCATCACTATCCCACCGACGCCTTCGGCACACCAAGCTCGGACACGATCACCCAGCTCGAGCACGCGCCCCGCTACGGCATGCGCGATGAGGTACGCACGGTGCGCGGCAAGGCAGGCACACTGCCGCTGTACTACACGGAATGGAACATTTCGTCCAACTCGCGCGATCCAATGCATGACCAAGCCTTCGCGGCGGCCTTCGCCACGCGCATCGTCATGGAAGCGCGAGGACTGGCCCAGGGCTACAGTTGGTGGACCTTCAGTGACATCTTCGCCGAGAAGTACTTTCCGTCCGTGCCGTTTCATGGCGGGTTCGGGCTGCTCAACCTGCACGGCATCGCCAAGCCGGTGTATCGTGCGTTCCAGCTGCTACACCAGTCGGGCACCGAGCTACTCGAGGTTGTCGGCGGGCACGTAACGGCGAGCGCATGGGTGACCCGGACCGGCAACATGTTGAAGGTGTTGATGACGAACCTCGCGATGCCGAGACACGACATCCAATCCCGCCTCGTGCGGCTCCGGCTCTTCGATGCGCCAGTGCCACACTCGGCATGGATCGAGCGCATCGACGACGATCACGTCAATCCGCGTGCCCTGTGGACGACCATGGGTGAGCCGACGTCGTTGAGCGCGCACCAGATGGAACAGCTGCATGCGGCATCCGCCCTCCGCCAGGAGCCACAGGCGTGGACGTACGACGACAACGCGATCTCGCTCGCGGTCGTATTGCCGCCGCAGAGCGTCGCCTGTGTGACGATCGTCCTTCCGTGAGTGCGAGCCGGCGAACGCCGTCGCCAGACGCGGGCCTGCCGCGCTCGAACCCACAGGGCGGCGACGCAAAGATGCTGGCCGACCTGCAGCGCAGCACCTTCGAGTACTTCCGGCATGAGATCAATCCGGTCAATGGCCTCATCCGCGACAAGACCGAGCCAGGGTCGCCATCGAGCATTGCCGCACTTGGCCTGGCGCTCACCGCGTATCCCGTGGCCGTGGAGCGCAGTTTTCTCCCGCGCGCGGAAGCCGCGGGGCGCGCGCTGTCGCTCCTTCGCTTTCTCGACACCAGTGATCAGGGCCCCCACGCCGACGCGACCGGGTACAAGGGCTTCTTCTACCACTTCCTCGACATGGAAACCGGGCGTCGTGCGTTGAAGTGCGAGCTGTCGACCGTCGACACCGCGATCCTCATGGCCGGCGTGCTCACCGCGGCGTGCTACTTCGTGGAGATGAACGACGCGGAGCGCGAGATCCGCGACCTCGCGGACGCGCTGTATCGGCGTGTGGACTGGCAGTGGGCGCGCGACGGCGGGAGCACGCTGACGCACGGATGGAAGCCGGAGTCGGGCTTTCTTCCCTACCGATGGGACTGCGGCTACAGCGAGGCACACATCCTCTACGTGCTGGCGCTTGGCTCGCCCACATATCCCATCGAGCCGCAGGGCTATACGGAATGGACATCCACATTCAAGTGGGGAAAACGTCTCGGCATCGAGCACCTCTACGCGGGCCCGCTGTTCATCCACCAGATGTCGCAGATCTGGCTCGACCTGCGCGGCGTTCACGATGACCTGGCACGGTCGTGCGGCATCGACTACTTCGAGAACAGCAGACGCGCAACGTGCATGCAGCGGGACTACGGCATCGAGAACCCGCTCGGGTTCACGCACTATTCCCGGTTTGGATGGGGTCTCACCGCGAGCGACGGACCGGGAGAAACAGTGATGGAAGTGGACGGCGTACCGCGTCAATTCTACGACTACCTGGCGCGCGGCGCGCCGGACGATCCCGACGACGGCACCATCTCGCCGTGGGCCGTGGTGTCGTCGCTGCCCTTCGCGCCGGAAATCGTCATCGACACCGTGCGCCACGCGATCGAGCGGCTCGACCTCGCCCGTCGCACCCCCTACGGCTTCGATGCGAGCTTCAACGCCACCTTTCCGGTCGTGAAAGGCGGGCGACACGGCTGGGTCTCGCCGTGGATATTCGGGTTGAACCAGGGCCCGATCGTCCTGATGATCGAGAATCACGCAACGGAGCTGGTGTGGCAGTGCGCGAAGGCGTGTCCGTACATGGTGAAGGGGCTTCGTCGCGCGGGGTTTCGCGATGGATGGCTGGAGCGGGCTGGATAGGGAACGCGTCGGATTGGATCCCGGTCTTGCCGAAGGTCAGGACATCCGCGTTATCCCTTCAACCACTGAC
>JBBQFW010000327.1:0-4424 GCA_038322445.1 Gemmatimonadales bacterium
GGCGTCGCGACCCACGATGCGCTCGAGGGCACGGATGAGGGAGGGCAGCCGGAACATCGCGGCCTGCGCGCGGAGTGCTTCACGATGAGGCCGCGCTGGATAGCCGGACCACGTCTCACCAGCCGGGACGTTACCGAACACCCCCGCCTGCGCCGCGAGTCGCGCGCCCCTGCCAATGGTGTGGTGTCCGGAGATACCAACCTGCCCGGCCAGGATGACCCCATCCTCGATCTGCACCGAGCCCGCAACGCCCACCTGCGCCATCACCAGGCACAGTCGTCCGATGCGCACGTTGTGCGCAACATGGACCAGGTTGTCGATCCTCGTTCCCGCCCCTACGATGGTGTCGTCGATGCTGCCACGGTCAATGGTGCTATTCGCGCCGATCTCCACATCGGACTCGATCACACAGCGTCCGACATGCGGGATCTTCTCGTGCATGCCGTTCCGGAAGACGTAGCCGAAGCCATCCGATCCCAGGCGCACGCCCGCGTGCGCACGAACCCGGTCGCCGAGGGTGGTCCCAGCGTAGCAGGTCACGCTCTCGTAGAGCTCACAGTCGGCGCCGATCGCCACGCCATCTCCCACGACGACGTGCGCGTGCAGGCGGGTCCTCGCACCAACGCGCGCGCCGTCGCCAAGTACGACGTAGGGACCAATCGAGACATCGTCCCCAAGCGTGACACCACGCCCAACCACCGCAGTGGAATGCACGCCCGGCGCTTCGACCTGCGGCGGATAGAGTGCGGGCAGGAGCGACAGCATCGCTTCCGTTGGATTCGCCACCACGACCCGTGCGCGGGCACAACCAACGGTGTCAGAAAGTCCGGGCGTGACGAGGAGCACGCCCGCATCCGCACCGGCGAGCAGCGGAGCGTATTTCGCACTCGCCAGAAAGGTGACATGATGTGAGGCCGCCCGGTTGAGGGGCGCGACCGCGGTAACGCGTGCGTCAGCGTCGCCCGTTAGCGCGCCGCCCGTCATCTCCGCAATGGACGCGGCGGTGAGGACTCGTGAGCCCTCACCGCCGCGAGACGTTCCAGATCCCAGCGGCTCCGCCACGATCAGTCGAGCGGCGGCGTCACGGGCCGAGTCACACCGGATGGCGCAGGCGCCGGGGCACCCGCGGCCGGCTTGGCCGGCCCCGCGGCCGTCGAGGCACCCGAGCGCAGCTTCGCCAGGACGCGATCGGTGATGTTGAGGTTCTTGTCGAGCGCGACGAGAGGCGATCCCTGTCCATCAGCGTTGAAGATGAATGAATACCCGCCCTCAACACGGACGTCCTCGATCGCCATCTTGATGCGGTCCAGGATCGGCTGCACGAGCTCGCTCTGGCGGGCATTCTGCTTCGCCTCGAGGTCGCGCGCGCGGGCCTGGTACGCCGCTTCCTTCGCCTGGATTTCCTTCGCTTGCGCGTCGCGCGCCGCAGCCGCAAGCGACGGCGCGCGCTTCTCGAACGCCGCGACCATCGTCTGCAGCGAGTCACTCATCCGCTTCATCTGCTCCTGGTATGGAACCGACTCCCTGGTGAACACCGACTCCGCCGCGGCCCGCCCCGGCGCCTGCTCCAGCAGGATGGAGGACTGGATGTATGCATTCTTCTGCTGCGCAGAAGCGCGCCCGCTGAGGGCTGCGACAAGAACCATTGCGACCGGAGTCGCTCGAAACAAAACGCGCATGAAAACTCCAGGAGTTAGAAGAGCTGGCCGAGCTTGAAGTGTAGCTGCCACTTGGGATCTCTCACACCGTTCGTGGTTCGATCAAATCCATAGCCGAGATCCAGGCCGAGTGGACCCAGGGGTGTGACGACCGACGCTCCGAATCCGGCGCCGCGGAAGAGGCGCGTCGGGTTGAAGTCGCGTGGACGCGCCCAGATGTTGCCCGCGTCGTAGAACGCGTCGAAGTTGAGTTGCTGGTTGATGCGGAGATCAAGTTCCACGGTGCTCGTGTAGAACGCGCTCCCGAACGACGTCGCCTGCGCCTGCGACACGCCCGTCCCGTTTTCGAGGAATCCATTCGGCGTGATCGAGAACTCGTCATACCCGCGGAGCTGCTCGCCATACTGCACACCACCGAGCGAGAACTTCTGCGAGATGTAGAACCCACCTGGATCGCCGAAGACTGCGCCGCCGCGGACGGAAAGACCCAGCGCCAGCGTGATCGGCTCGGAGCCGATCCCGCCGCCGCCAAACTCGGCCAGCGAGGCATAGTGCCGCATCTCGCCCGTGTAGCGCGTGTACTGTGCGCCACCGAGGATACCGTTCACCTGAACGGCGAGCGTCTGCTTGCCGCCGTCCGTGGCGAACGGCAAGCCGCTGCGGGTGTCATGCTCGAACGAGAGGCCCAGCGTGGACCGCGCGCACGAGATGATGGAGCAGTTGATCGTGCTCACGAGGCCGTCGGTTCCGTAGGTCACCTTCTCGGCGCCGTACGAGCCGAAGAGGCGCGAGTAGCGGGAGCCCATGAGCGGGAATCCGACCTGCAGCTGTCCGCCAATGCGGGTCTGGCGACCGACGTCGCTCACATAGTAGCGCGTCTGCGAGTGATAGGCGGTGACCGTGCCGGAGTACTGCGATTCGCGGATAAACGGATCCGAGTACGTGAGGCTGAAGTCGTTGATGTACTGGCCGAACTGCCAGTTCAACGACCCCTTCTTGCAGAGACCGAACAGGTTGGGCTGGTCGAAGCCGATGAAGCCGCCGATGCCGGCGCCCTGTCCCACGGACGCGCCGAAATTCACGTTGCCGGTGCGCTTTTCCTTCACGTGGAAGATGACATCCAGGTCGCCCTGCTCGTTCGCGCGCTTCGTGTCCGGCGGCGGAATCGGCGTCTCGAAGAAGCCCAGGTTCCCGATGCTCTGATAGCTCCGGATCAGCGCGTCGCGGCGGAAAATGTCTCCGGGCACGACGGCAATCTGGTTCCGGATGCACGATTCATTCGTGATGTCGTTGCCGAGGATGTCCACCCGATTCACGATCGCGGGCGCGCCCTCGTCGACTTCCCAGCGCAGGTTCACCGTCGGCGTCGAATCGGGGCCGACGCGGCGACGATCCACCACCGGACGGACGTTCGCGTAGATGTAGCCCTCGTTGGCGTACGCTTCGCCCACACGCCGGGTGGCATCATCCCACTTCGACTGGTCGAAGTATGCCGCATCATCGTTGCCACGGCCCACACGCAGCACACCTTTCACCGCGCTGGTGATCGTCTTCGGCTGTTCCCCGAAGGGATAGAAGCGCTGGAGATCCTCGTTCGAGAAGCGTCGGCTGCCCGTCACCTCGAAGGTACCGATGCGATAGCGCGGGCCCTCCTTCACCGTGAGATCGACGAGCGCCTTGCCGCGCACGCGATCCACCAGGACGGTGTCCTTCAAGACTTGCGCGTCGAGATAGCCCTTTGACGAATACAGGGCAGGAATGCGCTCGCCCACGTCGCCGGCGAATTTGTCCGCATCCAGTTCACCCTTGTTCAACCAGAGGAATCCCTCGGGTTTCGTCTCCATTGCCCCGACGACTTCCTTGTCGGACACGCCGACATTGCCCGCGATGTTCACCCCCGACACGGCGAGTCGCTTGCCTTCGTCGATGCGCAGCAGCAGCTGCACCTGGCCATTCACGAGCGTGGTCTCGGGCTTGACCCGCGCGAGGAAGAACCCCTCGGACTGGTAAAGCGAATCGATCCGCTGCATCGACCGGGCAACCTGCGCGGGATCGAGCGGCTTCCCCACGAGCAGGTCCACGCGGTCGCGCACATCGTTCCGCGAGACACGGTCCGTGCCGGCCACATCCACGTTGTAGAGAAGCGGCCGCTCCTTCACCACGAACACGTGCGCGGCCCGCGTGCTGTCCTTCGAGACGTCGCACGACACCTGGATGTCGTCGAACTGGCCGCTGGCATAGAGCGCCTTGATGGCGCGCTCCAGCACGCGATAGTTCACGGGACCGGGAACGAGCCCGGCGTCCGCGCGCATGGTCGCATCCGAGACGCGCGAGGCGCCGCGGAAGATGATGGTATCGGGGTTGGCGCACCGCCCGCCGGCAACGGCTGGGTCCTGCGCGCGCGCCGTCGTCCCCAGGACCAGCAGGACGACGGCTGAGAAAAGCAAACGTCGCATCTTGTAATATACACTGGAAAAGGCCAGCAGGGTCCCTGTGCATTGGACCCTGCTGGCCTTCGCGTGGTTGCTTTCCGGAACTACGTCTTCGATGCGCTCGACAGCACCTTGAAGTCGAGCTTCGTGCCGTCTGCGGCCGCATCCACCTCGATCTCGTCGCCGCGAGTAAACTCGCCCAGCAGGATCTTGTCCGACAGCGGATCCTCGATGTACTTCTGGATCGACCGCTTCAGTGGACGCGCGCCGTACGCTTCGTCGTATCCGTGCTTCACCAGCAGCGCCGTCGCACTGTCCGTCAGCCGGATGGTCA
>JBBQFW010000328.1:0-4416 GCA_038322445.1 Gemmatimonadales bacterium
TCACCGTCCCCGCGGCAGCGACGCCCGCAAGCCGGATTGCCTCGCCGACAACGATGAACACGAAGCCGAGGATCCAGTTCATCGCGTCCGTGTTGCCGTGCGCGACAAGCGGCACCAGCAGGAACGGCACCGGCAGCCATCCGCGATGCCGAAACAGCACGGCGCCTGCGCGCGCACTCGGGCGCCGTTCGGCTTCCGAGATCCGCGTGTCCGGTGTGCTATCGACAGATGAGGGCATGGCGGCGGAAATGTGCGAGGAAGTGGACGTCAGTCGTGAAAGGTCGCAGCGGCGCTCGCGTAACTCAACCAACCGCCGCGCACCGCGGTAGCGGGATCAAACGGCGGAACATGGATTCCCGCGTGCGCGGGAATGACGAACAACCTCGAGCTCAGTCGTGCAGCAGCGACGCGAGGAACTCGCTCACGACATGATTGAATGCCACCGGTCGCTCATAGCAGCAGACGTGACCCGCCCCCTCGATGACCTCGAGGCGAGCGCCCGGAATCGCAGCCGCCAGGCCGCGAACCTCGTCCGGCGGTGTGAAGGTATCCTCACGTCCGCTCACGACCAGTGTCGGCATGCTGATCCCGGCCAGGAGATCCGTCGAATCCGCGCGTGCCGCCATCGCCTCGAGCGCACCCATCACGCCGCTGGCGGGAGCCCCCGCCATGAGCAGGCGCAGCGCCTCGCGCACGTCCGGCCGCGCGTCGAACGTCGTTTCACCAACCATCGCCTTCAGTTGCCGTCCGGCCAGCGCTTCCACGCCACGCTCGCGGACAAACGCGATGAGGCGCATCCGTTGGTCGCGCGCCTCGGGTGTGTCCGCCGTCGCGCGCGTGCTGGTCAGGATGAGCGCACGCAGCAAGTGCGCGTGACGACGCAGCATGGACAGTGCGACATAGCCACCCATCGACACGCCGCACACCACGGCGCGGTCCACGCCGAGCACGCCGAGGAGCGCGGCGAGATCGTCGGCATACTGGTCGATCGTGTACGGCGGCGACACCGACGATCCGCCAAACCCCCGCAGGTCAGGTGCGAGGCAGCGCGCATGCGTCGCCAGGCCGCTGAGCTGCGCCGCCCACAGCGTGCGATTGTGCGGCCAGCCATGGATGAACAACACCGGCTGTCCGGTGCCGGCGTCTTCATAGGCGAGCTCGATGCCGCCATCGAGCATCGCAATCATCGCGAGCGCAGGTCGGCCTCTTCGGGCCAGTGCGGCAGCAGCGTGCGCCACTCTTCCGGCACGCGCACCGGTCGTCCGGTGCGATCGAGCGCAACGAACACGATGGACGCCTGCGCCACGACGACGTTGCTGCCGACCTTCCGTACGTCCTGCTTCACGATGTAGCTGGTGTTCCGCACGGCGAGGAGCCCGCTGCGGATGACCAGGTCGTCGCCCGGAAGCGACTGCGCGAAGTAGTCGATGTCGACATGCCGCACGACCGAGTACACCGGCACCGTGGCAAAGTCGCGGACGCCACCCCCGCCCTCGCGCTCCAGCAGCTCCCAGCGCGCGCGCTCGAGGAACGCGAGCATGGTGGCATGGTTCACGTGCCCCAGCATGTCGCAGTCGGCCGGGTAGACGTGAAACACCACTTCGGGCAATTGATCCATTGAATTCCTCAGAGCGGCGGGCGAAGCAGCGGGGCGCCCTCGTCGGCCGCCTCGAGCCATCGTCCGTCGAATGTCAACCAGAACAGCACGCTGTCCCCGGGCGCGCCGCGTGCGCGGCCGAGTGCGTGACCGAATGCCTTTGCACTGTACGTTCCATCCCGCGTTGGTCCCCCGGTAACGCGAAGGGCCCGGGCCGCGTTGCGGGCGATTTCCGTCTCCCGACCATACGCGCCACCATACGCGTCCTGCACGATTTCCAGCCGGCTCGGCGCGATTTCCGCCACCGCCTCGCCCGACAGCCGCGCCAGCAGTGCCCTCGCCTGCCGCGCGAGGCGCATGACCCGCCACCGGTTGCCCACGGACTGGGGCACGACCCGAACGCCCACCACGCGCGTGCGCACCCCCGCCACGGAGAGGCCCAGGAGCAACCCAGCCACCGTTCCGCCACTCCCGAGCGGGACGACGATCTCGCTCGGCGTCGGACGTCCCTGGCGCTGGAGTTGCGCCACCAGCTCCAGCGCCGCGTTGGCGTGACCGAGTGCGCCGAGTGGGGAGCTGCCTCCGGCGGGAATCCAGTGGACGTTTTGCGTCGCGCGCCGGAACACGGCGCGAAGGTAGGCGTCTACGGGCGACCTGGCCGCCGAGACGCGCGCCCGCCGCGCCAGGCGGCGAGCAGTCTCGCGCGAGATGGCGTTGTCCTCCTGCGGCCAGGTGATCACGTCGGTCACAGCACCGAGGCGAGCGCCGTAGTGCGCCACGGCCACGGCATGCGTCGACCCCGTTGAGCCCACCGTCAGCAACCGATGGTCTGGCCCCACGCCAGCGAGCAGGAGTTCCAGTGCGCGCACCTTGTTGCCACCCAGGGTCGCGGAGCTGAGGTCGTCGCGCTTCGCCAGCAGGGAGACGCCATCCACACACCATCGCTCGACCGGCGTCTCTCCCACGCGCAGGTCGACGCTCGGTAGCGTGGACGCCAGGCGGGGGAACCTGGCGCGGAGCGCGCGCACCTTACGACTGCGAGGCCAGGGGCGGCGCGGCGGCGCTGCCGGCCAGGGGATCTGGCATCGGATGCGTCCCGGTGAAGTCCAGCGGCATTTTCTCGAGGTACAGCATCTCGACGATGACCACCACCGTCGCGAGCAGTGGCACGGCGACCATCAGGCCGATGAATCCGAACACGATCGCCATGACCGCCTGCGTGACGACGGTGAGCGCTGGTGGCAGCCGCAGCCCGTTCTTCATCAGGAGCGGAATGAGCAGGTGGTTTTCGAGGAACTGGATGCCCCAGTAGGCCAGCGCGACGTAGCCGGCTTTCTCCGGCGAATCGAGGAACCCCATCGCGACGCCCGGCGCCGCGCTCAGGATCGGTCCGATGGTAGGAATGAACTCGAAGAAACCCACCAGCACGCCGAGGGCGAAGGCGGCCTTCACGTGCATCAGCATCAGCACCGTGGTGCTCACGGCGAACATCACGACCATGGCCACGAGCTGCGTGATCAGCCACTTCCTGAGCACCACCGCAATGCGGTCCATCATGATCACGCCGCGGGCGCGCTTCCGCGCCGGCAGCAGGGACAGCAGACCGCGCCGGTACAGGTCGGGCTCCGCCGCGAAGAAGATGCTCAGGAAGACGATCAGCAGGATGCCGCCGATCGTCTCGATGGTGGACGTGATGAACGGGAAGAGGTATCTGGAGAGCCCGTTCATGCGCTGCCGCATCACGTCGTGGAACGCAGGCGGCCGCGTACCGACTGCGGAATCTGCGCCCGGCACGGGGCGCGGTGCGACAGGCTGGCCGGCTGTCGCCGCCCGCGCCGTGCTGGCGGCGGAACTATCGACCGCCGCGTCCGTCCCTGGACGCTCCTGTTCGGTAACGAGCAGTCCAAGCGCGCCACTCTCCCGCCTCTTGATCCACTCCTGCACCCGATCGACCGCCTCGGGCAGTTTCTGGCGAAGCTCGGCGCCCTGCGCCCGCAGCGTTGGCGCGACCCACGCGCCCACACCGAACAGCAGCGCCACGAAGCTCACCACGATCACCGCGGCTCCCACACCGCGCCGGATGTAAAAGCGCTCGAGGTAATCCGCCCCGCCCGAGACCGCGATCGCGAACAGCATACCCAGGAAGACGACGAAGAAGAGGACGTGCGCCACCCAGAAGAGCTTTACCGCGAGGAGCACCCCCACCACGAGGGCGGTCGAGCGCACGACGTCCCGGCTCCGCCATCCGACCATGCGCCCGTGACTACCCGGACGCTTCGGCGCACGCAGTTCGGCGGAGTTTCGGCGGGCGGGCGACGCGTGCTCTGGATCGGGAGGAACGACTGGCATCAGCAAGTCCGGATATCGCACACCGCGCCCGAGTCGCACTGAGCGGCCGCTGCGTGAGGTGGTGGGTGAGGCGATACATTACCCGATCGTGATTCGATCCGCCAACAGAGTGAGGGGCCAGCGTGGCTGACCGCGCCAAGACCGCAACATTCGAGTACCTCGACAGCGTGCCGGCCGTGGATGCGTTCACGGCGGAGATCGCTGGAACGCGCGAAATCGCGCTCGATACCGAGGGCGCGAGCTTCCATCGGTTCATCGACCGTATCTACCTGCTGCAGCTCTCCACGCGCGATCGCCATGCCGTCATCGATCCGCTGCCTTTCCGTTCACCCGCCGGGCTCGGCGCCCTGCTCGAGAGTCCGGACGTCGAAGTGGTGTTCCACGATGCGGACTACGATCTCCGCCTCCTCCAGCAGGACTATGGCTGGAAGATCAACCACATCTTCGACACGCGCATTGCCGCCCAGCTG
>JBBQFW010000329.1:0-4408 GCA_038322445.1 Gemmatimonadales bacterium
ATGGCGCGGGCGAGTGTCGTCTTCCCGCTGCCCGTGGGCCCGACGAGCTCCGTCAGTCGCCCGCGGGGCAACCCGCCGCCCAGCAACGCGGTGTCGAGCGCGGCGATCCCTGTGGGGAGCGCCGGCGCGGCCGGTGCCGTAGGCGGAAGGAGCTGGACGAGTTCGGCGAGGGAGAGAGACACTTTTTGAGTCGGACGGTCGGACGGTCGGACAGAAGGACAGGAACCCAGACAGCAGGACGGTTTCGTCATTCCCGCGAACACGGGAATCCATGTTCACGGCTACTGACCCAGAAATGGATCCCCGCTTTCCGCGGGGATGACGACGCGGTTGGTACACGTGGCCATCCTGCTTTCGCGGGGGATGACGACGACGGTTGGTACGCTTAGCCGCCTCCGCTTATTGCGATGACGACGTGGTTGGTAGAGCAGAAGTGATGCCGAACAAACACCGAAAGTCACTAACACACCAAGAGCTCGCTGAGGCCTCCGGTCGGCTCAGATCAGGGCGGGGGGAGGTATCTACCGAACGAAACCCGAAAGTACAAGCGCTGCCCGGATGGCAGTGAATCCGGCGCACCCTGCCACGGGAAGCAAGCGCTTGTCCGGACAACAGTTACATGAAATCGAGCGGTCCTGAGGCACTCAAGCCCACTCTGGATTTGTCCAGATTGCCTCCCTCCCAATATCCCGATGTCGAATTTCCCAAGCGCCGTTCGTCGTGATGACACGCCGATCGCGGCGATGCAGGGACCGATTGCGCTACCCAGCCTCTTCCTGCGCTTCATTGGAGTCGTCGAAGTCCTCGGCGGCGCACGCCTATACCCGCACGTCTCCAGGCCGTAGTCTTCGCTCCGGGCTGCTCACTCAGCATCGGCGCCAACGGACGGCGGCGCGCACGTACACCAGCAGGGACGGATGACGAAGAAATCCGCAGCCACTTCAGAACGCACGCCTCAACGCGCACGAGGTTCGCGGCGGCCGCCCCTCATCTGGAGTGCCCTCGCGCTGGCAGTGCTCGCGGCGAGTGGCATTCTCGTGCTGCTCCTGAATCGCTCTGCCGCATCGGAGACGCGTTCCTCCTTTGGCTGGGCCACGCACACGCTGGAGATGGAGGACAAGTTGCATGCAGCACTCGCGGCCCTCGGCAATGCGGAGAGCGCGCAGCGCGGGTTTCTGCTCTCGCGCGATACGGTGTACCTGACGCCTTCCCGCCAGGCGGGCGACACCGCCCGGCGTCTGCTCGCATCGCTTCGCACCCTCACCGCCGACAACGCAGGCCAGCAGCGGCGCCTCGACCTCCTCGACCGGCTCGTGGTCGCACGGCTTGGATTGCTGGGATCGGGCGTGGCACTCATGCAAGCCGGCCAACGCGACTCGCTCGACCGCCTGATCAGGAGTGGCCACGGCCGCGCACTGATGGACTCGATTCATGCGACGGTGCGTAGCGCCGTGGCCAACGAGGACACGCTCCTCGCACGTCGCCAGGTCGCGGGGGAGGGCGCACTGTCACGTCGCCTGCGTGCCGAGGAACTCATCGTGGGCATTGCACTCCTCGCGATGGGACTGGCCGCCCTGGTCTGGGTCCGGCTCCGCCGAGCCGAGCGCCTGATGACCATGTGTGCTTGGTCGAAGGCAATCGAGTTCGAGGGCGAGTGGATGAGCGTCGAGGAATACATGAATCGGCGTTTCGGTATCATGATCACACACGGAATCTCGCCCACCGAGCTCGCCCGCCTCGAGACAGAGATGGACGGCGCGCCCATTCTGGCCAGCGCGACACGGGGAGTGACAGCGAGAGGCGCGTGATCCTGCGGCGTCCGGTCGGTTGCGGCCTCGAGGACGTGTGTCATCTTTCGGCCTCAACCCCTTCAACTGAATCGTGCGAACTTCGTGCAGCACCGATCGCGGCGTCCGGATCTGCCTTCTCGATTTCAGTCACGTCCCTGACGAACAGACGGCCCTCGATGCGATCGAAGAGGCGAAGCACCTCATCGCGCGCGAGTCTCCGAAGAGCGTCTACACGCTGACGGACGTCACCGGATCGCGCGTGACCTCACGGATTCGGGCAGCCCTCCACGAACTCACGCAGGCGAATGCGCCATATGTCGTGGCAGGCGCGGTCGTGGGGATGACAAGTCTCCAGACGGTCATCCTCCGGGGGATCGTGCAACTGACGAAGCGTCGGCTCGTGGTGTCACCGTCACGCGAGGAGGCTCGCGACTGGCTCGTCAACGAGGCTCGGACCGGCACACGCTGAGGACGTCGCCATGCCGCTCGAGAATATTCGTCGGCCGGCGACTGCCTCGACCGGCGAGCGCAGAAGATCGCAGGCTGCGCAATTGCAAAAACGCCCTGCGTGCACCTTCATCCGCAATGCGTTGCCGACCAGGTCGGTCGCGTTGCGGCAGCGACGGAAGAAGTGACAGCGACCTTGCGACCATCGCGCATGGCCTCATAGGCTCGTCGCTTTGCAGTCAGTTCACTGTCGTGCCGGGCCGTGCAAGCGACGCGTTTCGCGAATGGCGGTCGCCTCATTCGTCCGATCTCTCACCCGACGGTACGGAGCCATCGGAAGCGGCAGCGTGATTGGCGGGATACATTCTCCCCGCGCCGCTTCACTTCGCCGACCTTTCGCTCCGCACCCGATGCCCTCACGCCGCACCGCGCTCGTCGTCACCTCGTGTCTAGCCCTCCTCGTTCGCACAACGCCGGTGCACGCACAGGCCGCGCAGGCGAACGACGTCGAATACACCGCGAAGATCCGCGAGCTCACGCCGACGGATCCCAAGTGGAAGTTCACGACGGAGCTCGTGGATCACCTGCCCGCATCGTCGACGGTTCCGTCGCCGCTCAAGGTGCTCGGCTACGTACCAGGCACGATCGGCCGGCTGTCGCGCACGGAAGACCTCAACAAGTATTTCCGCGCCGTGGCGGCGGCGTCCCCGCGCGTGAAGATCTTCTCGCTCGGGATGAGTGAAGAGGGGCGCGAGATGATCATCGCGGCGGTGGCCGACTCCGCGACGATCGCGAACCTCGACAGCTATCGCGCGATGGCGGCGAAGCTCGCCGATCCGCGCACCGCAACGGACGACGAGCGGACGCGCCTCATCCGCGAGGCGAAGCCGCTGTACTGGCTCACCGGCACCATCCACGCGCCGGAAACGGGCAGTCCCGAGATGCTGATGGAGCTGCTCTATCGGCTCGCTGTGGAGGAGACGCCGTACGTGCAGCAGATCCGGGGCAATGTCATCACGCTCATCACGCCGGCCACTGAAGTGGACGGCCGCAACCGCATCGTCGACCTGATCGAGGAAGAGAAGCAGCTCAAGCTCGGCCGCGGTGGAATCCCGACCGTGTACTGGGGCAAGTACATCGCGCACGACAACAATCGCGATGGCCTCATGATGAGCATCAAGCTCACGCAGAACATGAATACGGGCTTCCTGCACTGGCATCCGACCATCATGCACGACCTGCACGAGTCGGTGCCGTTCCTCTACACGAGCACGGGAACGGGCCCGTACAACGACGAGTTTGATCCGATCGTCGTGGACGAATGGCACACGCTCGCCTACCAGGAGGTCACGGAGCTCACGAAGCGCGGACTCCCCGGCGTGTGGACACACGGCTTCTACGACGGGTGGGCGCCGAACTACATGCTGGGCATTGCGCAGTTCCGGAATTCGCTGGGGAAGTTCTACGAGACGTACACGTCCGGCGGCGCGGACTGCCAGATCGTGAAGCTGGCGGGAAGCGCGACGTCGAAGGAATGGGACCGCCCCAACCCGCCCGTGAACGGCGTGAAGTGGTGCATCCGCAGCAACATCAACTACCAGCAGTCGGGTGTGCTCGTCGCGCTGAACTACGTGGCGAGGAATCACGAGACCTTCATGGAGAACTTCTCGCTCAAGGGCACACGTATGCTGGCGCGCGGGCGGCACTCGGCGCCGTATGCGTTCGTCATTCCGCACGACCAGCAGCGCGCTGCCGAGGCGGGCGACCTGGTCAACTACTTCCGGAAGATCGGGAGTGAGGTGCACGTCGCGACGGCGGAGTTCACGACGAAGACAATGCCCGCCGTGGTCGAGCGCGGTCTCGTGGGCGGCGGAGCAGGGCCGGGTGGTGGCGGAGGTGACGCCCCGGGCGCCGGAGCACCATCTGCGTCGGCGCGACCGGACAGCGCAGCGACCGCGCGAACGGATACCGTGGCCACACGCAATACCACGACGGTTCACGCGGGTGACTGGATAGTCCGTATGGACCAGCCGTACACGGCATTGGTTCGCACGGTGCTCGCGATCCAGCGCTTCCGTCCCGACGATCCGTCGCCGTACGACGACACGGGCTGGACGCTCGATCAACTGCGTCACGTGACGGCGCTGACGATTGCGGATTCGACGATTCTC
>JBBQFW010000330.1:0-4407 GCA_038322445.1 Gemmatimonadales bacterium
TCGAGCGTTTTTCGGCGAACGGCGGATCCCGGGCGCCGCAGTCCGTGCGCTCGCTTCGCTTGTCGGCCATCACGAGGTTCGAGACGCTCGGATTTCCCACGACGCGCAACGAGGACTGGCATTTCACGTCCGTCGCGCCCATCGCCGAAGGTCGCTTTGCGCCTCTGACGAGGCGAAGCGGTACGGTGATGGCGGCGCAGATTGCGCCATTCGGCTTTGCGTCCGGTTGGCACACGCTCGTCTTCGTCAACGGCAGTTTCGATGCGGCACTCTCGAGCACTGCTGCGCTGCCCGCGGGAATACGCGTCCTTCCGCTTGCCCGAGCGTACGAGGAGCTGCCAGCGGTGGTCGAGCAATATCTCGGCAGAATCGCCTCGTTCGACGCGCACACGTTCACCGCCCTCAACACCGCGTTCATCAACGACGGCGCCGTCGTGCACGTGGCGGCGACCGTGGAAGTTGCTCTACCGATTCACCTGCTCTTCGTGAGCGATGCCGCGGCGACGCAGGGTATCGCGCAGCCGCGCAATCTCATCGTGCTCGATCACCATGCGAAGGCGACGGTGATCGAGAGCTACGCCGGAATCGGTGATGGGAAGTACTTCACCAACGTCGTCACTGAAGCCTGTCTGGGCGACGGAGCGACACTGACGCATCTCAAGCTCCAGCGTGAGTCGGCGGAGGCGTTCCACGTCGGCACGCTGGATGTCCGTCAGGCGCGCGACAGCCACCTGTTCTCGTTCAGCTTCGCGACGGGCGCGGCGCTCTCGCGCACGAACATCTACACCGAGCTTCGCGGTGAAGGCTGCGGCGCCACGCTGAACGGCCTCTATCTCGGCGATCGCGACCAGCACATCGACCACCAGACACGCATCGAGCACGTGGAGCCCAACTGCTACAGCCGCGAGCTGTACAAGGGCATCCTGGACGGCGCAGCGCACGGGGTGTTCAACGGCAAGGTGTACGTGCACCCGGAAGCCCAGAAGACCGACGGCAAGCAGACGAACAACACGCTGCTGCTGTCGGAGAAGGCGCAGATCGACACGAAGCCGCAGCTCGAGATCTTCGCGGACGACGTGAAGTGCACGCACGGCGCGACGGTCGGTCGTCTCGACGAGATGTCGCTGTTCTACATGAAGAGCCGCGGCATCAACGCGCGCACCGCGCGCGAGCTGCTGACCTACGCGTTTGCCGCCGACGTCCTCGAGACGATCGAGGTGGCCGAGGTGCGCGAAGGGCTGGAGTCTGCAACGCTGCGCCGCTACACCGAGCGCTAGCCACGCCCATGGCCGACCTCCAGGACCTCTACCAGTCGATCATCCTCGACCACAACCGCATGCCGAAGAACTACGGCGCGCTGGAAGGAGCCACCTGTAGCGCCGAGGGTCGCAATCCGTTGTGCGGCGACGAGGTGAAGGTCGAGCTGAAGCTGAACGACGACCAGATCGAGGCGGTGGGATTCACGGCGTCGGGCTGTGCGGTGTCGCGGGCGTCCGCGTCGATCATGACGCAGGCCGTGAAGGGGAAGTCGCGTGCGGACGTCGACCAGATCTTCACGCAGTTCCACGGGCTCGTGACCGGGCAGCTCAAGCCCGACGAGAAGGCCGCGCGTGCCATGGGCGAGATGGCGGCATTCAGTGGGGTGTCGCGCTTCCCGATTCGCGTGAAGTGCGCGAGCATGCCGTGGCACACGCTCCAGGCGGCGCTGAAGGAAAGCGCTCCGCGGACGTGAGCCACCTCGAGGACGTCGCGGATGTGGCAGACCTCCCGGAGGGCACGATGCTCGGCGTCACTCTCAGTGATGGCGCTCCGGTCTGTGTGTTCAATCATCGCGGGGTCATCGGCGCGGTGGGCAACCTGTGCACGCATGCCGAGTTCCTGATCTCGGATGGTGTGCTGCATGGCGACGGCACGCTGGAGTGCCTCTGGCATGGCGCGCGCTTCGATTGCCGCACCGGGGCCGTACGGCGTCATCCGGCCGAGTTGCCATTGCCGGTCTACGAGGCGCGGGAGGTGAGCGGGCGTGTGCTCGTCGGCAAGCTGCCCGTTCCGCTGTCGGAGCTTTCGTCATGACCACCTCGCGTCGCGCGGACTTTCCGCTCCTCGTCAACAACCCCGGGCTGCACTATCTCGACTCGGCGGCGACATCGCAGAAACCGCGCGCGGTGCTCGATGCGATGCGGGACTACTATGAACACGACAACGCGAACCCGCATCGAGGCGCGTACGACCTCTCGGCGAGGGCGACCGAGCGCTATCACGCGGCGCGCGAAACGATCGCGCGGTTCATTGGCGTGGCGGATTCCGACTGCCTGATCTTCACGCGCGGAACCACGGAGTCATTGAACCTCGTGGCGACCGCCTGGGGCTACGAGCATGTCGGCCCGGGTGACGAGATCGTCGTCACGGCGCTGGAGCATCACGCGAACTTCGTCCCGTGGCAGCAACTCGCGCTCGCACGCGGGGCAAAGTTCGTCATCTGCCCACTCACGGACGACCTGCGCGTGGACCTCGACGCGCTGTCGGCGCTCATGAACGCGAGAACGAAGGTGGTCGCGTTCAATCACGTATCGAATGCGGTGGGCACGCTCAACCCCGTCCAGGAGATCGTGCGCATCGCGCGCACGACGGGCGCGCTCGTGGTGTGTGATGGCGCGCAGGGGGCGCCGCACCTGCGCGTGGACTTCGATGCGCTCGACGTCGACTTCTATGCGTTCAGCGGCCACAAGATGTGCGGGCCCATGGGCATTGGTGTACTGGTCGGCAAGCGCGCCATCCTCGAACGGATGCGCCCCTACCAGTTCGGCGGTGACATGATCGAGTTCGTGCGCGACGAGGAGACCACGTGGAACGTGCTGCCGCACAAGTTCGAGGCCGGTACGCCGAACGTGGCGGATGCGATCGGCCTCGCGGCGGCATGCGAGTATCTCGATGCCATCGGAATGTCGAACGTGCTGGAGCACGAACGGTCGCTCGTTCGGGTGGCCACGGAACGGCTTGCCGAGTTCGACGGCGTCCGCATATACGGACCACCGGCCGCGGAGCGGAGTGGTGTGGTCAGTTTTACAGTGGCGGATATACACCCGCACGATCTCGCGACGATCTTCGATGGCGAGGGGGTGTGCATCCGTGCGGGGCATCACTGCGCGCAGCCGCTGATGCGCCGCCTCGGCGTGGCAGCCACGGCGCGGGCGTCGTTCTACGTCTACAGCGATGAGTCGGACGTGGAAGCGATGGTGCGCGCGCTCGAACGCGCACGAGCCGTGTTTGCCGGCTAACAAAACCCGGAAGACGATACACCACGAACAGGTACCCAGTACTCGAGTACCGAAGTACAGAAGACTACTGAGGCACACGCCAACAGCGCTGTATCAGCGGCGTACTGTCACCGCGATGATCGGACCGGTTTTGTATTTCGTCCCGGTCGCGGTGACCGTCGTCGTACCGGGGGCCAAGGCGGTGGCTTCGCCAGCAGAGGCTGCGATCCGCACGACGGTGGTGTCCTGGGAGGATCAGCGCACCTCGTCAGGGAGTGACGTGTTGCCGCGGCAACCGAAGAATTCCGCGCTCGCCGTGAACTTTTCACCGACGGCGATGGAGGCGGAGGTCGGCGTTCCTCTAAAAGTGCGATCATCCGTCTGACACGGCAGGAGTCCCGAGCAGCCGCTCGCCGAGACCAGCAGCGCAGCCGCGAAGGAGACCTTAGAACTCATAGCGTGGTGCCTTCTGTTCCACGCCCACTCGACCCACGACGATTTCGGCCTTGGCGTAGTTCTCCGCCTTGATCGGTGAGCCGCCGAGACGCCGGAGGAGCGTCAGCTGTCCGGTGTGCGTCAGTGTGTCAGCTACGGCACCCTGGAACAACCGCTCGGCGCGCGTTCCGAGTGGCGCGTCGCCGGCGAGGTATGTGTCGAGGGCTTCCAGGGCAGTGAAGAAGCGGGCGCCATCAGCGTCCCACGATTGGACCGAAGAGTCCACCCATTGATGGCGCCCCTCCGCCTGGGCGAGGGCCCAGTCGAGCAGGTCGCACATGTGCGCCAGCATTTCGCCCGCTGATCGGCTGCCGGGGCCTGCGCGGACGGCGCTGAAATCCGTGGGCGCGCTGCGGACGGCCTTGCCGGCGCGATACGAGAGGGTGGCCAGCGTATGGCGCAGGAACGCGCGACTTTCCGGATTACTCGTCACCATGCTCCTGCCTGAGTGAGGCGCTACTTCGTCGCCGCGGCGATCTTGAGCGTGAGGTAGTTCACCTGCTCTCCGGGCGCCAGCCTGAACTGGTGCGGAGTACCCGCCGGAATGATGACGACATCGCCCGGCTTCACGGGTGCCATGGTGCCGCCCGTGAGCGTTCCATCGCGCCACTCGCCCGCACTCGACTGCGTTGCGCCGGCGAGCGAGCCGCCGGTG
>JBBQFW010000331.1:0-4353 GCA_038322445.1 Gemmatimonadales bacterium
GCGCGGCGCCAGGCGTCCGCGCTCGGTCACGCGCACGCACTCGACACCGACGCGGTGGGCCGACTCGCGATTGTCGTGACGGAAGCGGCCACCAACCTCGTGCGGCACGGCGGTGGCGGCATGATCGTGCTGCGCGCACTACATCATGGCGGGGGTCCCGCCATCGAGGTACTCGCCCTGGACAAGGGCAGTGGCATTCCCTCCATCGACCGGGCGATGGAGGACGGGTATTCGTCGGCCGGCACGGCGGGTCATGGGCTCGGCGCGATGCGACGCCTGTCGGACGTATTCGCCGTGCATTCGCGGCGCGGTATGGGCACCGCAGTACTCGCCCGCGTGGCACAAAGGCAGCATTCGGCTGTGCAGCCAGCGCGTGTTGCCGTGCTCGACGACCGTCTCGGCGCCGTGTGCGTTCCCATGGGCGGTGAGGTCGAATGCGGTGACCGTGGGGAGCTCGTCACCTCGCGCGATGCCATCACGCTGATGCTCGTGGACGGCCTCGGCCACGGACCGGAAGCGGCCGTCGCGGCGGCGAGTGCCGCGCAGGCCTTCGCCGGCTGCGCGCAGCGGTCGGAGTCTACAGTGCTTTCGGCGCTCGACGCCGAGATGCGTGAAACGCGAGGCGCAGCCGTCTCGGTGGTGCACCTCAATGAGGCGGCGGCGGCCGTCAGCTTTACCGGCGTGGGCAACGTGGAGGCGCGCGTGCTCGGCGGCGAGAGCACGCAGTATCTCGTCCCACAGAATGGCATTGTCGGTCACGGGATGCCTGCGCTTCGGTCCATGCGGGCTTCGTGGGTGGCCGGCCGACGGCTCATCATGAACACCGACGGTGTTGCGGCCCGGTGGCGACTCGACGCATACGAGAATGTCGCGATGATCCATCCCGCCCTGCTTGCGGGCATGCTCTATCGCGATTTCGCACGGGAGCGAGACGACGCCACGGTGATCGTCCTCGACCATGCTGCGGGGCAGCACGCCTAGTGCGCCTCATCGTATCGCTGCTCACCATCGCCATTCGGCGCGAGCACGACATCCTGCTGCTGCGGCAGCGCGGGCGTCAGATCGGACAGTTCCTGGGCTTTTCGACGGTGGACATCGTTCGCATCACGACGGCGCTGTCGGAGATGGCGCGCAATGCCTTCGAGTACGGCGGGGGCGGGTCGGTTGCCTTCGGCATCGAGACGCAGGCTCCGGATCGCCAGGAGCTCGTGATGCGCGTGCAGGACAGCGGAGCGGGAATCGCGGACGTCGCCGGAGTGCTGTCGCCCGCGTTCAAGTCGCGCACCGGCATGGGCATCGGGATCAAGGGCTCGCAGTCGCTCATGGATCGATTCGCGATCACGTCGGCGCCAGGCAAGGGCACGACCGTGGTGATGGCCAAGTTTCTCCCGTGGTCCGCAGCGAAGTTCATGCCCGCCGATGCCGGACGGCTCACGGCGGAGATCGCGAAGTCGAGCGAGGCGACGCCGTTCGGCGAACTGCAACTGCAGAACCAGGCGCTCCTTACCGCCCTCCAGGAGCTCACCGAGCGACAGGCGGAAGTCGAGCGCCTGAGCGTGCTGGCGGCCGAGGAGCGCGAGAAGTCCGACGCAGCGCAGCGGGTGGCCGAGCGGTCGATTGTCGTGCGGGAGCGGTTCATGGCGCTCACGACGCACGAGTTCAGGACGCCCCTCAACGCAATCCTGGGATACCTCGACCTGCTCGACATGGAGATCGCCGAATCAATCACCGACACGCAGAAGGACTACTTCGCGCGCGTCCAGCGTGCCTGCAAGCACCTCATCGGAGTGACGAACGACTTCCTCGACATGGCCAAGGGCGACGCCGGCCACCTGAACGTGGCCATGCGTGAGGAGCCGGCGCTGCTCGTGATGACCGAGGCGCTGGCGCTGGTCACTCCACAGGCCGGCGCTCGCGACGTGGCACTGCGCCTCACCGAGAGCATGGAGCACATTCGCTATCTGGGTGATGTCGACCGCGTCCGCCAGATCCTCGTGAACATCCTCGGCAATGCCGTGAGCTTCACGCCACCGGGAGGCATTGTCGAGATGACGGTGTCGAAGGAGTTGTACTTCGAGACGACCGGCACGTTATCGGGTGTCTCCTGCTGCACCATTCGGGTCACGGACCCCGGCCCCGGTATTCCGCCGGGAAAGCTCGCCCACGTGTTCGAGGCGTTCGTGCAGGTCTCTCCTGACGGCCAGACCACGCGGAAGGGGACCGGACTGGGACTCACGGTAAGCCGCCAGCTCGCCCAGCTCATGGGTGGTGACATCACGGTGACGAGCAGCGGCACTGGTGCCTCGTTCACGGTGTGGCTCGTCGAGGGTGGCGTACGCGACACCGGCGCTCCCGAGCCTGACGTCGCTCTGTCCGCGCGCCCAACGGACTGACGACAGCGCGCGAGACCTCGCTCTCGCCCAGCGCAGGCGGTATTCTTGGTGAAGAGTATGTCACCAGGCCACAGGAGAACGGCAATGAGCAGGGAGCAGCACGACCGTGGACCCAACCTCGGTGGTGTGACCTTCGGACATGCGGGCGCCTTTTGGGCGGGCGCGGCGCTCGTCATCGTCGGCGTGGTGCTGCACCTCCCGATGTACCTGATGGGGGCAGCCAACGGCTATCGCCTCGCCGGGATGCCGATGAACACCTCCATGAAGTTCGGCATGGCGGCCATCATCGTTGGACTCTTCGCCAGCTTGTTCGGCCTGTACCCGCGCTCCGCCGGGGAGATCGTCTCCCGCGCGTCCCGGATTCGCGTCAGCGCGATGGACGACACCCCGATCACCGGCGCGCACATCGGACTGCTCGTGACGATGATGCTCGCGGTCACGATCGACGTCATGAAGCCGACGGCCCTCTCGTTCGTGCTCCCGGGCATGACGTTGGAGTACGGATTGAAGGGTCCGTTGAATCCGACTGGCCACATCCCCGTCGCGTATGTCGCGCTCTCCGGTATCGCGGGAACAGTGCTCGGCTCGTTCCTCTGGGGATGGCTCGGCGATCGCATCGGCCGGCGTGCGTCGATCCTGTTCGCGGGCATTGCGTTCATCGGCACGTCGGTGTGCGGCGCGATGCCCAGCTTCATCTGGAACCTCGTGATGTGCTTCCTGATGGGGATCGCCGTGGGCGGCATGCTGCCGATCTGCTACGCGCTGCTCGCCGAGACCATCCCGGCGAAGCACCGCAGCTGGCTGATGATCCTCATCGGCGCGGACATCGCCGGTGCGTACATCCTCACGAGCTGGCTATCGGCCTCGCTCGTTCCGATCTACAGCTGGCGCATCCTGTGGCTGATCGGCCTGCCGACCGGCGTGCTTTTCATCATGCTCAATCGGTGGATCCCCGAGTCGCCTCGCTTTCTGCTCGCGCATGGACGGAACGACGAAGCCCGTGCGGTGATGGAGCGTTTTGGCGCGACTGTCGTTCAGGACGACGAGCGTCCGGATGTCGAGACCGCGGTGCACAGCCGCTGGGGCGAGCTCGCGCGCGGAGACTTCCTCGGCTCCACGGCCGTCGTGGCCTGCATTGCCATCGGCTCGGGGCTCGTGCTCTTCGGCTTCAACCTCTGGATGCCGTCGAACCTGCGCAAGCTGGGCTACACGGACGCCGACGCGATCCTGCGCAACGCGGCCATGATGGGCTTTCCGCTCTCGTTCGTCGTCGCGTGGATGTACGGCATCTGGAGCAGCAAGCGGACGATGATGGCGATCACTGCGCTTACGGCGGCCGCATTGTTCGGCTTTGTCGTGGCGGGCGACGCCATCGTGCACAATCGCGGCCTGCTCTACGCGCTGCTCATCGTTCCGATCTGGGGCATCAGCTCGGTGGTGGCCGTGCTGTCCGTCTACAGCGCGGAGATCTATCCCACGCGCATCCGGTCGCGCGGCACGGGCTTCGCGGCGGGCGCGAGCAAGTTCGGCGGCGTGGCGATCATCTCGCTCGTCGTCTTCGGTATCGCCACGCCATCCATCGCCACGGTGGCGTTGATCGGCGCCATTCCCATGACTCTCGCGGTGGTGCTCGTGGCCGTCTACGGCGTGGAGACGCGCCAGCGCCGGCTCGAGGACATCACGGCGGAGCAGCTCAAGCTTTCATTTTGATCAACCAGAATCGAGACAGCTCCCGCACGACCTTCGCGGCGTGGATCCGCCGCATCGCGTTCGGCGCGCTCGCGGCCGCGACGGTCGCCACCGGCTGTCGCAAGGCGACAACCGCGTCCGTCGAAGAGCTGTACGCCACGCGCACCCTCGGCCTGGGGTACCTGCAGCGCAACCAGCTTCCTGAGGCCGAGGCGGAGTTCAAGAAGCTCACGACCATGGCCCCGGATGACGCGTTGGGCTACGCCGATCT
>JBBQFW010000332.1:0-4349 GCA_038322445.1 Gemmatimonadales bacterium
ATGTGGATCTCCTCATTGGGTTCGGTGAATGACGCGTTGGTCCGCGCACCTCGGTGCCCGGCTTCATGCGGCGTGAAACTTAGAATTTCGGGGCCTCCTGTCAAGAGTGAACTTGGTGGCGCCAAGTGAAAGCGCGCCAACAGGTTCGTCCACCGAAGGAACAATTTGAAAGGCCTCTTCCGGCAGCACGCCGCCGGGAGCAGCGAGTCAAGTCCGCCGCGCCGATATGCCGATTGTGCGCAAGCTATGCATTCGCTTCCACTTAGCTGCTGTCTTGCCGAACTCTACGGGGGGCTTCATAGTCTCCCCCGTCTATTCATGGTACCTTCGAGGATACCTCGGACCGTACGCCATGAGCCCCCTGAGCTCCGCCACACAAATTCCACTTGAACGCAGCGGCACGGTGCGCGGCGCGTGTCCCCACGACTGTCCCGACACGTGCGCCATGCTCGTCACCGTCGAGAATGGACGCGCGATTCGCGTCGCGGGAGACCCCGATCACCCAGTGACCAACGGCTTCCTCTGCGCCAAGGTCAACCGCTACATCGAACGCACCTATCACGAAGACCGTCTCGTCTCACCGATGCGCCGCGTCGGTGCCAAGGGAAGCGGTCGGTTCGAACCCATCTCGTGGACGGCGGCGCTCGACGAGATCGCGACGCGACTGCGCGACATCGCCGAGTCGGAGCACGGTCCGCAAGCCATCCTGCCGTATTCCTACGCAGGTACGATGGGCCTCGTCCAGGGCTCCTCCATGGATCACCGCTTCTTCCACCAACTCGGCGCATCACGACTCGAGCGCACCATCTGCTCGATGGCCGGTACGGTCGGCATGCGGATGACGGTGGGAGCCAACGTCGGCGCCGATGGCGAGGGGGTTCCCGACAGCGATCTCGTACTGCTCTGGGGGACGAACACCCTCACCGCGAATCCGCACCTGTGGCCATTCATCCTCAAGGCGCGGGAGCGTGGCGCGCCCATCATCTGCATCGATCCCATTCGTACGCGCACCGCGCAGCAGTGCGACGAATGGATTCCGATTCGGCCGGGCTCGGACGCGGCGCTGGCACTCGGGATGATGCACGTGATCTTCGCGAAGGGACTGGAGGACAAGGAGTACCTCGAGCAGTTCACGCTCGGGCACGAGGAGATGCGCGCGCGGGCCGCCGAGTGGACACCGGAACGCACCGCCGACGTCACCGGCATCGATGCCTCACGGATCATCGCGCTGGCAGAACAATTCGGACGCGCCAGGGCGGCGTTCATCCGCGTGAATTACGGCCTGCAGCGGCACGCGGGCGGCGGCATGGCCGTGCGCACCATCGCGTGCCTTCCCGCGGTGGCGGGCCACTGGAGACGTTCAGGCGGCGGCGTGCAACTATCCACGTCGGCGAACTTCACGTTCAACAAGGCAGCGCTCGAACGACCCGACCTCGGCCCGCCGGCACGCACTATCAACATGATCCGGCTTGGCGACGCGCTCACGCTGCCGGATGCCGGTGTCGGCGGACCGCCGGTGAAGGCGATGGTCGTCTACAACAGCAACCCGGCGGCGGTCGCCCCGGATCGCAACGCGGTGCTTCGCGGACTCGCGCGCGAGGACCTGTTCACGGTCGTCATCGAGCATTTCCAGACCGATACCGCCGACTGGGCCGACATCGTGCTTCCGGCAACCACGCAGCTGGAGCACTGGGACATCCACTTCGCGTACGGGCATCACTACGTGTCGCTGAATCGTCCCGCCATCGCGCCAATCGGCGAGGCGAAGCCGAACAGCGAGATTTTCCGACTGCTTGCCGAGCGGATGGGCATGTCGGATCCCATGATGCGCGACGATGACCTCACACTCATCCGCCAGGCGCTCGCAACGGAATCGCCGAAACTCCAGGGCGTGACGTTCGATCGACTGCTCGAGCATGGGTGGGTACGTCTCAACGTGCCAACGCCATTCCTCCCCTACGCCGAGGGCAAGTTCCCGACGCCGAGCGGCAAGTGCGAGTTCTACTCGGCACGGTTGGCGGCGATGGGACTCGACCCATTGCCGACATATATCCCGCCGTACGAATCGATTGAGCGGGAGCCAGCACTCGTCGCGCGATATCCGCTCACGCTGATCTCGTCACCTGCGCACACGTTCCTGAACACGACCTTCGTGAACGTCACGTCACTGCGACGTCAGGCGCACGAGCCGGAGGTCCTGCTGCATCCGTCGGATGCCGAGCGTCGGGGAATCGCGGCCGGTGTCATGGTGACCGTGCGCAACGATCGCGGGGCGTTTCTCGCCAGGGCGCGCGTGGAGACGGGGATTCGCGAAGGCGTGGCGTGGGCGCCGTCGATCTGGTGGGCCAAGCTCTCTGCCGACGGAGCGAACGTGAACCAGACGACGTCGCAGCGGATCACGGACATGGGCAACGGTCCGGTGTTCTACGACAACCAGGTTGAAATCGAGCTGGCATAACTCGCTCGGTCGACATGCCCGCGCGGGCGGGACTCCGTCTCTGGCCCTGCTCCAACATGGATTCCCGCTTTCGCGGGAATGACGAACGGCTCGTGAAGCCCGCCTTTTGCTTTCGCGGTAGTGATCCGCGAGCGTTCTGAAGCCAGTTGGTCCGGTCGCCGCTGGAACGCAACTGGTGCCGCGAGGGTTGCACCGTTGAGGGCGTCCGAACCCTTGCGTGGGCAGTCTCTCCCACGCTGATTCCCGAGACAGACCCGCACTCGCCGGAGGAATTGTTGTCGTCGCTCCCGGAAACACTCGGCGCCCTGAAGCGCTCGTCCCATGGCTCGCCCGCTCTCCGTCTTCGCTCCGTGAAGGACGAGATGCGACAGAACCTCCTCGTGCGCCTCGCTGCGGGCGGGCCGCTCTTCGAGGGCGTCCTCGGCTACGAGGAGACGGTCATGCCGCAGATCGTCAACGCCCTGCTCTCCCGCCACAACTTCATCCTGCTCGGACTTCGCGGCCAGGCGAAGTCGCGCATCCTGCGGGCGCTCGTCACCCTGCTCGATGAGGCGATGCCCGTCATCGCCGGCAGCGAGGTGAACGACAACGCGTTCGCTCCGATTTCGCGCTATGGGAAAAACCTCATCGCGGAAGCGGGCGACGATACGCCGATCGCGTGGGTCGATCGTGACAGCCGGTTCGTGGAGAAGCTCGCGACGCCCGACGTCACCATCGCCGACATGATCGGCGATCTCGACCCCATTCGTGCGGCACGCGGCGGACATGTGCTGTCCGACGAGCTGACCATTCACTACGGCATGCTGCCGCGCGCCAATCGCGGCATCTTCGCGTTGAATGAGCTTCCGGATCTCGCCGGCAAGGTGCAGGTGGGCCTCTTCAACGTGATGCAGGAGGGCGACGTCCAGATCAAGGGCTATCCCGTTCGCCTGCCACTCGACGTCCAGCTCTGCTTCACGGCGAATCCCGAGGACTACACGGCGCGCGGGAAGATCATCACGCCACTGAAGGACCGCATTGGCAGCGAGATCATCACGCACTATCCCGAGTCCGTCGAGCTCGGAATGCAGATCACGGAACAGGAGTCGTGGGTCAATCGTGGCTCGAAGCCGGTGCGCGTGCCGGATTTCATCGCAGAAGTCGTGGAGCGCATCGCGTTCGAGGCGCGGACGGACAAGCGCATCGACCGGCGCTCCGGCGTCTCGCAGCGCATGCCGATCAGCGTGATGGAGAACGTGATCTCCAACGCCGAGCGGCGCGCGATCGTCACCGGCGAGGCGGAGATCGTCCCGCGCATCTCCGACGTGTACTCGGCGCAGCCGGCGATCACCGGCAAGATCGAGTTGGAGTACGAGGGCGAGCTGGTGGGTGGGCACGCCATCGCGCGTGAGCTCATCCGGCGCGCGTCCGACGCCACCTTCAATGAGCGCGCCGGCGGCGTGAACGTGGACGACATCGTCATCTGGTTCGACGAAGGCGGCGCGCTCCAGGTGAGCGACGACGAGCGTTCCGACGCGATGACCGCGGCCTTCGGCCTCGTGCCGGGACTGGTGGAGCTCGTGAACCGGGTCGGCCTCGCGCCCGCCGGCGACGCCCCGCTCACCGTGGCGGCGTGCGAGCTGGTGCTCGAGGCGCTGGTGGCGCGCAAGCGGATCTCCCGCTCGGACGGCGGCCTGTACGGACGCGCCGAGCCCGAGAAGCGGCGCCGGCGCCCGAACGAGGACTTCTTCGGCGGGGGCCTCTCGGCGTGACCGCATGAGGGCGACGAGCGCGGGTGCGACGCGGCCGGTGCGCGCGGACGGGCAGAGTGCCGTGCGCGTGCGCCAGGCGTCCATCCGCGACCTCGACGCCGTGGTGGAGCTGCGGCTCGCGCTGCTGCGCGAGCATCCCG
>JBBQFW010000333.1:0-4334 GCA_038322445.1 Gemmatimonadales bacterium
GGCCGAGTGCACTCAACACAAAGTTCCTGGTCTTCATCCTTGTCCTCCGTCGCCGTCGCCCAATGATCTCGTTCCCCGCGGGCGAGGTTGCGGGTGCGACGAGGGTCGTCGCAGTTCTGCCGGGCTCGGGGAATGGCAGACGCCGTGCCGCCGAAGCGGAAATGGACAAAAAACCCTGAAAAAAGATCCCAAAACCCGCAGAAATACCCCACACTCCCCAACTGCCGAGTCCGCATGTCACTTTCGTCATAGAATCAAGGGTGACCAGCTTCACATCGACGAGCCATTGCGCGCGTTCGGCGCTTGCGTCGCCTATCGCCGTACCGGACCTTTGCTCGAAGGGACCTCATCCCTGATCGTTCGTCGCGTTTCGTCACTCCGCACAAAGCACGCTGCCGACCGCGCCGACGAGGGATTCGCACGAGCCGCCCGGGAGACGCCTCGTGAACATGACTATCTTGCGTCGACCCCCAGCCCCATCTACTGAAATGGCCAATCGCCTGCAGCTTCTCCACCACGCCGGCCAGTCCATCTGGCTCGATTTCATAGCGCGCGACATCCTGCGCAACGGTGAACTCACTCACCGCATCGCCGAGGATGCGCTCACTGGCATGACGTCGAATCCGACCATCTTCGAGAAGGCGCTCGCCGAGGGCACCTCCTACGACGATCAGCTGAAAGGCGCCCCTCCCGGAAGCTCGGCGATGGACTTGTTCGAGCTCGTGGAGACATCCGATGTGCGTGACGCCTGCGACCTGTTCATGCCCGTCTACACAGCGACAAATGCGGCCGACGGCTACGTCTCCATCGAAGTGTCACCGGGCGCGGCGAACAATGCGAAGGAAACCACTGCCGAGGCGCAGCGCCTCTGGGCTACCGTGGCTCGCCCGAACGTGATGATCAAGGTGCCCGGCACCTCGGAAGGCGCGGTGGCCGTGCGCACGCTCATCGGCGCGGGCATCAACGTGAACATCACGCTCCTCTTTTCCATCGACGCCCACCGTCGTGTCATCGATGCCTACCTCTCGGGACTCGAAGATCGTCTCAAGGCGGGAAAGCCGATCGACCGCATCGCGTCCGTGGCGTCATTCTTCGTCAGCCGCGTGGATACGGAGATCGACAAGCGCCTCGATACCCTGGCCGCCGCGGCGGCCCCCGACGCCCGCGAGCACATCCTGTCGCTCAAGGGCAAGGCGGCCATCGCCAACGCGCAGCTGGCCTACAAGCTGTTTCGCGCCGAATTCGCGGGTTCGCGATGGGCGCCACTCGCCGCCGCCGGTGCGCGACTCCAGCGCCCGCTGTGGGCCAGCACCAGCTCCAAGAACCCCGCGTACCGAGACGTCGTGTACGTCGAGCAGCTCATCGGTCCGGACACGGTGAACACGATGCCCCCGGCCACGATCGAGGCCTTCCGCGATCACGGAGAGACCGCGCGCACCGTCGACGCCGATTTCGCGGCTGCGGAGCGCACCATGAGCGAGCTCGCGGCGGTGGGCATCGTCATGTCCCACGTCACGGACAAGCTGCTCACCGATGGCCTGGCGAGTTTTCAGAAAAGCTTCGAATCCCTGACGGCAGGCCTCCAGAAGAAGGCCACCGCGCTCGCCTAGACTCGCTGCACCTGCCGGCCACGATCGCGGCCGGCCTTTCTCACGCCTACCAACGCCCGTGTCCTTTCCTCGCACTAAGATCGTCTGCACCCTTGGTCCGGCTTCCAACAACCGCGAAACACTGCGAAGCCTCATGGAAGCCGGCCTGAGCGTTGCTCGGCTGAACTTCTCCCATGGTACGCACGAGCAGCACGCCGCCACCGTGGCGCTCGTCCGGTCCACGGCCGCCGAGCTCGGACGTCCCGTCGCAATCCTCGGCGATCTGCAAGGTCCCCGCATCCGCATCGGTGATCTCGCGGAGCCGCGTCACGTCGCGGACGGCGAGGACGTCGTGCTCGTAGCCGGTGAGGACGCGGGCCCGGGCCAGTTGCCCACGACCTACGAGGACCTCTGTCATGACCTCAAGGTCGGCGACCGCATCCTGGTCGACGATGGGCTCATCGAGCTCGTGGCGCTCGAAGTCGGTTCGCACACGGTGACTGCGCGTGTGCTGCACGGCGGCATGATCAAGAGCCACAAGGGCATGAACCTCCCCGGTGTGGCGGTGAGTGCGCCCTCCATCACCGTGAAGGACTGGGCAGACGTCGCCTTCGCCGTCGAGCACGACCTGGAGCTCCTTGCGCTCAGCTTCGTGCGGCGCGCGCAGGACATCGCCGAGCTGCGGGAGAAGATCCCGAAGCACATGCTCGTCGTGGCGAAGATCGAGAAGGACTCCGCGCTCGAGAACATCGAGAGCATCGTGCGCGCGTCCGATGCCATCATGGTCGCGCGCGGCGATCTCGGCGTCGAACTGCCCTTCGAGGAAGTCCCGATCGCGCAGAAGAAGATCATCGCGCTCTGCAACAAGCTGGGGCGGCCCGTCATCACGGCAACCCAGATGCTCGAGTCCATGATCACCCACCCGCGGCCGACGCGCGCGGAGGCGAGTGACGTTGCCAACGCGATCTTCGACGGCACCGACGCGGTGATGCTCTCGGCGGAGACGGCGGCCGGCCAATATCCGCGCCTGGCGGTCGAGGCCATGTCACGCATCATCACCGAAATCGAGCGGCATCCCCGCGTGGTGCGCACCGACGAACGTCGCGCACCGAGCGACGCCCTCGTCTCCACGGAACAGGCGATCGCGGCGGCCGCTACATCCGCCGTCCGGAGCCTCGGTGCTCCGGCGCTCATTGTCCTCACCAAGAGCGGCTTCTCGGCGCGGATCATCGCGTCGCACCGCCCGAACGTCCCCATCCTCGTGCTGACCGACCAGGAACGCACGTATCGGCAGCTTGCGCTCGTGTGGGGAGTCATTCCGTGTCTCGTGCAGCATTGCGCGACCTACAGCGACATGGTCAGCCTCGCGCTGCACCAGGTCCGTGAACACGGCCTCGCCCGCGAAGGCGATCGCGTGGTGGTCACGGCGGGCGTACCCTTCGACGTGCCCGGTACGACCAACCTGATGAAGGTCGAGACGGTGTGAGCACGTGAAGCTCACGTTCCTCGGCACGGGGACGAGCTTTGGCGTGCCGCAACTGGGGTGTGGGTGCGCCGTCTGCCATTCCAGCGACCCGCGTGACCGCCGGACCCGTGTTGGTGCGGCGGTCGAGACCGATGGCGGCAAGACGATCCTTATCGATACGCCGCCCGAGCTGCGGCTCCAGTTGCTCGGCGCCGGCATCTCGGACGTCGATGCCGTGCTGTACACCCACGATCATGCGGATCACACGCACGGCATTGATGATCTTCGTGCGGTCACTGCGCGGCGGGATGATCACATGCCGATGTACGGCTCCGCGGTCACGATGCGCACCATTGTCAAGAAGTTCGACTACATCTTCGACGATGACATGAAGCCGCTGCCCGGCACGCTCAAGCCGCAGGGGCGGGCGGTGGTGCTGGCCCCATGGGAATCCACGACGGTGGCAGGAGTGGATATCATGGCGGTCCCGGTACCGCACGGGCCTGTTGCGACTGTGTTTGCGTACCGGATCGGCCCGCTCGCGTATGTCACGGACGCCAAGGTCGTCCCGCCCGAAGCATTGGAGCAGTTGCGCGGCGCGCGCGTCCTGGTGGTGAATGCACTCTTCCGGCACCCACATCCTTCGCACCTCAGCCTGTCCGAAGCGATTGCCGTGGCAGAGTCAGTGGGAGCGGAGCGCACGTACCTGACGCACCTGACGCACGACAACTTGCACGCTGCGCTTGAATTGGAACTCCCGCGCGGCGTCATGCCGGCATTCGACGGCCTGCTCGTGGCAGTGTAAAGCTCTAGATCGAGTCGCGCGGATTGTCGTAGTGTCTCCACGCTCGCAGCGCGGACGCATCAGCAAACGCGGGAGAGTCTTTTGTAAACTCCTTCGTACCACAATCTTACGAGCGACGTTTTTCGGACTCATTTTTGTCCATCGTTTTTGCGGGACAGAATCGAGAGGCGAAGCGGCCTTTGGTCTGCTTTCTGGTCCGACCGCCCAAAGTGCCCGAGAACTCCAGCTAAGAGGAATTGCGAATGCGACTGAACTTGCTCATCGGTATTCTTCCATTGACCCTGATCGCCGCTCCGCTTGCGGCGCAGTTCGCGCCGACCGGCAGCTTCGGGGCATTGCCGGAGGCAACGTTCGGCGGTACAGGCATTCCCAACAATGCGGTTGAACGCGGGTACACCAAAGACGCGAGACTCGGCGATGTCACGATCGGGCTCTCGGCGACACAGCGGTTCAGCAGCCCTGCACTGAGTAACGA
>JBBQFW010000334.1:0-4322 GCA_038322445.1 Gemmatimonadales bacterium
TCCGAACAAGGAGGAAGTGATCTGGGCGCAGGAGGAACCCAAGAACATGGGCTCGTGGAGCTTCGACGCGCCGCAGCTTCGAGTGGCCACCGGCAACAAGCTCACCATCCGGTACATCGGGCGACCAGAACGGGCGAGTCCTGCCGAGGGGTACTCGGAGGCGCACAAGGTGGAGCAGAAGCGGATCGTGACGGAGGCGCTCACGCTCACGCCCATGAAGGAGAAGCGGAAGGCGAGCAAGGTGTGACAGCAACAACTGAGACTACAACTGCCATTTACCGCAGAGGACGCGGAGGACAACGCCACACAGACATCAATGCGCGACCTCCAATGGTGTCGCGTCCTCGACTGACGTTTTGAGTTTCTGGGGTCCTCTGCGCCCTCTGCGTCCTCGGCGGTTCAATGCTTTTCCGCACTTCTCCGCCCTTCTCTCAGGTTGTATGCCGACCTTCCTATGCCTTCGCTCGAAGCGGAACGCTGAATGAAATCGAAGACCCTCGTTGCCCTGGTATGTCTCGCGCCGTGCCTCCTCTCAGCCCAGGAGCGCGGCGCGACCGTGTTGGGTGAGGCCATCGCCGGCCTCGACGTCACCGCCCGTGTGCTCGTCATCGGCGCACATCCCGACGACGAAGACACCCAGCTCATCACCTGGCTCGCTCGGGGTCGACAGGTCGAGACGGGATACCTGTCGCTGACCCGCGGCGACGGCGGCCAGAACCTCATCGGCAACGAGCTCGGTGTGCAGCTCGGCATGATCCGCACGGAGGAACTGCTGGCGGCACGGCGACTCGACGGGGGTCGCCAGTTCTTCTCGCGCGCGTACGACTTCGGCTTCTCCAAGACCGCCGACGAGACCTACAAACACTGGCCGAAGGATTCGCTGCTGCGCGACGTCGTCACGGTCATCCGCGCGTTCCGGCCGCAGGTGATCGTTGCCGTGTTCTCGGGAACACCGCGTGACGGACACGGCCATCACCAGGTGTCGGCGATCCTCGCGCGTGAAGCGTTCGACGCCGCCATTGATACCGTTCGTTTTCCAGCGCGCACCACGCTTGGGCTCGGCGCATGGACGCCGCTCAAGTTCTATCGGGCGTCGCGGTTCACGCCCGGTGAGGCGACGGTGACGTTCAACGTGGGCGAGTTAAGTCCGTTGCGCGGGGAGACGTACGCCGAGATCTCGTCGCAGAGCCGGTCGCAACATCTGTCGCAGGGGTTCGGGAGCCTGCAGCGTCGTGGCACGTCGCTCGATTATCTCAAGCTGGAAGTCTCGCGCGTGAGCGAGCCGCTGAAGAAGGAGACGTCGCCACTGCAGGATGTGACGGCGGACTGGTCGCGCTTCGCGTCCGCCCCGCTCCCCGCGGCCGCGAATGCCGCCCTCGATTCGATACCGGCGGCGATCACCGCGGTACGTGCGGTAGAGAACCTCACGGCGCGGAGCGCGATGGTTGCGCCCCTCGTCCGGGTCACGCGTCTGCTCTCGACCGCACGCGAGGCGCTTCCGTGCGGCAACAGTCCACTCGCCGCGCAGTGCGAGGGTGTCGTCGGCGACCTCGCCGTTTCACTCGAGACCGCGCAGGCGCGTGCGCGCTCGGCGTTGCTGGCGGCCGCTGGTGTCCTCGTCGAAGCTACCGCGCCGCGCGAACTGGTGGCGGTCGGCGATACGGTGCCCGTCACGATCTCGGTCTATAACCAGGGGTCATCCAGCGTCACGCTGGATCAGGCCACGGCGTCGTTCGGACCGGGGCTGGGACAGGCGGCATCGCTCGGCCAACGCGTGATCGCACCCGACAGTGCCGCGCAGGTCACCGTGCGGATGTCGCCATCCGTGGCAACGGTGTCGTGGTGGCTCGCGCAGGGGAGAAGCGGCGACGTCTTCATCCCGCCAACGACAGGCTCCGCGGCCGCGCAGGACATCGGCCTCGGCGAGGATCGTGTGGCGGACACGCATGCCCGCGTCACGCTTCATATTGGCGGCACGCCCGTCACGGTCAACGTTGGCCCAGTCGTCTATCGCTACGCCGATCCCGCCCGCGGAGAGCTTCGCCGACCGGTGGCCGCCGTGCCGAAGATCGGCGTGCTGCTCGATGACGAAGTGGAGTACGCGCGCGCCGGTGTGCCGTTCCAGCGGTCGTACAGCGTGCGCCTCCACAACGCGACCGCCGCCGCGCGCGGTGTGAGTGTCATGCTGAATGCACCGCCGCAGCTCAAGGTGGATTCGCTCGTGCGCCGCGTGGCCATGGAGCCCTTCAGCGATGCCGTCCTGGTCTTCCACACGACGGGAACGCTGCCTGCCGGACGACATGTCGTGAGCGCGACCGCCGAGAGTGGCGACGAGATGTTCAGGATGGGGTTTGTGCCGATCCAGTACCAGCATATCCGCCCACTGCGATCGTACCGGCCGGCGAGTGTCGAGATTCAGGCCGTGGACGCCAACCTGCCGGCGAAGACTTCCATCGCCTACATCCGCGGTGTCGGGGACAACGTTGCGACGATGTTGAGTGAGCTTGGGATGAAGGTGACCCTGCTCGCGCCGGAGGACCTCGGCGCCTCGGACCTGTCGAAGTACGGGGCGATCGTCGTCGGGCCGCGCGCGTTTGCCGCGAGTCCCGTGCTCGTTGCCCAGCGCGCGCGCCTCACGGAGTTCGCGCGTCGGGGCGGCACCGTGGTGCTCCAGTACGGCCAGAACGAGATCGAGGCAAGCGGCATCCTGCCATATCCCGTCGCGCTGCGACGGCCGACCGCAGAGCGCGTCACCGAGGAGAACGCGCCGGTTACGCTACTGGGCGCGGGAACATCGGTGCTGTCGAAGCCGAACCGGATCACGACCGCCGACTTCGCAGGCTGGGTGCAGGAACGCTCGACGTACATGCCGACGACGGTCGATCCACGGTACCAGCACGTGTTCGAGATGCATGATCCCGGTGAGGCGGCGAACGAGAACGCGGTGCTGATCGCGCCGGTGGGCAAGGGCGCGTACGTCTACAGCACGCTCGCGCTCTTTCGCCAGCTTCCGGCAGGCGTGCCTGGCGCGGCTCGCATCTTCCTGAACCTCATCGCGGCGGACGGCAAGGCGTCGCCTTCCAGCTTGCCGAGGCCCTGAGGTCGAGATGAAGCCACGCGTCGTCATCATCGGTGGCGGTTTTGGTGGACTGTACGCGGCTCGAGCGCTCGAGCGCGACGCCGTCGATCTCGTCCTGCTCGATCGGACGAATCATCATCTCTTCCAGCCGTTGCTCTATCAGGTTGCCACGGCGACGCTTGCACCGACGGACATCACGGCACCCATTCGTTGGCTCCTCCGTCACCAGCGCAACGCGACGGTGCTGATGACCGACGTGGACCGAGTGGACCCAGCGCGTCGCGTCGTGATCGCCGAGGATGGTCGCGAATATCCGTACGATTACCTGATCGTCGCGGCTGGCGCTCGCCATGCGTACTTCGGGCATCCCGAGTGGGAGACGTACGCGCCGGGGCTCAAGAGCATCGACGACGCCATTCTTCTCCGGCAGCGCATCCTCACCGCGTTCGAACGCGCTGAGTTGACGGACGATGATGAGGAGCGCAAGACGTTGTTGCGTTTCGTGGTGATCGGCGGCGGCCCGACGGGCGTGGAGCTCGCGGGCATGCTCCCGATGATCGCGCGGCATTCGCTGCCCGGTGATTTCCGGCGCATTGCTCCCGAGTCCGCGACGGTGACGCTGCTCGAAGGCGGCCCGCGCATTTTGCCGAGCTATCCGTCCGCATTGTCCGAGCGTGCGCGACTGGACCTCATCGGGCTCGGTGTCGATGTCCGGCTGGGTGCGCTCGTCACGGGTCTCGAGCGAGGCCTGGTCCGCGTCGGCGATGAGGTGCTGCGTGCCCACACGGTCATCTGGGCGGCGGGCAATGCGGCCTCGCCGCTCGGCGACTCGCTCGGTGCGCCGCGGGATCGCGTGGGGCGCATCCTGGTCGAGCCCGACCTCAGCATTGCGGGGCATCCGGAAGTGTTCGTCATCGGCGACATGGCTGCGATCACCACCGGTGGCCGCCCGGTGCCCGGCGTTGCGCCGGCAGCAATGCAGATGGGCGCTCATGCGGCGGACAACATCCGCCGAACGATCGAGCGGCGTGCGCGTCGTTCGTTCGTGTATCACAACAAGGGCGACCTGGCAACGATCGGCCGTCATCGCGCGATTGCGGATCTCGGTCGTCTCCACGTGACAGGTACGCTCGCGTGGTGGTTCTGGCTCTTCCTGCACATCCTGTATCTCGCTGGGTTCCGGAACCGGCTGAGTGTGTTGATCGAGTGGGGGTACAGCTATGTGACGTACGCTCGTGGGGCG
>JBBQFW010000335.1:0-4321 GCA_038322445.1 Gemmatimonadales bacterium
TTGAGCCAGAGACGCGCGCCACGCGGAATGCGCAGTACGAGCTTCCCTTCGCGCCCACTCTGCTCGGGTGCCCCCTCGACGAACATCTTGATGCCGCGCGCCTTCTCGCCCGCCGAACCCCCGGTTATCTGGACATGCGATCCGGACTCCACCACACCCGAGATGTCGACACTGTCCCGCTCCCATCCAACGACCCGAATGTCGCCGACGGCGGCGAACACCTTGATCGATACCGTCGGTGTGGACGATGTACCGAGCTGCACCTTCTGCTGCGCGCCTGCCGAGACAGCCGGGAACAGGACCGCGAAGCCGAGGGCGCCGAGGAGTGGCGAAGGTGACCTCATGTGCGGGGTGCGAGCTCGGTCGCACGTCGCAGGAGGTCGATCTTTCGCTCGTAGTTCGACGCAAACAACTTCGCGAGCGCGCGATTCGCGGGATCACGAGCAAGCGCATCGCGCGCCTCGGCGATGGCGGAGTCGGCAACGCGCAGGCTGCGCTCGACCGTAGCCACGGTGGAAGGGGCGAGCGAGTCTCGGCGGTCGTCGAGCGTCCGTCGCAAGACGTCGGCGCTGCGCGTAAACCCGGACTCCTCCGACGCAAGTGACGCCGGTAGTCCGACAATCGCATGCCGCGGCGCTGGCGCGGGCACGCCGGATGATGCTGCCGCTACATGTGGCCGGGAGCGGCGCATCATTGCAAAGGACAGTGCCGACGATCCCACCGCGAGCAGCACCGCTGCGGCAGCGAGTCGTCGCACATTCCAGCCACTGGAAACAGCGCGACGAAGCGGCTTCGCCGGAGCTATCTCCGCCTTGATGTTCGCCCAGAGATCATCAGGCGGGCTGATGGCCAGGGGAAGCGTACTTGTCTCCGCGGCGAGCGTGGTGAGCAGCGCCTGCTGCTGCGAGCAACTCGCACAATCGGCGAGATGATTTTGAGCGGTGCGTGCGGTGTCGACGTCGAGCGCGTCGTCGTGCAGGTCGCATAGCTGCTCGAAGGAAAGATGGTCCATCATGTGCCGAGTCTCTGCATGAGGAGCTGTCGCGCGCGGTGGAGCTGGGCGCGGAGTGTACCGGCGGCGAGTCCTGTCATGCAGGCAATTTCCTCGTGCGAGTAGCCTTCGATGTCGTGCATCACGAACGCGCGCCTGACGCCCGGCGGCAGTGCGGCGATGGCGCGCTCGAGATCGATCGCTGAGCCCACATCCCGCGGAGGCACGGAACCGTGTTGCACCATGTCGCCCTCGTCGCGGTCGTCCTCCGCCAACGACACACGCGATAGTCGGCGACGCGTGGAGCGGCGCTGCATCAGCATCGCATTCACGGCGATGCGATGCAGCCACGTCGTGATGCTCGCGTCGCCGCGAAAGTCGGGGAGCGCCTCCCAGGCACGCACGAACGTGTCCTGCGTCAGCTCCCGAGCCTCTGCAGGATTGGCCGTGAGCCGCAGGCAGAGCGCGTACACCCGGCCCGCATGTTCACGGTACATCGCCTCGAAGGAGGCGACGTTCCCCGCCTTCGCGCGAAAGTTCACCGACACGTCGCGATCGGCGGGCTCCAGCACGGACGTCGGGGGCTCGAGGTGGGATGCAGAAGTCGACATCTGGACGTTTGATGCCGACAACCGGCGAAGTGTTTAGTGCGTTGCCGCTTCGCCTAACAGCGGCGAACCTCGTGGAACGCGGTCATAAGCGGAAGTACCTCTGTCGGCCGCGCGAAGCTCACCGCGGCGCGAGCGGCACGGTCTGCCAGGACTCTGCGTGCAGCATCGCGCCGATGCCGGCACCCGCGACCGCTCCGAGGACCGGCGCAAAGACGAAGCCAAGGGCACAGTAATTCTCTTTGCGGCCGTCCTGATTCGAGAAGCAGGCGACGGCCCCCACGAACGCCCACGCGATACCGGTGCCGAAACCGATCAGCGCACTCTGCCCGTGCGGCGGGAGACGGAGCGCACCTCCACCGCCTGCACGTCGGCGAGGCTTGGCGAGGACGTGCTCGGTGGGGGGAATCCTGCGGCATGGCCTGCGCCCGCGCCCGCGCGCCGAGGAGCGACAGTGCGACGAGCGCGGGAACGGCGAAGCGGGTGAAGGAAGGCATGATCGGCTCCTGAAGGAGGGAGAAGGCCTTCCTGCCGCTCGGACGGTGGCCGGGCGGTCGTGGCCTCGTCTTACAATGCGCAGAAGGACACCGGACTGGCTCACCCGGAAACGCGGCGCTGTTTCGCCCGCACCCGGTTGTTCTTCGCGTTGTGCTCCAGTTCCACGAGCCCGAGCGCCTCCATCAGGGGCGGCACATAGACGCCGAATCGCCCACGCAACCCCTTCTTCAATCCGTACCATCCGCCGACCGGATTGCTCGCTGACCGCCCCCAGGCCTCGACCGTTCCGTCCTTCGCCGGCTTCAAGAAGGATAGGAGGATGGAACGGCACTCGGTGGAACTTCCGGGCCCGAAATGCGAAGTAGATGATATGCCTGCCCTCAACATCTGCTCCATTCACAGACGCGTCCTTCTCGCCACCGTGGTGTTCGCGGCCTCGCTCGCGAGCATCGCACCCGTGGCCGCGCAGGCGAACGACGCCCGCCCCCTCGTGCTCGTCGTGCATGGTCGCGGGCAGCTCGGCCGCGACAGCGCGTCCGTCCGACGCGAAGCGTATCACGCACTCCAGCGTGGGTTTCGCGCGATCGACGCCGACGTCTCGCTGCGCGAAAGTGACGTCCGGCTCGTCTGGTACGCCGACCTCCTCGACTCGCACGCACTCGGTGCACCCGTCGTGGCGTGTCCGTCGTCCGCGCGCGGCATGGCCTCCACGTCGCCGGACAATGCGCTGACCACGCTCGCAAGCCTGGCCGGTTTCCTCGTGGAGTCCGCAGTGGGCATGGCAGGGGACTCGTCGCAGTACGAACTCCGCAGCATGGCCGGCGACCTCCGCTACCTCGGCGACTCCGACACGCGGTGTGCGGCCGAGTCGCGCGTGGAGGACGCGTTGCGTGAGGCGGCGCTCGAACATCGGCCGGTGATTCTCATGTCGCACAGCCTCGGCGCACTCGTCTCGTGGGGTGCGTTGTCGCATGCGTCGGTAACGCAGGACAGCACCATCCCCGAGGTCACACGCTGGATCACGATGGGATCGCCACTCGGCTCGTCGGAAGTGCGGATGCTGCTCTTTGGCCAGGATCGCGCGCTGGAGCGTCCGTCGCGTGTGCGGTCGTGGGCGAACGTGCTCGGCCACGATGATCCGTTCGCGATGCGGGTGTCGCCCGACAGTGCAGCAACGTCCACGCTCTTCGATGTCACGAGCGCGACCGCGAGTGACGATCCGCACCTCATCGTGACCTATCTCGCAGACCCCGCAACAGCGCGCCTGGTGTTCGATGCATGGCGCGCGGTGGACAGGCCCTGACAGCGCCTTCGTGAGCGTGTGCACCTGCGTACTCGGCCGCGTGCGCGTCGGTTGACGCTCGTGCTGGCGTGCTACGAAGTGGTCCGGTGAACAAACCGCAAAGTGGCTCTCGTGGCTCGCCGGGCGTCGTCATAGGGTGCGTTAGTTCGCACCGCTCGCGCATTGCCTGTTTCAACTGGAGCGTCACTCGTGTCCGCCACCGCCGTGCCGTCCACCTCGCCGACATCACCAGGTGTGTACGCGAGCGCCGCTCCGTTCCGGCAGCGCGTCGACTCGGTCGACGTCGTGCGGGGAATCATCATGATCCTGATGGCCCTCGACCACACGAGAGACTTCTTCGGGAATGCCAGCGCCAGCCCGACGAACCTCGCCACCACGACCGTGGCGCTGTTCTTCACGCGGTGGGTCACGCATTTCTGTGCGCCGACCTTCTTCCTCCTCACGGGCACCAGCGCTTACCTCGCTGGGCGACGCCGAACGGTCGCCGGCCTCTCACGCTTTCTCGTGACGCGCGGACTCTGGCTGATCCTCCTTGAACTCACCGTCATCCGTTTTCTCTGGCAGTTCAACCTCGACTACCGCCTCACACTCATCGACGTCATATGGGCGCTCGGCTGGGCGATGATCGTGCTGGGGCTGCTCGTCCGCCTGCCGGTGCGAGCGATCGCGGTGTTCGGGCTCGTGCTGATCGCAACCCACAATCATTTCGACGGCATACGCGCCGGCACCTTCGGCGCGCTCGCGCCATTCTGGTCCCTCCTGCACGTCCCGGGCTTCATCATCCCTGGTCCGGCGCACGTTCTCTTCAGCGCCTATCCGCTGATTCCCTGGATTGGCGTCACAGCGGTTGGCTACGCACTCGGCACGCTCTGGGACCTGCCGGCAGAACGGCGTCGCGCATTGCTGCTTCGCATGGGCTTC
>JBBQFW010000336.1:0-4309 GCA_038322445.1 Gemmatimonadales bacterium
CCTGCTCCCGAAGCAGGCGCGCTACCGGGCTACGCTACGCCCCGCCGAAACAACCCTGACCGCCCATGCGCCTGGAGGAACTCGAATCCCCAACCTTCTGATCCGTAGTCAGATGCTCTATCCAATTGAGCTACAAGCGCGTACGAAACAACGACGGCTGCATCCACGACTTCAGCACTTCAAATGCAGACGCTCATAATAGACCCCACCCACCCACCCGTCAACCCATCCACTCAGCACCGAGCACGCTTTGTGCCCGCAGTCATTCCGGAAAAACGAAGCCCCCGACCATTGAGTCGGGGGCAACCTTATGAGCGGTACAAGACTCGAACTTGTGACCTCCACGATGTCAACGTGGCGCTCTAACCAACTGAGCTAACCGCCCAACGCTGCGACGGCGACACCAGACCCCTACGCCGTCACCATGCCACCAACCACGGCCACGCACACTCTGCTCCCGATCCCACCAAAGCCGACCGATCATCAAACACCAGAGCGGGAAACGGGACTCGAACCCGCGACCCCAACCTTGGCAAGGTTGTGCTCTACCAACTGAGCTATTCCCGCACTTCATCCCGACGCCGCACTGACGCTCCAACCACATGCGATTATCCGCCGGCCCAGTGGAGGCGAGGGGAATCGAACCCCTGACCTCTTGAATGCCATTCAAGCGCTCTCCCAACTGAGCTACGCCCCCGGGACACCTGCTCGAACGCGCGCGACTGAACCGAAACACTCGTTCCCGCAGGAACCACCATATATAGCGGCGGGTATATGTGATGTCAAGAAAACAGGGCTAGCGGAATCGTATTCGGCCGGTAATTTGCACCGCCCGGGGCTGACTGGCGCCGGCTGAAGGAAATCGTCCAGGCGTGCGCTGTTTTCATGGCGCTCCAACCTCGGCCGATCACTAAATCAACGTAGCCACGCGACGACCCGATACACCCGGTCTCGACTCGGAACTCGGTTCATCTCAGTCCGGATCGTCGCAGCTCATAGATGTGTACTCTCATGCGTAGCACCTGGACGAGGCACCAATGACAGAACTCAAGAAACCAGTACGTCGCCGTCGCGCCGCCCCCGCGGGGATCGCGCCCAACGAGCCAGAGCGCGACATCCTCGATCAATACCTCTACGAAGTCTCCACCTACCCGCTCCTCAAGGGCACGGAAGAGATCGACATCGCGAAGAAGATTCGCACAGGGGATCAGGACGCACTCCAGGAGCTCGTCAAGCGCAACCTGCGCTTCGTCATCTCCGTCGCCAAGAAATACCAGAACCGCGGACTGCCCCTCATCGACCTCATCGGCGAGGGCAACGTCGGCCTCCTCACCGCTGCCCGCAAATTCGATCCCGACCAGGGCGTCAAGTTCATCTCCTACGCCGTGTGGTGGATCCGCCAGGCCATCCTCTCCGCCCTCGCGCGCCAGGGCCGCACGGTCCGCGTTCCGCTCAACCGCACCGCCGACCTCTCCCGCATCATCAAGGCGAGCGAGATCCTGCGCCAAAAGCTGAACCGCGAGCCGAGTCCCGAGGAGCTGTCCGTGCTCACCGGCCTCTCTGTCGACGTCGTCCAGTCGCTCGCCGCACTCAACACCAGCGACGTCCGCCTCGACGCGCCAATGGACCCGGAAGGCGATCGCTCGCTCATCGAGCGCTTCGTCGCCGACGAAATGCCGGACACCGAGGAAGAGGCCATGAACCGCTTCCTCACCGACGAGATCGAACAGGCGCTGTCCACACTGCCACCCCGCGATGCCAAGGTGCTCCGGCTCTACTTCGGCCTCGAGGGCGGACGCGAACATACACTCGAAGAGATCGGCTCCATGCTCGGCGTCACCCGCGAGCGGGTCCGCCAGCTCCGCGACCGCGCCCTCAAGCGCCTCCGCGAAGGCGACGTCGGCCGCGCACTCGGCAGCTTCGCCGCCTGATCACGAGGCGAAGGCTGAAAGGACGATATCACGGAAGGGCGGCCCAGGTGGGCCGCCCTTTCTGTAACATCCGACCCGCCAACAGGTGACGACACTCCGCACCCCGCAAGGTCTGGCCGTGGTTCGAGTCGTGCATCACTTTTCTGCTGTCCCGCGCGCGGGACCAGCTTGAATGCGGAGATCTGTCGGACAGGTGTTCGACCCGCTGTCAGACCGTCCGACTGTCAGACCATGATCCAACTCAAGAACGTAAAAAAGGCATTCGGTCCCAAGCGCGTCCTCGACGGCTTCACCCTCGACGTGCCCGAGGGCGAGACGATGGTCATCATCGGCTATTCCGGCACCGGAAAATCGGTGGCCATCAAGCACATCGTTGGGCTGCTGGAACCCGATTCGGGAGAGGTGTGGGTCGACGGACTGAACGTCCCGGAACTCCCGCGTCGCGAACTCTACGCGCTGCGCTCCCGCATCGGCTACGTATTCCAGTTCGCCGCCCTGTTCGACTCCTTCACCATCGGCGAAAACGTCGCCATGGGGCTCCGCAAGCAGGGCGAGCTCGACGACAGGGAGATCGTCGAGCGCGTCGAGGAAGCACTCGAGCTGGTCGACCTGCCCGGCGTCAGCGATCGCTTCCCGGCCGAGCTCTCCGGCGGCATGCGGAAGCGCGTCGGCATCGCCCGCGCCATCGCCCTCAGGCCGAAGTACATCCTCTACGACGAGCCCACCACGGGTCTCGATCCGGTCACCAGCGCGGTCATCGACCAGCTGATGGTCCGCATGCGCGAGAAGCTGCACGTCACCGGCGTCGTCATCACGCACGACATGCGCAGCGCGTATACGGTCGGCACGCGCATCGCGATGCTCTATGAGGGCAAGGTGCGCTGGGAAGGCACCATCGCCGAAATCCAGAAGACGACGGATCCGCTGGTGCGCCAGTTCGTCGAGGGTCGTCCGAATCTCGATGACCAGGACGAGCCCACGCTCGCCGAAGCCGCGGCCGCGGTCTGAGCTCGCCAATCGATGACGAGAGGCCGAGCGCAGCAGGAGACATCGGCGGGGGGCGTCGTCTATCGCCTGGACGAAGGCCATCCGCTGTTCCTGCTCATTCGCGACAGCTACCAGAACTGGGGGTTTCCGAAAGGGCACCTCGAGTCGGGTGAGCGCGCGGAAGACGCGGCCCTTCGCGAAGTGCGCGAGGAAACAGGCATCGAGAACGTCGCACTGCGCGGCACCATCGAGACGATCGACTGGTACTTCCGCTTTCGCGGGCGCCTGATCCACAAGGTCTGCCACTTCTATCTGATGGAAACGGGGCAGGCCGCCACCTCACCACAGAAGGCCGAGGGCATCACGGCCTGCCAGTGGGTTCCCTACGACGCCGCGCAGGTCGCGATCTCCTACGCGAACGCACGACTCGTGCTCCACCGAGCCCACGAGATGATCCTCGGCGGGAAGATCGACGAAAGCGCGTTTCGCGTGGGTGCGCTCACTGCGCAGCGTGCGGGGGGAGACGTACCACCCGACGCCCAGCTCGGATTCAACATGGGACCGAGCGAGCGCACGACGAAGTGACGTCTTCAACCGATCCCGGAACGACATCCGCACCGCTCGTTCTGTCGCGTGCCCTCACGCCGCCGCCGACGGTGCTGCTGTATTCCACGAGGGAGCGGGCCCGCGCGCTGATGCGGTCTGCCTTTCCGCGGCGGCGCGCCCGCCTCGTGGTGGTGAAGACCGCGGAGGAGGTGGATGCGGCCTTCCGCGCGACGCTGGTCGACGCGGCCATCGTCGACCTGGCCGGCGCATCGGATGACACATGGCGTGCAGCCGCCATGGCCCGCGAGTTCTCGAGCATCCCCTTCTTCGGACTCACGGCACTGCGGGCGTCCGAGTCCCCGGCGCTCGCGCAATGCGCCGCGCTCGACTTCGCCGACGTACTCGTGGAAAACGTCGACGACGGCATCGCGCGCGACCTCGTACTGCGCCACGCCTTCTCCACCCGATTCAATGCCGCGCTCGCCACGCCGCCCGTCGCGCTTGGGCTGACCACCACGCTCCAGTGCGCCGCATGGCAGGGCATCGTGGCATGGGCGGGTCGCCCCGTGAGGACGCAGGTGCTCGCGGACACCATCGGCGTCACGCGCGAGCACCTGAGCCGCACCTTCTCGGCAGCAGGTGCCCCGAATCTCAAGCGCGTCATCGACCTGGTACGCTTGATATCCGCCGCCGAGTTGGCAAAGAACCCGGGGTACGACGTACGCGATGTCGCGGCCATCCTCGACTTCGCGAGTTCGTCCCACCTGTCGAGCACGGCGCAGCGCGTCGTGGGGATGAAGCCGGCGTCGTTGTCCCGGCTGCGTGCGGTTGACCTGATCGATCGA
>JBBQFW010000337.1:0-4281 GCA_038322445.1 Gemmatimonadales bacterium
AGACGGGAACCGAGCCTCCAGTTGAAGGGCGAAGGGGCGGGGCGGAATGCCACGATGGAAGACCTGAATAACTTCCAGGACAGCACGTTTGTGATCACCGCTATTGTGGCCGCGGCTCGCCATCCCGGACGCTTCGAGGTCGATGTCAACGGCCGGTCGTTCGCCAGCCTGTCCATCGAAGGGCTCGAGCGCCTCCGGATTTCCATTGGCAGCGACATCACAGACCGGTTGGACGCGGTGCTCGCGGAGGCCGCGTGCCTGGCCGTCTACGATCGCGCACTCAACATGCTCGCCTTCCGTGCGCGGTCGGGAGCGGAGTTGTCGCGCGCCCTCGTTCGCAAGGGGGCCGATCGCGAGCATGTCAGTCAGGCCATCCACCGACTGGTAGAGCAGGGGTTCATCGATGACGCCGCGTTCGCGCGTGCGTTCACGCGCGCGAAGGTCGTCGGGGCGAGCCATTCGAGGCGGCGTGTACAGCAGGAACTGCAGCGCAAGGGCGTCGCGCGCGACGTGGCGGCCGAGGCAATCGGCGAAGTTCTTGTAGAGGAAGGCATCGATCAACTGGCGCTGATCGAGGCGGCTGCGCGGAGAAAGCTGCGAACGCTGGCCGGGCTGGAGCCGGCGGTTCGGCGTCGGCGGCTCTACGGATTCCTTGCGCGGAGAGGCTTTGACGCCGGCGATATTCAGCGGGTGCTGAGCACTCTTGGAGATCCCGTGCCGCCGAGCGACGGAGAATAGACTGTGGATACGATGACGAGCCCGTGCGCCATTTGCGGAGGAGGCACGGCGCTGGGCGTCGTGGCGTCCGAACGCATGATGGGACTGGGCGGCGAGTACCGCTACGACCTGTGTGGCGAGTGTGGGTGCCTGCAGCTTCGCGACGTCCCTCCAAACCTCGGGGACTTCTATGCGGGGGGCTACTATGCGTTCGCGGAGCCCGTGCGTCCGACTCGCGTCCGTCGCGCGTATCGACGAGTGCGCGATGCGATGCTGCTCGGGCGATTCCGAAGCGTGCGTTTGCTGCTCGCGCCCTTCGTCCCGCGCCGAGTGCTGGAAGTCGGCGAGTGGTTTGCGACGACCCAGGCGCACCGGAAGGCGCGCATTCTGGATGTTGGTTGCGGCGTGGGACTTCTGTTGCGGCGGTTGGTCGATGATGGGTACACGCATGTCAGCGGAGTCGATCCCTTTGTGGATGCGGACATCGTGTATCATGGGCGCACGCTCGTGCGCAAGGCATGGATCGCCGAGCTCGATGGTGAGTACGACGTCGTCATGTTCCATCACTCGCTTGAGCACATTGCCGATCAGGCGGCGACGATGGGGCACGTCGCCAGGTTGCTCGCGCCGGGTGGCCATTGCCTGATTCGGATCCCCACCGTGAGCTCATACGCGTGGGAGGAGTACCGTGATCGCTGGGTTCAGTTGGATGCACCCCGTCATCTCTACCTGCATTCGCTCGACAGCCTGGAACGGCTCGCCACCGCGAGCGGCCTCCGGCTCGAACGGGTCGTTTACGATTCGACGGACTTCCAGTTCGAGGGGAGTGAGCTGTATCGCCGGGGCTTGACGCTGCAGTCGATCAACGGACAGACCTTCTCGCGACTGCAGCGCTGGCAGTTCAAGTGGCGCGCCAACCGACTCAATGCGCGGAGCCGTGGCGATCAGGCGGCGTTCTATCTGCGGAAGGCGTAACGTCGCCAGGGCGAGGTGTGCGCATTGGCCGGCTTGCCTATATTAGGTGAATGCTTGCCTCAGACATCCGGAAGCGCTTCCTCGACTATTTCGAGCGCAATGACCACGTCATTCGTGCCAGCGCGCCACTGGTTCCGGAATCGGATCCGACGTTGCTGTTCGTCAACGCGGGAATGGTGCCGTTCAAGAAGGTCTTCCTCGGCATGGAGGAGGCGCCCGACGGCAGGCGACGGGCAACGACGGCGCAGAAGTGTGTCCGCGCGGGCGGAAAGCACAACGATCTCGAGCAGGTGGGCCACACCGCGCGTCATCACACCTTCTTCGAGATGCTCGGCAACTTCTCGTTCGGCGACTACTTCAAGCGTGACGCCATCCGCTTTGCGTGGGAGTTGCTGACGAGTTCCGAATACCTTGCGATCGATCCGTCGCTGCTGCGGGTCAGTGTGCACTACAGCGACGACGAGGCGTTCGACCTGTGGCGGGAAATCGCGGGCATCGCTGCGGAGCGGATCTACCGGCTCGGCGACGCGGACAACTTCTGGCAGATGGCGGACACCGGGCCATGCGGCCCGTGCACGGAGATCTACGTCGACCTCGCCAAGGTGGCGACGGACTTCCGGTTTCCGGCCGGAGCATCCGGTGAGTGGACCGAGCTCGATCGGGAGGTGTTCTCCGAGGAAGCCTTTGTGGAGGGTGCCGAGTCCGGGCGCTTCCTCGAGATCTGGAACCTCGTGTTCATGCAGTTTGACCGGCAGGCAGACGGCACGCTTGTGCCGTTGCCGAAGCCGTCGGTGGACACGGGTGCGGGCCTCGAGCGGATTGCCGCGGTCAAGCAGGGTGTCACGAACAATTACTTCACCGATCTCTTCGCCCCTATCATCTCAAGTGTCGAGGCGGCAACAGGACTGCCGTATAGGGGGAGGCAGTCTCTCGATTCGTACGAGGTGGAATTCAGCACCCTCGGACCCGCGATTCAGGCACGCTCGAGCGTCGTCAAGAACAACCGCATTAACGTCGATCCCGCGGCGTTCCACGTCATTGCGGATCACGCGCGATCGGTTGCGTTCTTGCTCGCGGATGGCGTTCATCCTTCCAATGAAGGGCGCGGATACGTCCTGCGCCGCATCCTCCGTCGTGCTGTTCGCTATGCGTATCTGCTTGGGCGCATCGAGCCAACACTGGATCAAGTCGTCGAGCGAGTCATCGATTCGATGGGATCCGCGTATCCGGAACTACTGCTCCAACGAAAGAGTTTGGTCAGGACAGTGCGGGCGGAAGAGCAGAGCTTCCTCGCGACGATAGAAGCAGGGATTCATCGATTCGAGCAGCTCGCCCCTGCGCACAGCACGCAGGGCGGCGCGGAAGTGCGCGGCACGATCAGCGGGGAGGACGCCTTCCGCCTCTATGACACGTTTGGTTTCCCCATCGACCTGACCGAGTTGATGGCGCATGAGCGAAAGTACACGGTCGACATCGCGGGCTTCGAGGCGGCTCTGCTCGAGCAACGCACGCGCTCGAAGGACGAGCGCAAGACACGCAAGCTCGGCGTTGCGAGTGAGGGGCTCGATGACACCTCGGCGTGGGAGCGCGCGCCTGGGGAGACCGCGGGCGGCTTCCGATTCGTCGGCTACGACGTCACCGCGTCGGATACGTTCGTGACCTCGATGCGGCGATTGGACGACGGCCGCGTCGCGCTCCTGCTGCGTGATTCGCCATTCTACGCGGAGTCCGGCGGCCAGGTCGCGGACGTGGGCGAGATCGTCGGTGACGGCTGGCGAGTGGACGTCGACGGTGTGCGGAAGGTCGAGGGGGGCTCGGCGGCGGTCGGTCGACTGGAGGGCGCATTCCACTGGGGCGCCGTCTCGGCGCGCGTGCCGAGCGTGCGGCGAAAGGATACGGAGCGGAACCACACCGCGACGCACCTCCTGCACGCGGCGCTGCGGGAGGTGCTTGGTGATTCGGTACATCAGGCCGGGTCGCTGGTCACCTCCGATCGCCTGCGCTTCGACTTCACGCATCACGGTCCGGTCCCCACCGAGAAGCTCGCGCAGGTCGAGGAGATCGTGAATCGGGAGATCTGGCGATCACTGCCAGTGGCCTCCACTGAAATGCCGTATGCCGCCGCGCGCGCGAAGGGCGCGATGGCGCTGTTCGGCGAGAAATATGGTGATGTGGTGCGCGTCGTGGACGTCCCGGGATTCTCGATGGAGTTGTGCGGCGGCACGCACGTGCGCAACACGAGCGAGATCGGGCTGTTCGTGGTCGCGAGCGAGACCGGCGTGGCCAGCGGCGTGCGGCGCATCGAGGCGCTCACGGGCCCGGGCGCGTTTGCGCAGATGCGGTCACAGGAACATGCCCTCGTGCGTGTGGCGGAGCTGGTGAAGTCGCCGGTGGCGGGCGTGGAGCGCCGCGTCCAGCAGCTGCTCGACGAGCGACGCGCGCTCGAGAAGAAGGTCGAGGAGGCTATGCGTGGAGGCGGCGACGACCTGCAGCGGCTCCTCGCGTCCGCGCAGCCCATGGGCGACAATGGCGCTCGGCTCGTTTTCGGCGAAGTGACCGTCCCGGACGTCAAGTCGCTCCAGGCGATGG
>JBBQFW010000338.1:0-4274 GCA_038322445.1 Gemmatimonadales bacterium
TTGTCGTGGCCCGTGTAGTAGTGATACAGCGTTGGCGGTTGCGTGCCTTCCCATGCCGTGCCGAGCGACTTGCGATACCAGTCGCCGACGATGTCGACGCCGTCGGGGTTCAGCGACGGCACCATGATGACGACGGTATTCTTGCGGATCGTGCGTCCTTGCTCACCCTCGTCCGTCGCCAGCTTGTACGCCAGCGTGAGCGGCGGGAGGATGCCGCCGACTTCGGTGGAGTGAATGCTCGACGTCACCAGCACGACGACCTTGCCGTCACGTTCGAGCGCCTCACGCTCGGCGTTCGTCGCGAGCCGTGGATCGGCGAGCTTCCGCTGCGCGTCGTGCAGCTTCGGCAGGTTTGCCAGCGTGGCGGAGTCGCCGATGAATACGGCGATGAAGGGTCGGCCGAGTGTGGTCTTGCCGAGGACTCGAGTCTGCACGCGCGGCGAGGCGACGTCGAGCGCCTTGAAGTACGCCACGACCTGCTGCCACTCGGGGAGCTTGCGATCGGCGCCGGGCTCGAAGCCGATGACCGAGGCGGGTGTCGGGATCGCGCGTGATTGCGCGTGGCCGAGCAGAGGCACAAGCGCGAGGACGGCGGAAGCGGCTAACGAGCGACTGCGCATTTGAGATTCGTTTTGAAGGAAGCCTTCGGAACTGCGATTTTACCACGGAGGTCACGGAGGCCGCATCGCATTCACAAACATGGATGCCGGTGACCGGAGGCGTGAGTGCGAGCGAAGGAGCCTCACTGCGACTCGTGGACGCCGCATCCGCCCTGCACCGGTGCAAGTCGTTCTTGACGAACGTCTCACGCGTCCCTATTGTGCCGGAACAATGAACGCGCCCCGATTTTATTCCGTCTCCTTTTATTACTACGGCTATCCCCTCCCGGGCCGTGTCTGGAGACGTACGCGCGACTGAACGGAGCACTGCTCCCCGCCTACGATAGCCAGCCGGCCCGTGGAACTCTCCACGGGCCTTTTTGTTGTGCACCAACCACCATTCCTCACTCGAGCGCCTCGCCATGATCATCATTACCCGCCCGGACATCACCGACGACGAGCTCGATCACCTGCGCGAGCGGATCGAGGCGGCCGGACTCCATACGCACCTCTCGCGCGGGGAGCACCGCACCATCGTCGGGTGCATCGGCGACGAGGCCAAGCTCATGGAGTTGCCCTTGCGTTCCATCCCGGGCGTCGAGTCGGTGATGCCGGTGCTCAAGCCCTACAAGCTGGCCTCGCGTGAATTCGCGGTGAACCGCACTGTCGTTCGGGTCGGGCAGGACGCGATCATCGGCGGGAACGCGCTGACGATCATCGCCGGTCCCTGCTCCGTCGAGAACAGCACGATGCTCAACGACACGGCAGCAGCCGTCAAGGCGGCCGGAGCGACCATCCTCCGCGGCGGCGCATTCAAGCCGCGATCCTCTCCCTACTCCTTCCAGGGACTCGGCAAGGAGGCCCTCGAGCTGCTCGTCGCCACGCGACGTGAACAGGGATTGCCGGTCGTCACCGAGGTGCTCGACACGCGCGACGTGGACCTCGTCGCCGAGCATGCGGACATGCTTCAGGTTGGTGCGCGCAACATGCAGAACTACGCACTCCTCGCCGAGCTCGGACGCGTACAGCGGCCCGTGCTGCTGAAGCGCGGACTCTCGGGCACCATCAGCGAACTGCTGATGTCGGCGGAATACATCATGGCGCACGGCAATCACCAGGTCGTGCTCTGCGAGCGTGGCATCCGCACCTTCGAGCGCGCCACGCGCAACACGCTCGACGTCTCCGCCATTCCTGTGCTCCAGCGCGAGAGTCACCTGCCCGTGATCGTGGACCCGAGCCACGCCGGCGGTGAGGCGTTGCTCGTCGCCCCGCTCGCCTACGCCGCTATTGCCGCCGGCGCCGATGGCCTCATCATCGAGGTGCACCCGAATCCCGAAACCGCACTCTCGGACGGAGACCAGTCACTCGACTTCGCCGCATTTGCGAAACTCATGCTCCGCGTGCCCGCGTTCGCCGAAGCCGCCGGCCGGTCTTTTACACCACGCGAGATGGCCGGGAGCGGATCCGTTACAAGTGCCAACGCATGACGGACCACGATCCGCTCACCGAGTTGGCGCAGTGTCGCGGCGAGATCGAGGACCTCGACCGACGACTCGTCGCCCTCCTCGCAGAGCGGGTGACGCTCGGCAGGCGGACGGCAGTGCTGAAGACAGCGGCGGGACTGCCGATTCTCGACCCGCAGCGAGAAGCGGAAGTGATCCGACGGGCTGTCGGCAACGCGCGTGAGCATGGTCTTCCCATCGAGGCCGTGCGCGAAATCTTCTGGCACGTCGTGGGGCTCTCGCGGCGCGCGCAGGAAGGCGCGCCATGACGCAAATCGAGCGCGTGGCCATTGTGGGACTGGGCCTGATCGGGGGCTCTCTCGCGCGCGCGCTCGCTGAGCGGGACGTGCGGGTGCTGGGGTACGACAGTGCGCCGGATTCGCTCGATGCGGCGGAAGGAGAAGGGATCGTTCACGAGCGACTCGGAGCGCAACTGCATGGGATCGAGGCGGCGGATGTCGTGATCTTCGCGTTGCCGGTCGATGCGACGATGTCGCTGCTGGCGCGCGTCGCTCCGCGTCTGGCGCAGGCGCGCCTGGTGATGGATGTGGCGAGCACGAAGCGAAGCATCGTCGGCGCGGCAAGCTCCCTCGGGCTCGGTGCGCGCTATGTGGGCGCGCACCCGCTCACGGGCAGTCATCGCTCCGGATGGCGCGCGTCACGTGCGAACCTGTTCGACGATGCGCGCGTCTTTCTGTGTCCCACGACCGAAACGTCGTCCGACACGCTGCGCCTCGCAGAATCGTTCTGGCGGGCGTTGCGGTCGGGGGTGGAAGTGCTGGACGCCGCCGTGCACGACGAGCAGATGTCGTGGCGCAGTCACCTGCCGCAGGTGTTGTCGACGACACTCGCGCTGACCCTGCGTGAGGCAGGGGTGCAGCGATCCGCGCTCGGGCCCGGGGGTCGGGACATGACGCGCCTGGCCGGAAGCTCGCCGTCACTCTGGATGTCGATCATGCAGGACAACACGGCGGCGCTCGTCCACGCGCTGGTCACGATGGAGGGTCACCTGCGCACGTTTCGCGAATCACTGGAACGCGGGGACAGCGAGGTGACCCGCGAGTGTCTCGCCGAGGCGCGCGACTGGTTCGACGGCGCGCCGATCTAGTGTACCGAGGCAGAAATCGCGTACACGTACACCGGTCACACGTTATTTCAGCGGCCAGACGATGGAGTGCCACTGCCGTCGGGTAAGACAGTATTGCGCGCTCCCCTTGCTCTCGCACGCCTGAGAGCAGGCACTCTCGACGCCGAAGCCCGCCGTGGCGTAAGCCGCACCAAGGCAGCGCTGAAGGTCAAACCAGGCAAGGGACACTCCCGGAACCGGTGGACCCGGCGGGATGAGGAGGACGCCACGGCGACCTGATGAGGCGTGGATGCCATACGTGGCGATCGTGCCATTGCGGCTGATGGCCGGTGTGCCGGTAAAGATCCACCCGCTCTCAGCCACGACATCGCTGAGCAGCGCGTAGCGATCACCACGCCAGAGGAAGGGGCCGTCCGCCCCCTCACCGACCACAAGCCCGGTCTCGCTGATACCAACGGCTCGACGCGTCCGCACGCCGAGCGACTGCGTAATCCACCCATTTGCGGCACGCCAGAGAATGCCGAGCGTGTAGCCCGATCCCATCGATTCACTGCTGCCGACCACGTCATCGGCGTCATTGAGACCGAGTGCGGCCGAATAGCGTCCAGTGCCCCCCAGGCCGACGACCCCCGTTGCGCGAGTGAGCAGGCCTTGAAAATACAGGCCGCTCCCTGAGGTAGCGGCGCCGTGCCCAAGACTATTCACCTTGCCGGTGGCGCTCACGAAGCCTGGGAGGGTGGTCTCGCCTTGCGGCGTCCAGAGAAATGGGGACCAAGTCCCACCGATGCCCATTCCGTAGATCGTCCCCTGCTCCGTGATCCCCGTCGCCCGCGACCCAACCGGTTGCCGATACTCGAGCACCCCGGAGCTGTAGCGCGTGGCGCCGTAAGCGCAGGCCACCTGCCCGGCGTTGTTGATGGCGGCGGGCTGGCAGTCGCCGTATTCCACAATGCCCCCCTGCGAAATCCCCAGTCCGCGGAGGACGGAGCCTCGCGCCGGCCAGTATCCGGCGACCTGCCCACCATCGTTCACGCCGGCGACCGTTACGGAGTCGCTGCCAGGCAGCAACGCGCTGCCATACCCGGC
>JBBQFW010000339.1:0-4241 GCA_038322445.1 Gemmatimonadales bacterium
GTTGTGGCCGTGAATCAGGGTGTGCGTCGACTACGGTCGGGTACGTGAGGGCGACCGCCGACGCGATGACGAGCGTATGGGCGATCACGCTGATGACGGCGCCGCGCACGCTCCGCCGGTGAACGGCGCGTGATTCCACCAGGGTCGTGAACATCGTTTCCTCCGCGTGAATGTCGGCATGAACAGCACTACGCCGACGATACGACGCGGACATTGGCGCCTCGTGAGCGCCCGATTACGAATCAGCGTGCTTGTGCATGACGTCTGAGTGAACCACGCATGACGATACAATGATGAGGGGGACGCCGTTGCCGGCGTCCCCCTCATCACATCGCGCTGGTGGCGATCAGGTGTTGCGGTCGATCTTGGACTCGGCCTCGCCAACCTTGCGCTGGGCCTTGCCCTCCAGCTCCTTCGCTTTGCCCTTCATCTCTTCGCTGTGATTGTCGGTCATGTCGCCGACATTCTTGCGAATTTTGCCGCCCACTTCCTTCGCGGCGCCCTTGACCTGATTCTCCAGTCCATCCGTTCCGAGATTGTCAGCCATTGTCATATCCTCGCACGTGAGTGAGTGGTCGTCTTTCAGATGACTCTGATACAGGCAACTGGTGTGCCGCATTCGGAGTCAGCGAGCTTGGCTGTCTGGACGTACTTGTGTTGGACTTCCCCCGCCTTTTGCAGAGACTGATGCCCCCACTCGATCCCATCGAACTCTCGAACTATGCTGGCCTCGCCGCGATCGGACTGCTGACGGCGAACATCCTCATCGGCCTGCTGCTTTCGACGAAATACAATCCGCTGCGTCGCTGGCCGCATCGTCGCATCAATACGGTGCTGATCCACAACTACACCGGCTATGCCGCGCTCGCGATGGTGCTCGTCCATCCCGCGCTCCTGCTGCTGCCGAATCGCGTGGACTTTCGCGTCGTGGACCTGTTCTATCCGATGAATGCGCCGAAGCAGCCGTGGATCAATTCCACCGGCGCCGCGGCCGCGTACCTGCTCGCGCTCGTGGTGGTGACGTCGTACTTCCGCTTCCGGATCGGGCGCCGATGGTGGAAGCGCATTCACTTCACGACATATGCGCTCTTTCCGCTGTACGCGGTGCATGCGATCCTCACCGATCCGGCGCTCAAGGACCGGAATATCGATTATCTCGACGGCGAAAAGGTCTACGTCGAGCTCTGTGTACTGGCGATCGTGCTCGCCGTTGGCGCTCGCGTCCGCTGGCAGGTGCGCCGGCCACCGCCGCGTGTGCACCGCTCCAGGGTGCAGGGAAAAACCGCATAGGTCGACCTTGACTCCGATATATCGCCCGATATATCTTCATATCAACGATATATCGCTCGATCGAGCGGAGGACTACCATGCGCGACTGCTTCTGGGGTTGGGAAGGACGTCCCGAATCATCCCACCACGCCCGGGGAAAGTGGGGTTGGGACGCGAGCTTCATGAACGGGTTCTTCGGCGCCGAGGGCCGCCCGCGCGGCCGGTGGCGCGGTGGGCGGATGTTCGAGCAGGGCGACCTGCGTTACGTCGTCCTCCGCCTGCTCGAGGAGAAACCCCGCCACGGCTACGAGATCATCAAGGCGCTCGAGGAGAAATTCGGCGGCGCATACGCGCCGAGCCCGGGTACGGTCTACCCCACCCTCCAGCTCCTCGAAGACCTCGGATACGCCAGGATCGTCCCGGGCCCCGAGGGAAAGAAGGTGTACGAGATCACCGATGCGGGACGGGCGCATCTCGCCGAGAACCGCGACACCGTCGACAACATCTTCGACCGCATCGCGAAGATGGTCGGCCACTTCCTCGACGAGCCGATGGCCGAGGTGCACGGCGCCTTCCGTCGCGTGGGGAAGGCCACGTACAGACGGGCAACGGATGCGGTGCACGACCCCGTAATGCTCAAGCGGATCGTGGAGATCCTCGAACGCGCCGCCGCCGAGATCGAGGCGACTGCCGCCAAGGTGTAGCGCGCCCAGCGGCCTGTGCCGCTGCCGCAACTCTGCGCGGCGCATATGTTGAATGCGGCCGGGGGCGCATGCGCTCCCGGCCTGCGCCGTTCTCGGGGCGCCTACGCATCGCTGCTCTCTCAAAATCGATGTCGGTCGAAACTGCGACATATACGTCCGTGCACGAAGTCCCCGTTCCCGCTCCTCCAAGCGGACGACGGCTCGCCGTGCTCTCGATTACCGCGCTCGGAGTGGTCTACGGCGACATCGGCACCAGCCCCCTCTACGCACTGCGGGAATGCTTCAAGGAGGAGTACGGCATCGTGCCGACGGCGCCGAACATCATCGGCGTGCTCTCCCTGATTCTCTGGTCGCTGATCCTCGTCGTCAGCATCAAGTACATCGTCTTCATCCTGCGTGCGGACAACCGCGGGGAAGGCGGCATCCTCGCCCTCCTTGCCCTGCTCCTCCAGCAGAAGCGCCGCTCGGATGACAGGAAACGACGCGTCCTTCTCGTCGCGCTCGGCCTGTTCGGCGCGGCCCTGCTTTACGGCGACGGCGTGATCACGCCGGCGATCTCCGTCCTTGGCGCGGTCGAGGGACTGGAGGTCGGCGCGCCGGCACTGGCTCACATCGTCGTGCCGATCACGCTCGTCATCCTGTTCGCGCTCTTCATGGTGCAGCGCTACGGCACGGCACGTGTGGGCACGGCGTTCGGCCCCATCATGGTCGTCTGGTTCGTGACAATCGCGACGCTCGGCATCCGTTCCATCATCGCCGCGCCGCAGGTGCTCGCGGCGGCGAACCCGTGGAACGCGGTACTGTTCTTCCGCGACCACGGCATCGCCGGGTTCCTGACACTCGGCGCCGTCGTGCTGTGCGTCACGGGTGGCGAGGCGCTGTATGCGGACATGGGCCATTTCGGCAAGCGTCCCATTCGCATCGCGTGGTTCGTGGCAGTGCTGCCGGCGTTGCTATTGAACTACTTCGGCCAGGGCGCGCTGCTGCTGCGCACGCCGACCGCCGCGAGCAATCCGTTCTACCTGCTCGCGCCGGCGACCTTCCAGTGGCCGCTGCTCGTGATCGCGACAGCCGCCGCGGTCGTCGCGTCGCAGGCCCTCATTTCGGGCGCCTTTTCGCTCACGCAACAGAGCATCCAGCTCGGCTACTCGCCCCGCATGCAGATCATCCACACCTCGAAGCACGAGGCGGGACAGATCTACATCCCCGAGGTGAACAAGGCGCTGATGGTCGGTTGCCTGATCCTCGTGCTCGCCTTCAAGAATTCGAGCGCACTCAGCGCCGCGTATGGCATCGCGGTCACCGGCACGATGGCGATCACGTCGATCCTCTTTGCCGTGGTGGCACGCTCGCGGTGGAACTGGTCGCGGCTGCACGTCGGCGTGATCACGGTGCTGTTCCTGCTCATCGATCTCAGCTTCCTGCTCGCGAACGTGATCAAGATCGAACATGGCGGCTGGGTGCCGCTCGTCATGGCGATCGGCGTCTATACGCTGATGAGCACGTGGAAGCGTGGCCGGATGCAGTTGCAGCAGATCCAGGAGGCGGGCGCGCTGCCGCTCGCCACCTTCCTCGCGAGCATCGGGAAGACGCCACCGCTGCGCGTGCGCGGCACGGCGATCTTCATGACGTCGAACTCGGATGGTGTGCCCGTGGTGCTGCTGCACCACCTGAAGCACAACAAGATGTTGCACGAGACGGTGATCCTGCTCAGCGTGCAGACGCGCGGCATTCCCGAAGTCGCGGGCGAGCACATGCTCTCGCTCGAGAAGATGGGCGAGGGCTTCTATCGCCTCGTGGCGACGTACGGCTTCATGCAGTCGCCGGACATTCCCGAGCTGCTGGCGCGTGCCGCGGCCGAAGGCGTTCCCGTCCCCAGGATGGATACGTCGTACTACCTGGGCCGCGAGCGGCTGGTGCTGACGGGCAAGGCGAAGATGCCGCGGTGGCGCAAGAGCCTCTTCGCGCTGATGTCGCGGAACGCCCGCTCGGCCACGGAGTTCTTCCAGATTCCGCCGAACCGCGTGATCGAGCTCGGGGCGCAGATCGAGTTCTAGCGCAGCTGCAAACTGACGCTGATGGCTGTTTGACCGACGGCTATTCGGCAGGCCCCGGGCGGCAGTTGCATGCCTGCCACGAGCTCGAGCTTTGAGCCTGAAGCTAGCGTGAGTTTCCCGAAATAGACGGTATTCGAGCATATGGTCGACTGCGCCGGAGGGGGTTTTCACTCTGGCGCAGTGCATTTCGGGGTGGAGATAGTAAGTATAT
>JBBQFW010000340.1:0-4233 GCA_038322445.1 Gemmatimonadales bacterium
ATTGGCCAGTATTTCGATACGTACGTCACCCTTCCGAACGCGACGACCGCACCGCTGGACGTGCTGTTGACGCACGCGGCAACGCCGAGAACTTCGACACCGGCGAGCGTGACGATTCCGAAATCCAACTATTATCAGTACTTCCGCATCACGGGCACGTCGGCGGGTATGGACACCATCACGGCGTCGCCGCCCGGTCATACACCCGCCGTCGGCATGGTGTCGGTTGACCAGGGAGTTCTTGGTAACGTATCCGGCTGGCCAACGTCGTTGAAGGCCGGAGACTCCACCCAGGTCGTCATCTACCTGAAGTCGCCGGATGGGGGCGTGGGTCGTGCGGTCGCCTCCGCCACGACGTTCGCGCTGGCGGCGGATGCCAACGCCACGTTCACGCTGGGTGGCGCAAGCGCCACTTCGATCACGTCCTTCGTCGTTCCCGCCGACGGGTCGTATCTTCAGTTCTACATCAAAGCCACTTCGACGGGAACGGCGAACGTCACCGTGTCCAATGCGAATTATGTCTCCTACACGAACTCCTTCACGGTAACGCCATGAGTCATGCCTCCAGGGCGCATACGGTGATCGCGGCGGCAGCGCTTGCCGTAGCGGGCGCACATGCCGCGCGCGCGCAGGCGGCAGTGCCGCCGCCGCCGCCCGCCGCCGCCGTGCCCGTTCTCATCCAGCCTCCGGCGGCGGTCATCCCGCCCCGGCGCGCCCCCGCACTCCGCGCGAGTACGTCTACCACGTCCTTGCCCACCCTCACGCTTGCGCCCCGCCGCAGCGCGCGTCCCGACTCGCTGCCTCGTGCCGCGCGCATTGCCCTGGCGACGCCCACGCCGCTGACGGCGCCTACCCCCACCCGCCGCATTCGCGAGTTCGGACCTGTGCGCAACGACGTCGCGCGGCAGGCCGCCCCTGGAGGTGCCACTGGTCGATGCAAGGACGGCACGTTCCTCCTGGGCACGCCCAGCGAGGAGGCATGCGCCGGGAAGGGTGGACTGTTCGTGCGCATGGCGCGTCCGCCCACGCCGCCGGTCGCACCTTCGAGGCGGCCGTAGCGTCCTCGCGCGGGATGTCGCAACGCCTCGACCATCTCTTCCAGAGCAATCGCGCGTGGGCAGACGAGATCACGCGGCAGGACCCCGAGTTCTTCCAGCGCCTGTCGGGACAGCAGGCGCCCCAGTATCTGTGGATCGGGTGCTCGGACAGCCGCGTGCCCGCGAACGAGATTGTGGGACTGCTCCCCGGTGAGCTGTTCGTGCACCGCAACGTCGCCAACATCGTCGTGCACGGCGACCTCAATTGCCTCTCCGTGATCCAGTTCGCGGTCGACGTCCTCGGCGTCGATCATATCATCGTGTGCGGGCATTACGGCTGCGGCGGCGTGCGCGCCGCACTGCGTGACGACAAGCTTGGCCTCGTGGACAACTGGCTCCGCCATGTGCAGGACGTCCACCTCAGGCATCAGGTGCAGCTCGACGAGCTCCTGACGGAAGACGAGCGCGTCGACCGTCTCTGCGAGCTGAACGTGGTGGAGCAGGTCGTGAACGTGGCGCAGACCACCGTGGTTCGCGACGCGTGGGCGCGGGGCAAGGCGCTCTGCGTGCACGGCTGGGTCTACGGGCTCGGCGACGGGCTCCTGCGCGACCTCGGCATCAGTGTCGCATCGCCCGACCAGATTCAGTCACGTGCCGACCTCGCACGCCTCGGCGCCTGAGACGCTGACGTTCGTCATTCCCCCGACAACGGGAATTCATGTTCTTCGACCGTCATTCCCGCGCACGCGGGAAGCCATGTTCACAGGGCCCAACTGGATTCCCGCTTTCGCGGGAATGACGAGTTTCAAGAGTTGGTTGGGTGCAGCAACCGCACGAATCCAGGTAGGCGCGGTGACTGCGCCGATCTGCGTTCATGGTGTTTCCGGCGTGAACTCTCGCGCTGCGTCAGGCCCTGAACTTCAGCGCGCCCGGAACTTCGCGATCGATGCGCGCGTGAATTCGGACAGCACAAGGGAACCGGACAAGCGAGCGCGTTGGGCCAACAGTATGTCCCACTGTTCCGTGCCCTCCCAGAATACGCGCTTCATGCCCGCCATGGCGTCAGGATTCGATGCGGCGAGGGAGCCCGCCAGCGCATTGATCGCGGCATCCATGGACGCCGCGTCGGAGAAGATGCGGCTGTACAGGCCGTGCCGTTCACCCCATTCCGCGTCGCGCCAGTCGGCGTCCACCGCCATGGCGGCGTATGGTCCGCGGCCCACGCGGCGCTCGATGACCGGACCCACCACAAAGGGACCGATGCCCACCGTGAGCTCGCTCAACTTTGCCGACGCCGTCCGTACGGCGAACGTGTAATCACCCGCCGCGGCGATCCCCACGCCCCCCCCCGCCGTGCGGCCGTGCACGCGCACGAGTACGAACTTGGGCGCACGAATCATCGCGAGGATGACGCGCGCAAAGCCACTGAAGAACTCTTCGCCCTGCTCGGCGTCGCTGATCTGGAGCAGCTCGTCGAACGACGCGCCCGCGCAGAAGGGCCCCGTGCCGTCGCTGCGCAGCACGAGCACGCGCGCGGCGGCATCGCGGCCGAGCCAGTCGATGGCGTCGGCCAGGCGCTGCAGCAATTCGCCAGGAAGGGAGTTGCCCTTGGGATGGCAGAACGTGATGGTGCCGATGCCGTCGGAGATGGTGACGGAGACATCGCCACCCGCGACCGCGGTGCCTGGTACGGCGGACCTTGTAAGCATCCGGGAAAGATACACATATCGCGGCAGACGTCGACGTCGGCCGGTGCCGGACAGGTGTAGATTGCAGGCTCCCACCCGGATCGCAAATGACCGACGATATCCCGCTCGCGAACGCCGGTGTCTACGTGCCGCCCCCGCTGTGGTTTGCGGCCGGGCTGATTGCAGGCTGGATCATCGACCGATATCTCGTCGCCCTGCCGATGGCGTCCGTCGCCCGGAGCGTGGGACCCTTGTTGCTCGTGGCCGGCGTGTTGCTGCTCGGCTGGGGCATGGTGACTTTTCGTCGCGCGGGAACTGCGATTGTGCCCCATCGAGCGGCCGCGCGCATCGTGAGTAGCGGGCCCTACCGCTTCACGCGCAACCCGATGTATACCGGACTCACGATCGTGTATGCCGGTGTCACGGCGATACTCGCGACGTGGTGGCCGCTCCTGTTGCTTCCCGTCGTGCTGTTCACGGTGTTCCAGTTCGTCATCAGACGCGAAGAGGCGTACCTCCGCTCCGCGTTCGGAGACGAGTATGTGGCGTACTGTGCGCGAGTGCGCCGCTGGCTCTAGGGTGCTTGTCGTCACTGGTCCGATTTCGGCTGGGCGGTGTAGATTCCCCGTGAGGACAGACGCCGTCGCGGACGCAGCAGTGAGGGCGTTGCCGCTCGGAAGTCGCAGAGCCCGCTTCCTGATCACCACGAGTTGGTCGCCATGACGCAGAGCCGTGTTTCCAGTAGTCCGATCGACGACGCAGCAATGCTCGCAACCTTCGAGGCGCGCATTGCGGCCGGGGAAAGCATCGAGCCGAAGGACTGGATGCCCGAGAAGTACCGGCGCCAGCTCATCCGCATGATGTCGCAGCACGCGCACTCCGAGATCGTCGGGATGCTGCCCGAGGGCAACTGGATCACCCGCGCCCCGTCGCTCCGGAGGAAGGTCTCGCTCATCGCGAAGGTGCAGGACGAAGCCGGGCACGGGCTCTACATCTACTGTGGCGCCGAGACACTCGGCGTCGATCGGGCGGAGCTCATTCAGCAGCTCCTCGACGGCCGCGCGAAGTATTCCAGCATCTTCAATTATCCAACTCTCTCGTGGGCTGACATCGGCGTCATTGGCTGGTTCGTGGACGGCGCCGCGATCGTCAACCAGACGATTCTCGCGAAGGCCTCGTATGGGCCGTACGCCCGTGCGATGATTCGCGTCTGCAAGGAAGAGAACTTTCACAAGCGCCAGGGCTACGAGATCGTGTCGGTGCTGGCGAGTGGAACGCCGGCGCAGAAGGCGATGGTGCAGGACGCCGTCAACCGCTGGTGGTGGCCAAGCCTCATGATGTTCGGGCCGAGCGACACGGATTCGCCCAATACGGCGGAGCTGATTCGCTGGAAGGTGAAGCGCCGCACCAACGACGAGCTGCGCCAGCGTTTCGTCAATCTCACGGTGCCGCAGGCACAAGCCGTCAGTCTCACGCTCCCTGATCCGGACCTGGCGTACGACGCGGCC
>JBBQFW010000341.1:0-4217 GCA_038322445.1 Gemmatimonadales bacterium
ACGCGCGAGAAGCTGCCACTCGGCTGGTTCGTCGGCAGGTCGCCGATGATCTTCGTCCACGTCTTTCCGTAGTCACGCGTGCGGAACAAGTAGGGCGTGTAGTCGCCGACGCGATGAAGGTCGATGGATGCATACGCGCTCGCCGCATCGGCGTGCGACGCATCGATGTTCACCTCGGCGCGCGATGGATTGGGCAGGCCCGCGATGCTGACGTCTGCCCACGTCTTCCCGCTGTTGCGGGTGAGCTTCACGAGTCCGTTGCCCGTGCCGACCCAGATGGTGCCGTTCGCGACGGTCGATGCCGAGATGGATTCGATCGCGCCGCCAGGCGGTGTTGCGGTGCCGCCCGCGGTGGAGGGCGCCGGCGGTGCATCGGAGCGCACGGTGAGGTCGGGACTCATCTGCGTCCAGTGCGCGCCGCTGTCGGTCGTCGCCATGAGCTGCTGGAAGCCCGCGATGAGCATGTGCTTGTTCCATGGCGCAAACACCATCGGCTGCGTCGACGTCGTGCGAAGCTTCGCGGCCGGATCCGCGGCGGGGCTGACGTTGATCCACTGCTCGCTCGGATAGGTGATCTTCAGAATGCCCGAGCCGCTCGAGTACACGGTGTTCGGATCGAGTGGATCCGGCAGCACCGTGCCCCACTCCCAGCCGGATACCGGATTCCAGTCGAGCGGGGTGATGGCGCCGAGGTTGCCGCGGATGCGCGTGCGGATGGCGCCGGCGTCCTGCTGGGTGCCGTACACCCAGTACGGCGAGGAGTTGTCGACGGCGAGGTGGTAGATCTGTTCGGTCGACTGGTTGTAGTACGAGGTCCAGGTCGCACCGCCATCGAGGGTGACGACCGCGCCCTGGTCGAGCCCCATGAGCATGCGTGATCCATTCGTGGGATCGATCCAGAGCTGCTGCGGATCGTCACCGCCCGGTGCGCCCTTGAAGCCAGTGAACGTCTTGCCGCCGTCGGTCGACTTGTAGCTCGACGTGCTGATCGTGTAGACGAGGTCGGGATTGGACGAACTGACGTACACACCGCAGTTGTATCCGCCCTGTCCATTGCGGATGCGCAGATCGTCGGCGGCCATCTGCTGCCACGCCGAGCCGCCGTCATCGGAACGGAAAAGGCCGGTGTTCGTGATGACGAAGACGCGTTGCGCGTTCGTGTGCATCGCCACGGCAACGGACGTGCGGCCGTTGAGCCGCGGGAGTCCACCGCCGGACAGTTCCTTCCAGGTGAGGCCGCCGTCGGTCGACTTGTAGAGCGACGTACCCGTGTACCCGGTGGCATCGGGCGTCGGCTGCGCAGCCGGCCGGCCTGGTACGAAAGGAGGGATGTAGTGCCTCACCGTCGTTGCGAAGATCACCCCGGGCGCATCATCGGCACGCGCGAGCTTCTGGATACCCACGCTGTCGTTGGCGAAGAGCGTTCGCGTCCAGGTGGCACCACCGTCGGTGGTCCGGAACACGCCGCGGAATTCGCTCTTCACATGGAGGTCGCCCTGCGCCGCCACGATAACGATGTTCGGATCGCGCGCGTCCACGAGCATCGATGGGATCTGCTTCGTCCCGTCGAGACCGACGTGCCGCCAGGTCTTTCCCGCATCGCCCGACCGGTAGACGCCATTGCCTTCGTTGATGGAGCCACCGGTCACCATGTCGCCCGTGCCCACGTAGATGACATTCGGATCGGATGGCGCCACTTCGATCGCGCCAATCGACGAGACCTCCTTCACCGCATCGAACACGGGATACCACGTTTGTCCGGCGCTCGTCGTCTTCCAGACGCCGGCCGCCGGTAACCCGGCGTAGAAGACACCGGGCTGGCCGATCGCGCCCGTGACCGCCGACACACGACCTGCGCGAAACGGTCCGAGGTTTCGCCAGGTGATGCCGGCGTAGAGCGCGGGATCGACGGCGGGCACGGCCGGTGGTGTTACGGCGGGCGCCGCAAGCAGCGCCACGAGGGCGAGTGTCGCGGCGGGGGAGCGGAGTATGGAAAATGAAGTCATGGCGGCGCTTGTTGGCGGCAGGAAGAATCGTGCGTCAGTATGCTGACTTGAGTCCGCGCGCAGCAAGGCGGCATCCATCCGCGCGTACGGGAATCCATGTTGACCCAAGCCCAGCACTGGATCACCGCTTTCGCGGGGATGACGAATTTTGCAGATCCCCGTCTTCGTGGGGATGACGCCGACAGTATTTGCCAGCGCACTGGGCCGATTGTCAAGCAATCAGTCCAACCAGTATGCGAGCTTCAGCAGGAACGTGTTCGCGGGATGCAACGAGAATAGGTCGGTGTACTCGCCCCGCAGGTTGCGCTCGACATAGCGTGGGTCGTAGCCATCCCTGCCATGCGTCCAGACGGCAAAGAGTGTGGAGCCCGGCCGGAACTCCCAGCGCACAACGTTGTTCGACCGAAGCTGCAACACGTTGAAGCCCGTCGACGCGCCCGCCGGAGGCAAATACGCCACGAAGCGATCCTGGTACCCCTCGGCGCGCGGTGTCGCGCTCAGCTCGCGCGGATTGCTGTATTCGCCGCGCGCCACGAAGGGTGCGGCGTAAAGCTGGAAGCTCAGCGTCGGCGTGGCGGTATAGCTGACGCGCATGCCGAGCGACCGCGTGTCCTGCATCAGGTGGGCAAATGAGTAGTGCTTCGCGCCGCTCGCGTCGGTGAAGTTGCCGAGCCACTGCGCGTCGTCGTGGGAGACGGTCCAATCGGCGTCGAACTGCAGCTGGAGCTGCGACATCGGGATGACGGTGAGTGACGGCGAGTACTCGATGTAGTGAGACGCCCCGTAGTCGCCACGCCCTCTCGAGAGGAAGAAGCTCGGCACGACATGACCACGGTCATCGCCCTGCACGCCGACGTTCACCGACACTTTCGGCGACCGCCTGAAGGCCGGACCTCCGCGAGCGCAGACGTCGCAGAACGTCCCGGGTAGCTGCTGCGCCGCAAGGCTCGTGTGCAGCCACATGTTGTTCACGAAGTTCACGTGCCAGCTCGTGTTCAGCGCGCGATCGGTCGGCATGCCCGCCGCCGTCCAGTAGCCCCACGCGTTGAAGTTTCCCTGCATCTGGCGATAGAGCGCTGTCGGCGTGCGCCAGTGGAGCCCCATCGAATTGTTGAAGCTCTGAAGGTTCGCCCGTCGCAGGTAACCCACATCGTTCGTCTCGAATCCGGTCGACTGCCGCTGGTAGCTCGTCTGGAAGTGCACCATGTTGCCGCCCTGTTTGCCGAACGACATCTCCTCCGCATTGCCCGACAGCGACGTGAGCGATGGATCCACCGTCAACCCGCCATCCGGTCGCTGGAAGAGGTGCACCGAGTTTGTCTGCGTGGCGAGGATGGACGCCGCGCTACCGCGGACGTCGCTGCGCGTGACACTGCCGCCGAGCTCATAGCGGCTCGCGCCCCAGCGGTGACGAATGTTCGCCCCCTCCACGTACGCCTGGCGGCGGAGATAGGCATCGGACCATGTGTCGAGCGCGCGATCCACGATCGTACTGATCACGCCGACGACCGTCTGGCCCTGCCGCAGGTCCTGCGTGGCGCGGAGCACCGTATAGCTCGTGCGCGGCTCGGTCGTGCGATCGTTCACGCCGCTGACGCGCCCCGTGACGGCCTCCAGCACGCCGACACTGAGTCCGCCATCGAGCCGCCCCGTCAGCTTTCCCGCGCCGAGGATCGGCGAGACGTTCGGGGACGTCTGGTCGGCATAGAGTCCCAGGAGCTGGGGTGATCGGCCGATGCGACGCGAATAGAAGAGCCCCTCGCCCCCGCAATTCACCGTGCTGCAGTTGACGCTGAAGTTGTAGAAGCCCGTCCCCTCGAGGAAGAATGGCCGCTTCTCCGCGAAGAACGTCTCGAACGCGGTGAGGTTCACCACCGACGGATCCGCCTCGACCTGGCCGAAGTCCGGGTTCACCGTGGCGTCGAGCGTGAGGTTGGGCGTTACGCCGTACTTCAGGTCCGCGCCGACAGAGAATTTCTGCGCGCGCGCCCAGCGCGACGCACCGAGCGCGGGATTGCTCACCGGCACCGACGAATTCTGCACCACCGTGTACGGCAGGATCTCGCGACGCTGGAATGGCGCGATGCCGCGAATGTCCGTGAGGACCCCGAGCTGTGACGAGATGCCCGATTGCGAGCCGCGGTAGAGCGGCCAGCTCGTGCGTTCCTTGTACCGCTCGATGTCGCGCCACACCGCAAAGCCGAATACGTG
>JBBQFW010000342.1:0-4197 GCA_038322445.1 Gemmatimonadales bacterium
CGGTCTCTCCGGCCAGCCTGGCGGACGTACGGGTGTGTCGCCGATTCCGATCGACGCGATCGAGCAGATCCAGGTGAACGTGGCGCCGTTCGACGTGCGCCAGGGCAACTTCACCGGCGCTGGCGTCAACGCCGTGACGAAAAGCGGCACGAACGACTTCCAGGGTTCCATCTACTACACCACCCGCAACCAGAGGTACGTCGGCACCACGACGGCCGGCGCGCCCTTCAATCCGGGCACCTTCAAGTTCAGGCAGCCGGGCGGCTACCTCAGCGGACCGATCATCCACGACAAGCTGTTCTTCTTCTTCGACTACGAGAACGACGCGCTGACACAGCCCGCAACGACCTACCTCGCGAACACGGGTGGCCAGGCAATCAAAGACAATACGACCCGCGTGCTCGCGTCGGACCTCGATTCGCTGAGCCGCTTCCTCCAGACGAAGTTCAACTACGCAACCGGCCCGTACGCCGACTACAACGTCGAGGTCCCGTCCACCCGGTACATCGGGAAGGTCGACTGGAACGTGAACGACCGGAACAAGTTCAGCTTTCGCTACAGCCAGCTCGACTCGAAGTCCGACCAGCTGATCTCCAACTCCTCCGCGCTGGGGTCATCCGGCTCGCGACGCGACAACCTGAACTCGATGAGCTTCCAGAACTCGGGCTACAGCATCCTCGAGAACATCAAGTCGTACATCGGGGAGCTGAACACGCAGGTCGGCAGCAACATGTCCAACCAGGTGATCGCCGGCATCACGAAGAATGACGAGAGCCGAGCCGTCAAGGGATCGTTCTTCCCACTGGTGGACATCCTGAACAACGGCTCGAACTATATCTCGTTCGGTTTCGAGCCCTTCACGCCGAGCAACCAGCTCCGCTACAAGACGCTCCAGTTCCAGGACAACCTTTCCATCGCGCTCGAGAAGCACGACGTGACCTTCGGGGTCACGGCGCAGAAGTACAACTCCGCGAACGTATTCTTTCCGGGGGCGCAGAGCGCGTACGTCTACAACTCGCTCGCCGATTTCTATGCCGACGCGAACGGCTTCATCGCCAATCCGGCGCGTACGAGCGCGCCCGTGACGTTGAACAAGTTCCAGGTGCGCTACAACAATATCCCGGGACAGCTCGAGCCGCTGCAGCCGCTCGAGGTCTACACCTATGGTGCGTACGCCCAGGATGAATGGCGCGCCACCAACACGCTCAAGATGACGCTCGGCCTCCGCGTGGACGTGCCGATCTTCAGTGCCACCGCGTTCAACAACCCGACGGCGAACGCCCTCAGCTTCCGCGACCAGAACGGCGCCACCGTGAAGTACGACTCGGGCAAGCTGCCGAACGCCAATCTGCTCTTCTCCCCCCGACTCGGCTTCAACTGGGACGCGAAGAGCGATCGCACCACGATCCTGCGCGGCGGGACAGGCGTCTTCTCGGGTACGCCGCCCTACGTGTGGATCTCCAACCAGATCGGCAATACCGGCATCCTCACCGGATTCGACCAGTTCACGAACAGCACCGCGCGCCCGTTCAATCCCAATCCGGACGCCTACAAGCCGACCACGGTCACCGGTGCATCGGCCTCATCGTTCGAGCTGGACGTCACGGATCCGAGCTACCACTTCTCGCAGGTGTGGCGCTCCGACGTTGCCGTGGACCAGCGGCTGCCATGGGGCGTTGTTGGAACCGCCGAGGCGATCTATGGCAAGGAGTTGAACGGCGCCTATTACATCCAGGCCAACCTGCCGGCGGCAACGAGCGCCTACACCGGCGCCGACGCCCGCCCGCGCTGGTTGCCTGGTACCAACCGGATCAACAACAACATCACCGCGGCTTACGTCATCAGCAACGCGAATACCGGCAGTTCCTACACGCTTTCCGGCTCGCTCCTGAAGCAGTTCGAGAACGGTTTCTTCGCGAAAGCGGCCTACTCGTACGGCGTGTCGAAGAACTCGGTGGATCCGGGCTCCACGGCATCGGCCAACTGGAACGCGAATCCGATCTCGGCTGACCCGAACAACCCGGCCGTCGCCTATTCGAATTTCTCGCCCCGCCACCGCATGTTCCTGGCGCTGTCGTATCGTCGCGAGTATTTCAAGCTCGGCGCGACATCGGTGTCACTGTTCACCGAGGGACGGACGCAGGGCAACACGAGCTACACCTTCAGTGCGGACGCCAACGGCGACGGTGCCACCAACGACCTGATCTACATCCCGAAGAACACCTCGGAGATGAACTTCCAGGCGTACACGGCCAAGGTGAACGGCGTCGACGTCCCGTTCAGCGTCGCCCAACAGCAGGCCGCGTGGGAAGCCTACATCCAGCAGGACAGCTACCTCAGTGCGCATCGCGGCGAGTACGCCGCACGCAACGCGCTGTTCCTGCCGGTGCAGTTCCACAGTGACCTGGGCGTCACGCAGGAGCTCTTCGCAGTGGGTGGCGGCAAGCGCAACACGCTCTCGCTGCGTTTCGACATCCTGAACCTGGACAACCTCATCAACCACAACTGGGGCGCGGGACAGCGACTCGTGCAGAGCCAGCCGCTGGTTCCGAAGGGCGCTGACGCAAGCGGTGCGCTGCAGTACAACCTGCGTAACATCGGGACGGATCTGCTTCCCCCGGCGACCTACCAGAACACGGTCGGCATCAACGATGTGTGGCGCATGCAGGTCGGCCTGCGCTATACGTTCAAGTGATGGTGGCATTGCGACGGTAGCATGAAGTCCCGCTTTCGCGGGAATGACGAACGGTTCGCGCCGCCACCATCCTGGTGGCGGCGCGATCTGCATGCGGCCTGACCTCAGCATGCAGGCGCCGAGGAGCGTGCGGGAACACTGCGGGTCATCGTCGCCGCGAGTTGTGGCGAGGCGAGCTGGAACAGGGCCGATCGGCAGAACGGCACGAGGCCTGTCTGGAGTGTCGCAGTCGATTGGCCCGTCTCGCATCATGTCGCCTGGCATGCCAGCCGTTTCGCGATCGTCGGTGGCCAGCGGTCGTACGTCCTCAGCACGATCGGGGTGGCCAGCTGTGGCGTGCATTGGCGTGCCTCATGACTCGGCGTGAACGATCCGGCCACACACCGCGCTGAATTCGTGATGCCGCGTCGTTGCTGACGTCCTCCCGTGCGCCATGCCGAGTAGACAGGCAGGCCACGGAGGAGATACTGTATGGGTATGGTGCTCACGGTGCCGCGGTACACGATCGCCGAGCTCGAAACACTGCCGTCGGACGGGAACCGTTACGAGTTGCTGGACGGCATGCTCATGGTGACGCCGTCGCCCGGTTCTCCGCATCAAGGTGTGGCCACTCGGCTCGCCGTGGAGCTTGCGATCGCGGTTCAGAAGCCCGGCTTTGCGCATGTGTACGCACCTGGTGCCGTTCAATACTTCCCTTTCACGCAGCTCGAACCCGACATCCTGGTGGTGTCGAGCCGGTATCCACTGGACGCCGCTTGGGTCGAGATGACAGAAAAGCGGCTCGCGGTGGAGGTGTTCAGTCGTTCGTCGCGGCGGTACGATCGTGATTTCAAGCGCGACGCCTATCTCGCGCTCGGTGTGAGCGAGGTCTGGCTGGTGGACATTGGCGAATACTCCGTCGCGGTCTGTCGCGCGGCGGGCGGCGGAGAAGTCGTGCGTGATGTCATCGAGTGGCACCTGCCTCAGTTGCAGCGTACGGTGCGCATCGAGCTCGCTGAGCTCTTCGCGGGGTTGCGTTGAGGAACGAGGCGTGTTCGGGGACCTGGCATTCTTATGGAAGAGTCGTGCTGTTACCCGTCAGCGCGCGAACCTGGTCGTCGCTACGCGGCCGTCTCCCTCACGCTCGTTCATAGATGAAGATCGCCTCATTGCTGCCGGCTCTCGCATTCCTGTTCTCGACTGCGGCCGCGAGCGCCCAATCACCTTCGGCGCGAGCCGACGCGCCGATGCCTGCGCATCCGCGCATCCTCCTCCTGCGCGGGGAGGAACAGGGAATCCTTCGCGACATTGCCGCGGACACCGCGCGCCGCCGCATCCACGAGGCGATACTCGCGGGGGCTGACGATCTCGCGATGCTGCCGCCGATCGAGCGCATCAAGATCGGACGTCGCCTGCTCGACAAGTCGCGCGAGGGACTGCGGCGGCTCTTTCTCCTGTCCTACGCGGCGAGACTCACGGGCGACGCGCGCTACGTCCGGCGGGCAGAGCAGGAGATGCTCGCG
>JBBQFW010000343.1:0-4188 GCA_038322445.1 Gemmatimonadales bacterium
AATCCATTCGATCTCGTCGTCCTGCTGCTGCTGTCGAACACCGTGCAGAACGCGATCATCGGCAACGACAACTCACTTGCCGGCGGGGTGCTTGGCGCTACGGCGCTTCTCGTCATCAACTGGATCGTCGTTCGATATCTCTATACCCACCCCACGGTCGCACGCTGGCTCGAAGGCGATGCCGACATGCTGATCGAGAAGGGGACGCTCCACGAAGCGCGCATGAAGCGCGAGCTCATCACGCGTGACGAACTCGAGGCAGCCGCACGGCGACAAGGTATCGAGGGGCTGCATCAGGTCGAAGCCTGCCGGCTCGAGGTTGGCGGGGCGCTCACGTTCGTGCCGCGCGCGCCGACCGAGGACGAACGCCGACACCGCGAACTGGTGGAGCAGATCGCGGCACTGCGGGAGGGACAATTCGCGCTGCTCAAACGCCTGGAAGCCCCAAGCAGCCGCGCCTAGTGTACAGGGATCATGCACTGCCGCACGAAACAACTCTTCATCGGATGGCTCGATGGCGACTGGCGCCGCGCTATGGGCAAATAACCTCACTGGCCATCTACAGCGTGGCACCTCGCTGAAGCCCGGGGAGACCCTCTCGCAGCATGGACGCTTCCCGCTCGACGTTGGATGCCGATCGCCTGGACGGCCGCGCTCTTCAGTGCACAGCATCTTCAGTTCTACCACTATCACATAAGCGTCCCTGCGCTCGAGCAACTGGAATATACCTTTCCGATGGGCCTGGTCCTGGGCTACATACGGAGCGAATCACGGCGGGTGTGGAATGCGGTCGGTACGCATATGGCGACCAACGCCGTGACAGTGCTACACCATATCATTGCCGCATAGCTGAGCTGCGCCGGGATCTGAAGATGTCCGCGCGTGCTGCATTGCGCGTCAGGTACTGCTGGATTGCTCGGCTTACGGCCGCCGCGTTCCCTTCGCGAACACCTTGTCGTCCTCGCCACGCCACTCGAAGGTCATCGGGCGACCCTTTTCCCGCGTGAACTCGATGGTCACATCCGGGCGGAGCACCTCGTAGATCACCCCCTCCTTGTCATAGACGGCGGGCACGAACCAGTCCGGCGCCACGCGGACCATCGCGAAGTGCTTCAAATAGCCATTCCATAGCCCCACCCGGCCCTTGAGCGTGCCGTTCTCGTAGTCGAGGACCCACGGAGACGTGCTCGTCACCTTGCCGGTCGAATCGACCTCCGAAAAGTCCCAACGCCCGAGATACTGTTGCGCGTCAGCGAGTGGCATCGTGGTGGTGAGCGTCGGCGTCACGCCTACGTTCACCGCGACGGCGGTTTTGTCCCAGGTCATTGCCAGCGTGCCGCCATCCACGCGAAGGGAGGGCATCGACCAGGTGAGGACCTCAGCAAATGGGGCTTCGCGCGTATGAACCGCAAAGCGGATCTGCGCGGGATTCGAATCCGGCGGCATATTGTGAAACTGCTTCCACTTCGGGTCGAGCACCATGGTCCAGTCACCGGACTGCCGCACCACAAACCACACGGAGTACTTGCCCTTGGGAACGGCGCGGCCGTCGAGCGTGATCGCCTTGTCCGTCTCCAGGGTCGTCGCCCAATTGGCACCCGGCGTCCACACCTCGCCCCAGTGCACAGCCGTGGTGCCGAACAGGGGATCTCTTCCCCGCACGCGAGGTCTCGAGTACTGCATGCTGATCGTCGTACCATCGATCACCTGGGAGATCGTCCCGATCTCGCTCCCTTTCACCTGCGCAATGGCAGGCATCGCGTTTCCCACCACGCCCGTTGCGACGACAATCGCGTATCGCGCGAAGTTCCACCTCATGGATTCACCCTTTGGTTTTCGGTCACCGGTCAGCCGAACTTCGCGTCCACCGCCGCACGAATCGCGTCGAGCGACTTGCCAGCCTTGTGCAATCGCACGGCGAGCCGGCCCTGTCCCTGGCAAATCGCGCACTCCCTTGCCATCGCATCCTTGCCTTCATAGCACGACAACAGCGAATAGAAGTCATCGGAAGGCGCACATCCGCAGTTGCAGCGGATACCGTCGATCACCCCGGGAATCGCGCGGACGGAATCGAACAGGCCCACGAGCTGCGGCGTTCCCGCGAGCTGCTCCTTGGTGATCACGTTCACGCCAGTGATGCCTGCCCGCGGGGTGGGATGTGGCCCAGGCACCCATGCGCGCAACCGCTCTGCGCTCGCGGTCCGACCCGGTACGAGCAACGCAACAACGGCGGTGACGCCGCATCGAGAAAAGTCCGTCGTGAGAATTCGTGGCGCATCATGATCTCCTGGCTTCCAACAACAGCAAACTTCCCGCGACGCGGCAATTAAGTCCAGCCCGCGGCGCAAGACCGACTCAATCCTCCAGTCGTGGAACATGGGGTCGCGGCCGAGCGCCGGGCGCAGACCGCGGCCCCGCAACATCCTCGGCGCCAACGAGCGGTTCACGGCCGTCCCGTTCTTCTGGACCGTCGCGGTCAGCCGGCACGCGATCGCAAGGTCGGAACATTTCACAGTGTCCATTCGTGCCCGGGGAAAATTTCCCCGGTCCCGGCGCGTGCGTGTCGTGAGACACCGAGTGCAATTACCGTAACCCATGACTGCTCCGTGTGTTGCGAGTTTGCACCATTCGAGCACCATCCATGCAAAAGTGAACGGTGCAGCGGTGGGTCAGCCTCGCTGTCCCAACGCCGCTGAACAGGGTTTTCGCGCTCCGCGTGCACCCGCTCACACCGACCGATGAAGGTGATATCGTGAGATTCGCTCGCTTGGCTCCCATCGCAGTGTTTTCCGCGGTTGCACTTGCGGCCTGCAATAATGAAGCGAAACAGCAGCTCGCCACCATCGCGCACGCGGACTCGGTGCACGTGGATTCGCTCACGGGCGTCCGGAAGGAACTCCTCGACGAAGTGATGTCGTCCACGCAGTTCGTGGCGGAGATCAACACCGAGCTCGCCAAGGCGCGCTCCCTGACCAGCAAAGCCGACTCGAAGCTCGAGTCGTTGAAGATGAATGCCGGCGAGAAAAGGAAGGCCAACGAAGATCGCAAGGTGGTCGTCGCGCGCATCAGCCACCTCGTCGCCCAGCTCGACTCCATGCAGACGCGACTCGCCAGCACCCGCGCACGGGCGCAGAAGCTCTCGCAGCAGGACGCGCATCTCCTGGTGCAGGTCGCGACCTACCAGAAGAGCATCGCCGATCTGCAGCAGGCCGCCGAAAAGCAGCGGAGCGAGTTCCAGGTGGTGATCGACAAGCAGACGACGCAGATCGCACAGCTCAATACCCAGGTCGACACACTCAACCACGTACGCACCGCCCTGGCCGATACCGTCGGACAGCTCACCACGGAAAAGAACACGGTGTACTACGTCGTCGGCACGCAGGATGAACTCATCAAGCAGGGCATCCTCTCGAGAGAAGGATCGAGGCGCTTCCTGCTCGTCGGATCGCGCACCCTCGCCCCAGCGCGCGACCTCGACCCCAGCAAGTTCACGAAGCTCGACCGGCTCGCCAACCGCACGATCGTGCTGCCAGACGGCGGCGAGTACGAGATCCTCTCTCGCCAGAACGTCGCCTACGCAGCGCCCACCGCGGAGAGGGACGGCAAGATCCTCGGCGGCCTGACGATCAGGCAGCCCGAGGAATTCTGGAAGAACTCGCGCTTCCTGATCATCGTTCGTTCCTGACGCACGACGGATGCACCACACTCGGCCCCGGGACGCTGTATTACAGTGTTCCGGGGCTCGAGGGTTTCATCCAGGGCGGCACGCCTAGCAACTTGTAGGCATGGAACAGCCACGCCTTTCCGTCCTGGTGATCGACGACGAGCCCGCCTTGCGCGAGGTGTTGTCGTTGCGCATCGCAGACTGGGGCCATGATGTGCGGGCCGTCGAAGACGCCGCCGAAGGAGAGCGCGAGATCGAGCGACGGCGGCCCGATCTCGTCTTGTGCGACCTGGTGCTCCCCGGCAGCTCGGGGATGGCGCTCCTGAAGCGCGTCAAGCGACGCGATCCTCAGCTTCCCGTCGTCATGATCACCGCACACGGCAATGTCGACGGCGCGGTGGAAGCGATGAAGCTGGGGGCGACGGACTTCCTCACGAAGCCGCTCGACACCATGGCGTTGTTCGCCCTGCTCGAAGCCGCGGCGAGCGACGTGCGCAAGCGGCAAGCCGGCCTCTCGGTGGACG
>JBBQFW010000344.1:0-4176 GCA_038322445.1 Gemmatimonadales bacterium
TCGTGCTTGCCGTCGACGGCGAGGGCACCCTGCATGTCGCGTGGGCCGAGCACGCGCGTGCCCTGCACTACGCGCGCGGAGTCGGTCCAGGATCGCTCGAGCTCGGAGCTTCCGTGGCGATGACCGGCGAGCACGAGACACAAGTCACCTACCCGCAGTTCAACGCGCTCAGCAATGGTGACCTGCTTTTCGTCTACCGAGACGGACGTTCGGGACGGGGGGACATCACGGTGAATAGGTGGGACGTACGGCAGCATGCGTGGCACGCACTCGCGCATCCGCTCATCTCCGGCGAGGGCGCCCGTAACGCGTATATGAACTCGATGGCGATCGATGCACGCGGCGGCTGGCACCTCTCGTGGTGCTGGCGCGAGTCGCCGGATGTCGCGTCGAATCACGACGTGCTCTACGCGCGCTCCGCCGATGAAGGAAAGACCTGGACGACGTCCACCGGTCGCGCGTACGTCCTTCCCATCACGGCCGCGACGGCAGAGCTGGCGTGGGCGGTGCCGCAGGGCCATGAGCTCATCAACCAGACGACGATGGCCGTCGATGCGGCTGGTCATCCGATGATCGCGACGTACTGGCGGCCCGACTCGCTCGATGTGCCGCAGCTCGAGCTCGTATGGAACGACGGCAGGAAATGGCATGCCAACCAGGTCGGCACGCGCACGCTGTCGTTCCGCTTGAGCGGTGGCGGAACGAAGCGCATCCCCGTCTCCCGTCCGCTGGTTGTCGCTGGCCGCAACGGCGCCGTAAACGTCATCTACCGCGACGAGGAGCTTGGCGGCGGCATCTCCGTGGCCACGTCGCGCGATCGGCTGCACGCCACATGGAAGGTCGACACGATCTCGCGCGCGAACGTCGGGCAGTGGGAGCCAACGTATGATCCTGTCGCATGGCAGACCCTGCACCGGCTCTTCCTGTTCGTTCAGCGCGTCGGCCAGGGCGACGGCGAGTCGCTCGAGAATATGCCGCCTCAGCCCGTTTCCATTCTCGAGTGGCGGCCGCGGTAGGTGCGATTCAGTATACGCGCTCAATCCATGCGATCGCGTCGAAGCCGGCATCGAAGCTCAGGATACGCTCGATGCGACGCCGTTTCATTACCGCAGCATGCAGGGCGTCACGTGCCGATATCGGTACGCGCCCCATCAACACGTCTTTCGCCCGAACGATATCCTCCTGCGCAATCGGGAACACCTCGTCCACGATGCCGAGCAGAGCATCCAAAGCGGGCTGGATCGCGTCAAGCCGCCGCTGGCTGGAATAGCGGTGCAGGATTTCCTGCATCACCTCCGCGCTGGTGACCATTCGCTCGCTGCGTCCGATGCAAAGTTCAACCGCACGTTGTGCAGCGTTCTTGTTCACATGTGGCGCGCCGACGAGGTACATCGGGATGTTTGAATCAACGAAGATCACGATCCTTCCCCAACATACCCCGTTTCGATGTCGCTCAGCATCTCGTCGATATCGCCCGTGGGGTAGGCGTTCTTCATCGCCTCTCGAACGACCGCCAACTTTCTTTTCGGATCGCCAGAAGGCTCCTCGCGGCGCGCTGCTCGAAGCGCCTGACGGACCCATTCGGCGACCGTCAGCGAACGCCGACGCGCGGCTCGACGGATTTCGGCGAACTCCTTCTCATCTAGCAGAACCTGTAGACGCTCACTCATGGATATGAGTATAGGTTACTCATGCCGGTAGTCAAGCGTTCGCCCCTTCCCGGCAGCTCGCCAGCCGCTCTACTCAGTCCTGCGCCGCTCACTTCAACTCCAGCACCACGACGGACTTCGGCGGCAGCTGCACCGTGAGGCGGTCGCCATTGAGTTGGGCGCCTGTAAACGCAACCGGGTGCACCGAACGTGTTACGCCCGTTCATCTGCCCACTGGTCAGCACGCAGCCCGACACGGCACGCATGGTCACACCGCGAATCGACGCATTTACAGTCCTCGGCTGATCAGGGTCCACGTTCGTGAGCGTCAGGTGCATCCGTCCCGCGGCATCACGAGACGCCGTGGCGCTTACCGAAGGCATCGTGTGGTCGCGATACGTGTACGTCCCGCCATCGAGCACGATGGGTAGCAGCACGGCATCGTGATGCACAGTGTACATCTCGAAGACATGGTACGTAGGCGCAAGGAGCATCTTGTCGCCCTTTGTGAGGATCATCGCCTGCAGGACGTTCACCATCTGGGCGATATTCGCCATGCGGACCCGGTCGGCGTGCTTGTTGAACGCATCGAGCGAAACGGACGCCACCAGCGCATCGCGCAAGGTGTTCTGCTGCTGCAGGAAGCCCGGATTCGTGCCGTACCGTCGGACCTGGTCGGCGTAAAATTCCGGACGCATGTTGCCGCCGCAGCCCCAGCTCTCATGCCGACACCCCAGAAGCGCACGTTCCACGGATCCTGGCGTCCATTGCTGCGTCGGAGCGCGGACATGGGGCTGCCATTCGGCTGGTTGATGTATTCCCACCATTCCGACATCTCCTGCACGCTGCCGCTTCCGACGTCGCCCACAACGAACGGCTCGGCACCAACCGCCTTGCTGATGTCGAGAAATTCGTGCGTGCCGACGCCGTTGTCCTCGGTGACGCCACCCCAGTTGTTGTTGACCAGCGCTGGCGCTTCCCGAGTGGCCCAATGCCGTCCTTCCAGTGGTAGTAGTCGGCGAAGCCGCCGCCGGGCCAGCGAATGTTGGGAACCTGGATGGTCTTCAGCGCCTGGACGCTATCGGCGCGCACGTGCCAGGGACCTGATCCCTCTCGCGTCCACACACCGTCATAGATACCGCGGCCGAGATGCTCGGCGAACTGGCCAGAGATGTGGCGGCTGATGGTGTCGCGGCCCTGGTCGGCATTGATGGTCAGCGTGACGGGCGCCTGGACGGCCGCGGCTTCGCATGCGCAAAGCAGGGCGTAGCACGCAATCAGGTATCGCACTTTCATCGAGCGCTCCTAAGGGTGACAGTCGTTAAGTGCGATTGACTACATGTGATGCAGGGAGAGTCTCCAACGAAAGATCGCATCATCGAGCAGACCTTCGTTGCAGGATGCCCTGCATCGCCACGACACCGAGCAGGAAGCCGCCGCGCAGCACCCATTGCCACCATGGGCTGATGGTGCCTTCCAGGTTGAACAGGTTGAAGATCACGGCGAGCAGCAGCACGCCGACCAGTGTCGCACCAGCACCGCCCACTCCGCCAGTGAGCAACGTTCCACCCACGACCACCGCTGCGATGGCATCGAGCTCCCACCCGGTTCCCGCCACGGCCTGCCCCGAGCCGAGCCGAGCCGCGAGCACCACGCCCGCCACGCCGGCCAGCGCCCCGCTCAACGCATACGTCGCGATGATGACGCGGTCGACCTCGAGCCCCATGAGTCGCGCGGCTTCCTCCGAGTCACCGACGGCGTAGACGTGCCGGCCGAATCGAGTGTACCGCAACGCCAGCATGCCGAGGACATATGCAACGACCAGCAGGATGATGGGATAGGGAAACAGGCCAACACTGCCCCGCCCCAATGACGTGAAGCTCTCCGCGTCGGCGGGCACGAGGATGCTCTGCTCATTGGTGGCCGCGAGCGCCGCGCTCCGCGCGCCGATCAGCATGGCCAACGTGGTGATGAACGGCTGGATGCGCGCCTTGGTGATCAACAGCCCGTTGACCGTTCCGAGCAGCGCGGCCGCAGCCACGCCACCGACGACCGCGACCACGATACCCAGACTGGCGAGATACGCCGCCACCACACCTGAAACGGCGAGCAGCGCACCAACAGAGAGATCGATACCGCCCGTGAGGATGACGAACGTCATGCCGAGAGCGACGAAGCCGAGCATGCTGTTCTGGCGGAGGACGTTCGAGACATTCTCCGTCGTCAGGAACGCCTCGTAGCGGGACACGCCAAGTATGCACGCCGCGAGCAGGGCGACGAGCGCTCCATTGCGACGAAGCAGGTCGATCGCGCCAACGCGCTTGCTCACCTTCATGCGCGTGCGGGACGCTGGAGGTACACGGCCACGAGGATGATCGCCGCCTTGAGTGCCAACGAGAGCGCATACGGCACGAGGAGCATGTTGAAGCTCGTGGCGATCACCTGCATGATGAGCGCGCCGATCAGCGTACCGGCGATCGTGGCTCGCCCGCCCGACAGCGCCGTACCACCCACGACCACCGCGGCG
>JBBQFW010000345.1:0-4161 GCA_038322445.1 Gemmatimonadales bacterium
GTACCACGCCGTGCTCGGCGTGGCCGGGCCTGTGCGGATCGAACTCGGCGACGGAGCGCCGGACTGGACGACGGTCTGGCTATGGGTGCACGCCGCGACGGATATGACGGCGGCAAGCAGCAAGCGACGATTCAGCATGAATTCAACCTAGCAGTGAAGCTGTTCAGGTACAGGTCGTTCTGATACCGTAGCCCGGGAGACTTGTTGTCGTGGTCGAGCTCGTAGTGGGCCGCGCACCGTTCGATGACGATACACCATCCTAGACCGTTTGCCGCCGCGTTTCGGTGAGCAAGCGCACCAGAGTCCAACTGACATAGCCATGCACAACAGTCAATGATGTCCGTGCTGCGTCCGTCAGCTCGAGGCCTGTCCCGCACCCGGCCAAAACGATAAACGCCAGGCAGCCGTCAAACACTCGGCGTGGGGAGTCACTATTAGGGAAGGACACCTTTTTTCCCCGCCGGGTGTCCAAGCTGGTGTCGAGGCCGGTAGCACCTTCCCCTATCCCGCTCGCCAAGTGTCCCGCCGCACCCCCTCCGTAATACTCGCCGCCCTTCTCGCGATCATCGCGTGGGGCAATCCGCTGGCCGCGCAGCAGGTCGACGTCATCCGGGGTCAGGTCACCGGACCCGATGGCGCTCCCGTCGAAAACGCGAACGTGACCGCGACGTCGGTGCAGGGCGGCGTGAACCGCACGGCGAAGTCTGACAACAATGGTCGCTTCACCATCACGTTCCCCGGCGGTGAGGGCGACTACTACGTCAGCGTGACGTCGCTCGGCTTCGCGCCCCGACGCTTCGAGGTCAAGCGTACCGCCGACCAGGACATCCTCGTTGCCGACACGCGCATGTCGCGGATGGTGCTCCTGGATACCATGCGAGCGGTTGCCGAGCGTGGGCGTGTGAACCGGAACGACAAGCCGGCCGATATCAGCGGTAGCGAGCAGAGCGCGAGTGCGGCTGCGGTGAGTGCGGCGCAGCAGGGCGACTTGAATGCCATGGCGGCGTCCATTCCCGGCGTTACGCCCGTGACGGGCGCGGATGGCGATCCGGCCGGCTTCTCGGTGCTGGGACTTTCGGCGGACCAGAATTCGACGACGCTCAACGGCCAGAACTTCGGCAGTTCCACGCTGCCGCGCGATGCGACCGTCTCGACGTCGCTCATCACGACTCCCTATGATGTGAGCCGCGGCGGTTTCAGCGGCGGGCAATTCAACATCACGCCGGGATCCGGGTCCAACTTCATCCGTCGCAGTTCGAGCCTCAATGTGGACTCGCCGCACCTGCAATGGACCGACAAGGCCGCGCGTGCGCTGGGGCAGCAGTACAGCAACCTCTCGCTGAGCGGCTCGGTGTCCGGTCCGATCGTGATGGACAAGGCGTACTACAACACCGCGTATCAGCTTGGCCGTCGTGCGAACGACCTGCAGACGCTGGTGAATACCGATCCGGTGGGCCTTCAGGCGAGTGGTGTGTCGGCGGATTCGGTGGCGCGGCTGCTCACACTGGCCCAGCAGGCGAACATTCCGCTGGGGATCGGCGGTGGCACGCCGAACGACAAACTGACCGACCAGGGCGTGGTATTCGGCAGCCTGAACTTCACGCCGCCGAACTCGAATTCGGGGCAGACGTTCAACATGACGTTCAGCGGGAACTGGAACAAGCAGACGCCGGTGGGACAGCTGACCACCGAGCTGCCGTCGCACAGCGGCGATCGGACGAACTATGGTGGCGGCCTGCAGGGCAACCACACGATGTACGTCAAGAACCTGTTCCTCAGCGAGAGCAGCATCAACTTCAATGGCACGCGCAACTACGGCACGCCGTACACGCTGCTGCCGAATGGCAGCGTGCTCGTGAACTCGACCTTTGCCGACGGCACGAGTGGCGTGCGCACGCTGGGTTTTGGCGGCAGCGCGGTCCTCGGCACGAAGAGCTCCAACGTGAGCTTGGGCGCGAGCAATCAGCTGTCGTGGTTCAGCGTGGACAACAAGCATCGCCTCAAGCTGGCGACAGAACTGCGCCAGGATGCCTACCAGCAGGACCAGACGACGAACGCCCTCGGTACGTTCTTCTTCAATTCACTGGCGGATCTGCAGGCAAACCGGCCGGCGTCGTATACGCGCCAGCTGTCGCCGCGTACGCAGAGCGCGGGCGAGACCGTCGGTGCGATCTCGCTGGGTGATTCGTACAAGCGCAACGCGGACCTGCAATTCCAGTACGGGCTGCGCGTTGATGCGAACCACTTCACGCAGGCGCCGACGTTCAACCCCAACGTCAACAGCCTGTTCGGTGCGCGCAATGATGTCGTGCCGAACCGCGTGTACTTCAGTCCGCGACTGGGGTTCTCGAAGACGATCGGCGAGGCGCCGCAGGTAGCGGCCTTCGATGGCGCCGTGCGCGGTCCGCGCGCGGTGGTGCGCGGCGGCATCGGCGTGTTCCAGAACACGCCGCAGGCGTCGGTGATCGGTTCGTCGATCGACAACACCGGCCTGGCGAATGCGGTGCAACAGGTGAGCTGCGTGGGCGCCGCCGCCCCGATTCCGCAGTGGACGCAGTACGCCGCGGACCCCGCGAGCATTCCCACGGCATGCGTGGACGGATCGGTCGGTACGGTGTTCGCGAGCAATGCGCCGAACGTTTCGCTGTTTTCGCCCAACTACAGGGATCGCACGAGCGTCCGCGGCAACCTCCAGTGGAATGGCCCGATCCTCAACAATCGCTTCAGCGTGACGATCGATGGGACGGTCAGCGAGAATTATCACCAGAGCAGCTTCGTCGACCTCAACTTCAAGCCTGCCGTTCAGTTCAACCTCGTCAACGAAGGCAACCGTCCGGTGTATGTGTTCAATACGAGCATCGTGCCGACGACGGGCGCCATCGCCTCGCGCGATGCGCGGGTGAGCCAGTTGTTCTCGCGCGTGAGCGAGCTGCGGTCGGACCTCAGGAGTGAGAGCAAGCAGCTTCGCGTTTCTCTGTCGCCGGTGAGGTTCAGCCAGAACTTCACGTGGTCGGCGTCGTACGTCCTTGCCGACAACCGTGAGCAGGTGCGCGGCTTCAGCAGCACGGCCGGCAACCCCCTGGACGTGGAGTGGTCGCGCAGCGCGTTCGACTCGCGTCACCAGATCACCTACAGCCTCGGCTACAACGTCTTTGACGCGGTGCGCGTGAACTGGTTCGGTCGTTTTGTGAGTGGCAGTACCTTCACACCGACCATCTCGGGCGACGTGAACGGCGACGGCTACGCCAATGATCGGGCCTTCATCTTCAACCCGTCTGCGGTTGGGGTGAACCCCGTGGTCGCGGCGGGCATCAGCAACCTCCTCGCGAACGGATCGGGGCCCGCCAAGGAGTGTCTCCAGAGCCAATTGGGCCTGCTCGCGGGGCGCAACAGCTGCCAGGGTCCGTGGACGTCGAGCGCCAACCTGAGCGTCTCGTTCAATCCCATGAAGGTGAAGATGCCGCAGCGGACGACGATCAGTTTCTCGATCGCGAATCCGCTCGGCGGCGCTGACCTGTTGCTGCACGGCGAGAATAAGCTGCATGGGTGGGGTCAGTTCGCGAACAGCGACCCGACACTGCTGTACGTGCGCGGCTTCACGCCCGCGAGTGGCAGCACTCCGAACGGCTACAGGTACGAAGTGAACCCGCGGTTCGGGAGCACCAATCCGCAGTTCCAGACCTTCCGTGCGCCGGTGACCCTCACGATGCAGCTGCGTATCGATGTCGGCCCGTCGCGCGAACGGCAGCAGCTCACGCAGATGCTCGACCGCGGTCGCACGCGCGAGGGGCAGAAGGCGCCGGAGCAGTTGCTGAAGGCGGTCTACGGCTCGGGAGGCATCCTCAATCCCATGGCGCAGATCCTCCGGCAGGCGGATACGCTCGAGCTCACCGGGCCGCAGGCGGACAGCATCGCGACGATGAACCGTGCCTACACGATCCGGCTCGACAGCATCTGGACGCCGGTCGCGAAGTACCTGGGCGGGCTGCCCGAGGAGTACGACCAGAGTGAGGCGTATCACCGCTACAAGCTGGCGCGCGAGGCCTCTGTTGACCTGCTCATCCGGCTTGCGCCGACGCTGAATGCACTGCTGACGTCCGAGCAGAAGCGCATGCTGCCTCCGCTCGTGGCGAGCCATCTGGACACGCGCTATCTCGCCGG
>JBBQFW010000346.1:0-4161 GCA_038322445.1 Gemmatimonadales bacterium
GGCACTGACCGCCTGCGTGGCCGGCCACAACCCACTGGCTTCGTATCAGCGCCCGACCGAGATCAGCCGCGAATGGATCGACGTCGAGAAATCGACGCCGGCCGACACGACGCTCTGGGTCCTGGGGCCCGACGGATACGATGGCGTCGCTCACCTGCAACTAATGTCCGACGCTGCCGGCGCCACACGCCAGTCTCGCACGGAGACGCGTTATGGATCGTGGTATCTCGACGGTACGATGGGTGACGCGACGCACCAGGCCATCTGCTTCTCGCGGCGCATCGGCCGGTTCGGGGCGACCTGCACCGCGTTCGTCCTGGACACGATCATGACCGGATCCGTCCCGACGCCGCGGCTGTTGCTGCGTGCCTACCGCGGCATCCATCACACGCGCGACCGCCTGCTCCTCGCGCGTGCGACGGCGGTGCACCTGTGAGCTACCAGGAACCTTCCGCGGCCGACCTGACCGCGCTGCTGACGACCTACTGCAATGCCTGCGTCTTCGCGGCGCGCGAGGTGCCGTGGGGCGACGAGGCGTCTATCCATGCCACCGCCAATACGGCGGCGATCGCGGCTCGAGCAAGGGGCTGTTCGACCGACGAACTCTTCGTCGCCGTCGAGGTGGCGTGGGACAAGGACCGTTCGTGGGGTGTGCTGCCTCACGCTCCTGACGAACAGGTTCCTCGAGCGGTCCTGAGCGCCGAGGCGAACGGTCGAGCCGGGTGAGCTCCGGAACGGAAGAAGCAAGGCCGCGGGCGCGATGGATGGGAGGCGCGCGATGCACTTCGCCTTCACCAACGGCGCCGCCGAGTAGGGCGGTAAGTAATTAGCGTTTTCTTAGCGTCGCCCTCCCGCTGCTAAAGAAGCACCGGTACGAGGCGGAGAGCGCCTTCCGCCGGGCTAATGCATCCGCTGATGCGGGTGATGAGGGGCGATCCGCGTCGTATTAACGATTCGCAAATTGGATCGTCTCTCTCGGCATGCACGCGATGCGGCGAGCACTCTGGAGGCGTCTGTTAGCCTTTATCCACCGTACTTCCCGCCCATGAAAGCCCACCTCGCCCTCGCCGCCGCGACCACCCTTGTCCTGCTCTCTGCATGCCGGGACGGTGGCCCCGCCAGCCCGCAGCTCCGCTCTCCGCTGATCACGGTCGAACAGGTCGATGTCGACACGAGCGATGTCGGCGCCATCTACCTCGATGTCCATCTGTCGACGCCCGCGACGGTGGACGTTCGCTACTGGCCCATCGGCGGGGGGGACACGCTCGAGCTGACCAACGCCGAACCCGCCGATGGCGGAAAGCTGCTCCTCCCGCGCCTCAGTCCCGGAGCCGTGTACGCCTATGACGTGGCCGCGCGCAATGCGGATGGCGAAGCCGGATCGCGCGTGGACGGCGAGTTCCGCACCGTCGGACTGCCCGCCGATCTCGCCAGCGTGCAGTTCACCGTGACGGGCCGATCGACGTCGCCGCTCATGATGCTGGAGTTGAACGGCGATTTCCGCGGCGTCGCGATCATGGACCGATCAGGAACACCCGTCTGGTGGTGGCGCAGCCAGGGAGGGCCGCAGGGGTACACGCGTCGTCGCAACGGAAACTTCGTCGTCAACGACGCGGGCTACGGATTATATGAGATCGGGCCTGATGGACACGTCGTCCACGCGCTCGACGCGAGCATCGCTCCCGTGCTCGGACCGAACACACATCACGACGTGGTCCCCACGCCGGACAACACCATCCTCTTCCTGGCCAAGGACGAGCGCGCGGTTGGCGACAGCAGCCTGGTGGGCGATGCGATCTGGGAATGGACACCAGAGACCGGCCGCGTGGTGCAGCGGATGAGCGTCTTCGACTTTCTGGATCCCACGCGCGACGTCGGCACGCACTCCACCCGGAAGGACTGGGTGCATGCCAACTCACTCGCCTATGGCAATCACGGCAATCTCATCCTCTCGCTCAACTGGCTCGATCAAGTCGTATCCATCGCGCCAGGATTTGCCGGGATCGAGTGGCGGCTGGGCGGACGAGGCAGCACGTTCGCGTTTGGCCCGGAGGCGCAGTTCCAGGGGCAGCACGCCGTGCAGCAACTGCGCAACGGTCACCTGCTGATGTTCGACAACGGGCGCGACCGTGAAGGAGCGGATCGCTACTCGCGGGCGCTCGAGCTCCAGCTCGACTCGTTTGGTGGCGTGGCGAGCCGAGTCTGGTCGTTCGCGCCGGCGCCGGCGATCTATGCGCCGTACGTGGGATCGGCGCGTCGGCAGGCCGATGGGGGCACCGTCGTGCACTTCGGGACGGTGGCCGGCCTTGCGGGCGCAACGGGCCCGGTCTCGGCCTTCGAGGTGGGTCCGGGCGGCGAGATCCGTTGGCATCTCGTCATCGCGAACATGGGCGGCGCGGGTGTGTCGTACCGCAACGAGCCGCTCGAGTCGATTGCCGGCGAGCACAGCGTGCCATGACCGGTTAGGACCGCCAGTCTGAAGCGCCGATGCCGAACGCGCGGGGCTTCAGATGGCGGTGCGTCCTCGATTGCCCTGCTCAGGGCTTGGGTAGCGGATTGGTGTGTACTTTTTCGTGGCGGTGCACCAAATGACTCGGATTTGTGCGCCGTCTGGTCGACAATCGAGGAATGTTGACCAAGAGTGGAAAGTCGGACCCGATTGTGCGGTGCACATTTTCTCAGCGTCGCCCGGGAGAGTCCCGATGAGCACAGCGCACAGTTCCGGCTGAAGGTCCTGGCCTTCTCTTTCCAAGGCGCAGCATGAGCAAACTCCCTCCACCTGTTGATCGCAGTACGTGGGCCATGGGCATCCGCGCCGATCTCGCGTCTCGACTCATTGGATCGTGCCCGCACCTGACACCCGTGGAGTTCGATGAGTTGCTGGACAGCATGCTCGCGGTCCGGCTGGCAGATCATGGACGCGAAGCGCGGAACGTTGCGCCGTTCGACGTCGATCGAGCCATTCGCGCGCCCGAAATTGTCCTCGCATCGGGGGGGGCGAATCGGCTGGCGGAACTCTCGCTTGCCCTGGCTCCCGGCATCCGTCGCCGGTGTCGGGGGATGACCGAGCAGGTGCTGGTCGAAATGATCGACAATGCCGCATTGCTCGCCCATCGCGAAGAGCTGCGTCTGGCCCGGTGAAATGATGCGCTGCGGCCGCGCCTAGTCACGTAAGACGAGTTCTTCTATACTGCGGCAATACACCGCCCACATGAAGTGCCGCCGGCTGTCTGTACAGAGACGAGGTCGGACCGTGGGAAGCGTGAGCAGGTGAGGCGTCCTGCACGGATACGTTCTTGCACCGGGGCAGAGTGGCCCTCGAACGCCACCATGTTCATGAGCGCCGACATCCTCGTGAGTGGCGACACCTGCGACGGAGACAGCAGCACATGCGTATCGCGTTCGTGGTCCTGCTCGGAGCTCATGGTCTGATTCACCTGCTGGGCGCCTCGAAAACGTTCGGCTGGGCCGACGTGCAACAGCTCCGGACCCCGATCTCTGCGCTCGGTGGGACATTCTGGCTCGCTGCCGCGATCCTGCTCGTTGGTGCCGCGACGTGTTTCGCCCTCGGCGCGCAGTGGTGGTGGTGGTTCGGCCTGCCGGGTATGGTGTTGTCACAGGTACTGATCGCGCAGTCGTGGAGCGACGCGATGGTCGGTACGCTCGCAAACATGGTTATCGCGATTCCGCTGTTGCTACTGCTGCTGGACGCTCGCCCCGGCAGCTTCCGCTCGCGGTTCGCGCGTGACCGCGATGCGCTCATGGCGCTCCCTGTGCACCCCATGTCGCTGGTCACGGAGACGGATCTCACGAACCTGCCGCCACTGATGCAGGGATATCTGCGGCGTGTCGGCGCGATCGGCCGACCACACGTCCGCAACTTGCGCGTGACCTTCGATGCCCGGATGCGCAGCAGTGCCACGTCGCCCTGGATGCAGGCCACGGCCACGCAGTACGAGTTCTTCAATCCACCGGCGCGGCTCTTCTACATGAACGCGACGCGCACCGGCATCCCGATCGACATCTTTCACCGCTATGTCGGCAGCGCTGCGACGTTTCAGGTGAGGATCGCCAGCCTGTTTTCGATGGTGGACAAGAGCGGACCGGTCCTCACGCGCGCCGAGACGGTAACGTTGATGAATGACATCGTGGTGATGGCGC
>JBBQFW010000347.1:0-4072 GCA_038322445.1 Gemmatimonadales bacterium
GTCGCCACCGTTCCGCCTCACGGTGTAGGTGTAGCGCGTCGCGGCGCCCGACGGCGCGCCCGGATATGCCATCGTCCAGCCGATGCGCTCTCCAATGGCGTAGATGCCGCTCGCGTGATCGGGGGTGAAGACAGGTTGCACCGGTGCCGCGGCCGCGGGCTGCTGCGCCGTGACCGCCGCAGCGACGGCGACGGTGCAAGCGGTGACGGCGAACGAACGGAGCGCGGACGACGGCATGGTTCACCCGGTTGGAGTCGACGGAGAAGCTACGGGGCCGTCAACGTCGTGGACACGGGCATCCGCGTTTCCCGGAACGAGAAAGGCGAAGGGAACGGTTGGGTTCCCTGCGCCTCGCATCGATCGCGATCAGAGGTCGTGTTGCGCAGTTACATCCAGGCGTGTGGCGCGGCAGCCACATGCAGCGGCGGGGGTTGGGAGGGCTATCGCGAACGCCAGACCACTGGCGGATCGACCGAGGCGACCCTCCATTTGCACAATGACATTCCCCCTCGTGCTTCGCGGGCTCATTCAGTCCCGTCGTCCCCTCGTCGCGGCGTTCGCGCTCGCGTGTGCTGCCTGCGCGACCGCGAACATCGGTAGTGCGCCACCCCCACTCGGCATCTTCACGTCGGACGGCGACGTTGGCCTTCCGTCCACGATTGGAGCGGGCTCCGCGAGCTATGACGCGGCGCGGAAGGTCTACACGATCACCGGCGGCGGAGAGAACATGTGGGCCACCGCGGACCACTTTCACTACGTATGGATGAGGGTGTCGGGCGACATGGCCCTTGAGGCCGACGTCGAGTTCGTCGGCACCGAACCAGCCAGCGGCGCACCCGATCCTCACCGCAAGGCCTGCCTCGTGTTCCGGCAGTCGCTCGACCGCGATTCTCCCTACGCCGACGCGGCGACGCACGGCGACGGCCTGACGTCGCTCCAATGGCGTGATGCGCCCGCGGCCGTCACTCATGAGGTGCAGGCCAGTGTGGTTCGGCCCTCGCGCCTGCGCATCGAGAAACGTGGCGACTATGTGTCGATGTACGTCGCAACGGGCAACGAGGCGTTCCATCCAGCCGGCGGGGCCGCCAGAGTACCGCTCACCGGCGACTACTACATCGGCCTCGCGGTCTCGGCCCACAATCCCTCACGCCGGGAAACGGCGCGGTTCTCCCGAGTGGCCGTGAGTCACGTTGCCCCGCTCGGCGCCGCGACCACGCTTGTCAGCACGCTGGAGACCATCAGCCTGCGGTCGAAGGATCGGCGCGTGGCCTACGTCGTGACGCAGCCGCAGCGCATCGAGGCGCCGAATTGGTATCCAGATGCTACGAATACACTCTACTTCAACACACGGGGAAAGTTCTACCGCGTGCAGGCCGATGTTCCCGGCCAGCCGGTGAATCCCAACCGGATGGCGACGCCGCAACTCGTTGACCTGGGCATGCTCACCAACATCAACAACGATCACGGCCTCACGTTCGACGGACGCACGTGGGCTTTCAGCGATCAATCACAGCTGGTCGATGGCAAGCGTCCGTCGCTCGTGTACACGCTGCCGGTGGGCGGAGCCACCGCGAGCCGTGTCACCGCCCTCGGGCCTTCATATTTTCACGGCTGGGCCCCGGACGGACGGTCGGTGGTGTACTGCGCGGAACGCGGCGGCAACTTCGACATCTATTCCATCCCCGTCACCGGCGGTACCGAGCGGCGGTTGACGACGAACCCCGGCAAGGACGACGGCCCCGAATACGCGCCCGACGGGCAGTACGTCTACTTCAACTCCGACCGCTCGGGAACGATGCAGATCTGGCGCATGCGGCCCGACGGATCAGGGCAGGAGCAGATCACGAACGACGAGTGGGACAACTGGTTTCCGCATGTCTCGCCCAATGGCCAATCGATGGCGTTCCTCTCGTATGAGCGCGGTGTCGGCGACCATCCGGAGAACAAGCACGTGCGGCTGCGCGTGATGACGCTCGCCACGCGCGCAACGGACGAGCTGGCGCGATTGTTCGGCGGGCAGGGCACGATCAACGTGAATTCCTGGGCGCCAAACAGTCAGTACCTGGCGTTTGTAAGCTATCAGGTGGTGCCCGCGGCACCTTGAATGGGTGGGTCGCGGGAACAAGCGGCAAATGCTCGTCCGAGGCTCTCGATTGATCTCTGCCGCCCGCGACACCACTTGGAAGCGCGAACGCTTTTTCACCCTCGGAGCATTTCATATGCGCACTAGCGCACACCTCGCAACGATTGCCGCGATCGCACTCTCCGTTCAGGTCGCGAGAGCCCAAGAGCCCAGCACCGACAGCCCATACAAGGTCGTGAAGACGGCGCGTGTCGGCGGTGAGGGCGGCACCGACTACATCTACGCCGACACCGTCGGGCGACGACTCTACATCCCGCGCGGTGGCTCACGTCCCGTGCCCGCAACGGACAGCACGCCCGCAAGGCCTGGGACGCCGGGTCGCATCACTATCTTCGACCTCGAGAGCATCGCACCACTCGGCGAAATTCCGGGTACCGGTGGAAACGGCGTTGCGGTCGACCCGAAGTCAGGTCACGGATTCTCGAGCAGCAAGCCGGTGTCGATGTTCGACACGAAGTCCATGACGCCCATCAAGACGATCGACGTTGGCGCCGCGCAGCCCGACGGCATCCTGTTCGACTCGTTCAATGATCGGGTCTACATCTTCAGCCACCCCACCAGGGACGCCACCGTCATCGACGCCCACGACGGCACCGTGCTTGGCACCATTGACCTGGGCGGCGTGCCGGAGCAAGGCGTGGCGGACGGGAAGGGCATGCTTTACGTCGTGATGCAGGACGCCGCCGGCAGCGTCACCGCGGTCGACGTAAGGAGCATGAAGGCGGTGGCCCACTACCCGTTCGGCGACAAGGGCGGTTGTAACGGGCTCGCACTGGACGGGCAGAACCACATCCTCTTCGCGGCGTGTGCGCGCTCCGGCAATCCGCCGGCACAGCCGGCGCAGCCCATGATGGTGATCCTCAGCTCCGTTGACGGACACATCCTCGCCAACCTGCCGTTGGCGGGTGGATCCGACGGCGCCGCCTTCAACCCGGCGACGATGGAGGCATTCAGCACGCAGGGCAACGGCACGCTCACGGTCGTGAAGGAGGTCAGCCCCACGAACTTTGTCGTCGAGGAGAACCTGCAGACGATGAACGGCGCGCGCACCATCGCGTTCGACGCGAAGACCAACCGGGTCTTCACAATGAGCGTGGAACGCGGTCCCGCGCCGCCGCCACCGCCGGGCGGCGGGCGGGGAGGACAGGGCGTTGCTGTCCCGGGCTCGTTCACGATCCTCGTCATCGCAAAGCCATGAGGCGGACCGCGCGATAGCTGGCATGGCGCGTGCGCTTTCGGGTCCGCCACCAGACCGAGCGCGACAAACCCCATGGCAGTCCCCGCACCAATGCTTGCCTCGCCAGCCGGTGAATTGCCGCCACTCATCGGCTGGACCATTGAACCCAAGTGGGACGGCATCCGCGTCATCGCGGACGTAACGCCGAAACGCGCTGCACTGTGGTCGCGCAACCACATCAACAAGGCGCATGAATTCCCGGCGCTCGCGGCCGCCCTCATGACGCTCGCCGAGCGCACTGGGCCGGTGGTGCTCGACGGAGAGCTCGTCGCGATCGATGCGAAGGGCAAGCCGCTCCGTTTCCAGGCGCTCCAGGCGCGGAACACCGCAGGTTCGCGAACAGCATTGGTCGTCTTCGACCTTCTCTCCGCAGCAGGACAGAGCTGGACGGCGCAGCCGTGGACCGAACGGCGCAAGGCACTCGAGCTCATCGTGCCGAAGGCATCACGCGCACTCGTGCGGCGCGGCGAAACGGGCGCATGCGGATCGAGGAGGGCCGCGCGCATCCTCGAGGCGGCGCGTCACGATGGATGGGAAGGGCTGATCCTGAAGCGCATGGACGCCAGATACGAGAGCGGCAAGCGTTCGCGATGGTGGCGCAAGGTGAAGCTCGAGCACGAACAGGAGTTCGTGATCGGGGGGTACACGCGTCCCACGGAGGGTGTGGTGCGCGAATTGGGCGCGTTGCTCGT
>JBBQFW010000348.1:0-4064 GCA_038322445.1 Gemmatimonadales bacterium
TCGCGTGCCCCCGCCAGCACATACGACACGCCGCGCTCGCGCAGGAAGGCGAGATATTCGTTCGACACGCGCTCGGACAGCACTGCCACCACGTGATCGCCATCGATGTCATTCGACTCCCACGCGAGACGTCCGCTCGAATCGATCGCAATGGCGTACGACACGTGCTCGCCTGGCGCAACGAAATCCCCGCGCGGTTCGCCAAGATGCTCCCGGTTCACCTCGGCGTCACGACGCAGGCGCTTCGCGAAGGGCTCCATCGTGACGCGTCCGCAGATCCAGCCATCGGCGTTGTAGCGCTCGTGCACCTGCTCGTAGTGCGTGCGGGCCGCCGCGCCGAGGGGCCAGTCGCTCGCCGCAATGCGTCCGTCGACCGACACCACCATGTGGCAGATCACGCGCGGACGGGACATCAGCGATCCACCTGCGCCATGCCCCTTTCGCCATAGCGCGGACCCGACACGCGCTCCGGAGCCAGTGCCGCATCGAGCGTCACCATCTCCGCGGCGGTCAGGGCGACATCCGCTGCACCGATATTTTCCTCGAGGTACGTCCGTCGCTTGGTGCCCGGGATGGGCACGATGTCGTTGCCCTGGTGCAGCAGCCACGCGAGCGCGACCTGGCCCGGCGCGACACCCTTCTGCTTCGCCATGTCCTGCACTGCACTCGCTGCGCGGACGTTCGCGTCGAAGTTCTCGCCCTGGTAGCGCGGGTCGCCACGACGGAAGTCTCCCGCTGGCAACTCCTCCGCGCGGTGCACGGCGCCGGTCAGGAAGCCGCGACCGAGCGGCGCGAATGGCACGAGACCGATCCCGAGCTCGCGGAGCAGCGGGATGATGCGCGGCTCGAGATTGCGTTCCCACAGCGAGTACTCGCTCTGCAATGCCGAGATCGGATGGACAGCATGTGCGCGGCGAATCGTGCGCTCGCCTGCTTCCGAGAGGCCCAGGTAGCGCACTTTACCGGCGCGCACGAGGTCGGCCATTACGCCGACGACGTCTTCGATCGGCACGTTGGGATCGACGCGATGCTGATACAGCAGGTCGATGTGATCCGTCTGCAAGCGCCGCAGCGAGGCTTCGACCACGTCGCCAATATGCTCCGGCCTGCTGTCCACGCCGGCGATCACGCCGTTCTCGTCAAACTTGAATCCGAACTTCGTCGCGATGATCACGCGGTCGCGGGAGCCGGGAAGAGCCTTGAGCGCCTTCGCGAGCAGCTCCTCGTTCGTGTGCGGACCGTACGCCTCGGCCGTATCGAGAAACGTGCAGCCGAGCTCGATGGCCCGGTGAATCGTGGCGATGGACTCTCCCTCGTTGCGCTCCTCGCGAGTGCCGTACGCGTGGCTCATTCCCATGAGCCCGAGGCCAATGGCGGAGACCGTGAGGCCCTGGGTGCCGAGTGTGCGAGTCGTCAGCATGATGTAATGCGGGTGAAGGAGTGCGCTATCTGGCCGACGAATACTGCGCGTCGCTCACGTGTTCCATCCAGTCGACGGCCTTTCCATCGAGCGCCTCCTGGATGGCAATGTGCTGCATGGCATTCGTCGCCGATGCGCCGTGCCAGTGTTTTTCCCCTGGTTGGAACCATACCACATCGCCGGGACGAATCTCCTCGATGCTGCCTCCGTCGCGCTGCACCAGCCCGCGCCCGAAAGTGACGATGAGTGTCTGGCCGAGTGGGTGGGTGTGCCACGCGGTGCGGGCACCAGGTTCGAAGGTCACGGCGTTGCCGGCGGCGCGTGCGGCGCCACTTGCTGCGAAGAGTGGGTCGATGCGCACGGTGCCGGTGAACCAGTCGGATGGCCCTTTCGCCGAGGGCTGCGAACCGCTGCGCCTGATCTCCATGTCGTCCTCCTCAGTATGTCTTGGTGTGGGTACCGCATGCGCATCGCCCGCGCCGTGGCTGAAAGGACTGCGCCGGTGTTCTGCCTATCAATCCAGTGGTGCGACCGACGTCATCCGCACTTGTTGGCCGCTCGACGAACTCTACGTGTCGCGGCAGTGCGCTGCTCGCGCCGCCGTGGGCGGACAGCGGAGCGTGCCCACCGCTGTCGGTTCTGTCGTCTGCTGTCCGTATTCTGCTGCTGGCGTCGTGAGTTCTACTGACATCAGTCGGAAAGGGCCCGGATGGCGGTAGAACTCACGACACCAGACGCAGAGACAGTTGGCACACGACGGAGCGGCCAATGGACGAGAATTACGAGCCGGAACGGGCGACGCCACCCGTTCACGACACCAGCTTCGCGAGGATGGCGAGCAGCGCGCCGCCCGCGATGAGCGTGGCGAAGCCCTTCAGCCGCACCTTCTTGAGATACCAGAGCAGGCCAAGGCCTGTAAGGGAGAGAAATCCGAGAAAGTACCCGGCGATGTCGATCAGCCAGCCCCACGAGCGCCCCGCGTCCCGCCCGCGATGGAGGTCGTTGAGCACCCCGATCGCACCCTGATACGAGACGGTCATCCGGTAGGTGCCGTCGTCCAGCTTGATGAAGCAGTCGGCGCCGTAGCCCGGCGCCTTGAAGGTGATGGAGGCCTGCGCGTCGTCCACCGTGTGATCCGCGACCGTGCCGTGCACACCCTGCGTGCTCCTCAGATACTCGTCCACCACGAGCCAGTCGACACCCTTCGCGGTCTTCCACGTGGCAGGCAGCTTTCCCTGGAGCTCCTTCGTCGACTCGCCCGCGAGCCAATCCGGATGGTTCAGCGTGACGCCCGTGGCGGCAAAGAACAGCACCGCCACGAGACTCACCATCGAGGTGTACACATGCAACCACCGCAGCAGCGAGTGCACTCGCAGTCGCAGTGGTCGCGGATGTCGAACCCTACTTTCGGTGGCGGTAGTCAAGCCGCGCTCCCTTGATCTCGGTATTGCCCGCAAGATCCACGGCGACTGGCTTGGCACCCAACGTCATCTCCTCCTGCATCACGCCGTACGTGCCGTGCTCGCGCGCCGCCTCGATGATCACCCTGTAGGTGCCCTGCTCCACCGGCCGGCCGCTCTCGTCGTTGCCGTCCCACATCACGGTGTAGCGACCAGGAAGCCGCGTCGCGCTCGAAACGGTCGCGACGAGGTCGGGACCGCCCGCCTGCTGCACGTCGCTCGCGGCGCGCGACCAGCGCCGCAACTCGCGGATGTACCGCGGACCGCGACCATTGGTGTTGACCCATGTGCTGAGTGTGCGCACTTCCTTGCCGGATGCGTCTTCCACCCAGACCGCCACATAGGGGCGGTGATAGCGGGAGCCTTCCTGCGCCGCGATCTCGAGATCGACGGCGAGTTCGAAGCGATCGTCCCACTTCGGTGCCAGCGACGCTGCCAGCGCGCGTCGTGACCCGAAGGCGGTCAGCCCAGTGTACGCAAGCGCCGTGGCCGCAAGTCGCGCGATGAGGTCGCGGCGACCAATCGGCCGGGAGAGTGTGTCCCTCGTTTCTGTTTCCGTCATCGTCGGTTCCATCGTTGAAGAGTCCCTCGTGTGCAACGCATCAGCTCGCGAGTCGTTCGCGCCATGCGTCGTTCGCCGTCATCGTTCCATCCTGCTCGAGCAGCAGGCACCCTACGCCATCAACCCGATCGGCCAGGGCCACGCTTTCTGCTGGTGTCATTACGCTGAACGCCGTCGAGAGTGCATCGGCCGTCATGCAATCAGGGGCAATCACCGACGCGCTCACCACGCGGCGCACCGGCCGCCCGGTCCGTGGATCGATGATGTGCGACACCGTCTGGCCATCCATGGAAAACCCGCGGCGATATCCTCCGCTCGTGGCGAGCGCCTCTCCCATGAGTCGCACGACGGAGAGCGGCCGCGCATTCTCGGCCGGCGCATTCGGGTCGGCAACATTCACCTGCACGGCGCGCGCGCCATGGTGTCGCAGGTCGCCACCGATGTTCACGAGGACCTGCGTGACGCCGTCCACCTCGGCTGCAACCTGCGCCGCGCGATCCACGATGTATCCCTTGGCAATTGCATCGAGCGAGATCGGCAGATCGGTGAGCCGGCACGCCGAGCCCTGCGCGCGGTTCACCGTCCAGAGTGGCTGGCGCAGGGCGCGGAGTCGCTCGTTCAA
>JBBQFW010000349.1:0-4026 GCA_038322445.1 Gemmatimonadales bacterium
ACACCGGCGCACCCTGAGCTGGTCACGTGGCGGTTTGGCTTGACCGGCATCGCGGCGAACTCGGTTGGCAATCTGCTGCTGCTCGTGCTGCTTGCGTTCATGATCGCCCTTGTCGCGGGTGATCGTATCGTTCTTCAACTCATCGGCATCGCTGGCGGACTCATCGCCGTCCTGCTGCTGGTCGGAGCTGTCTCCTTCGGCCTTGACTCGGTTCAGCTGCGACCACGCTCGGATTCGCAAGCGGCCCAACGGTTTGCGGTCGTCGCGGGACTGGCCCTGATCAAACTTGTCGCCGAAAGCGTGCTTGCCTTGTTCTTCGCGATCACCGCACTCCGCGCATCGGGCGATCTGAAGCGGGATGATGATCGAAAGGTCCGCGCGGGGGGCGACGCTCGTTTCCTGATCAAGACGCCCGCAACTCGCGTCGAGTGACTGCACGAGGGGCATTTCAAGACGCACGCAGATCCGGCGAGCGCACCGAGTACCCGTAGTGCCTGTCGCGCTCGTTTCGGCAATACGATCGCCGCGCGGCGTGGTATCGTCAGGCTACGCCGACACAGATGGACATCCGCCGGCACCATGTGAGCGGCGGCGAGTGGGCAAGGCGAGCATGATACGTCGCGAGGAGCACGCATGTCGCTGACACGACGCGAAGCGCTCGCACACTTGAGCGCGTTGCTCGCCGTCCCGATGCTCCGCTGGCCCGAGCGCCTCGCGGATCCGCTCACCGGCACCATCGTCTCTTACCAGGCCGGCCGCTATCGCCGCGACTGGACGGCTGCCGAGGTGACGAAGCATGCTCTCGACCGCGCTTCGTCACTGGACGGCAACCTGCGCCTGATCGATCAGCTCTCGACAACGGCTCTCGACGACGCGCGCGCCTCCGACGACCGCGCACGACGCGGCGCATTGCGCGGCCCACTCGACGGCGTTCCCGTTTTCGCGAAGTCGATCTACGACATGGCGGGTACGCCCACCACGGGCTCAAGCGCCGAGTGGGCGCGGCTCTTTCCCGACGCGGTTCAGCGCGACAGCATCGAGGTCCAGCGCATGCGCGCGGCTGGCGCCGTCGTACTCGGCAAGACCGCCGCCGACGACTTCGCCTATCGCGGCAACGGCACCAGCACACTCACCGGCCAGGTGCGCAACCCGCACGACCGCACCGGCACGAAGACACCCGGTGGCTCGAGCGCCGGCTCCGCAGTGTCCGTCGCCTGCGGCATCGCCTTCGCCGCACTCGGCACCGACGACGGCGGATCCAATCGCATTCCTGCCCAGTTCTGCGGCGTGGTGGGCATGAAGCCGACCTTCGGTCTCGTGCCGCGCACCGGCGTGATCCCCACATGGCCGTACCTCGACACACACGGTCCGCTCTCGCGCAACGTGGCGGACGCGGCCCTGCTGCTCGACGCGATCGCCGGACCCGATGCCTCCGACGGCCTCGCGCTCACGTCCCCGTTCATGCGGGGCGCGCTCGCATCGCTCCGCGACGACGCGCTCGTGGGCGCGCGGCTCGGCCTCGTCGAAGCGCACGTGCCACGCACCCAGATGTCCGCCGAGTCGCTCGCGGTGTTCGATCGCGCGATCGGCGACCTCCGGTCGGCGGGTGCGACTGTTGAGTCGAGCGCGCCAGCTGTGACGCGCGCCAATGTGCGCGCGCTCTTCGCGGACGCGGCCACTGCGCGCGGGGACGTCGCCCCGAATGCCAACTCGCCGGCGGCGACGGCGAATGCGCTGCTCCGCTACTTCGTCAACCAGGGTGGCGACGCGCGGCGCAACGTCGAACGCGGTCTCGCTGCGTATCGTGCCTACTACGACGTGCTGCCGAAGGAATGGAGCGAGATGGCGCTGCTCATCGACCAGCCCTACGAGCGCGATCCGACTGGCCTGTCGTTCGCCCGGTCGCGCGACACGGTGATCGCGCAGCTCGCGGATACGTTTCGCACGCAGCGGCTCGACGCGATGGTCTATCCCACGATGCCCTTCCCGGCGCCGCGCGCCGTCGATCCATGGCCCGATGTCCGCACCGCACTCGGCTATGGCAACTGGCTCGGCATTCCCGAGGTGTCGGTGCCGACTGGCATGGGTGCCGATGGCATGCCCGCGGGAAATATCTCGTTCGTGGGGCTTCCCGGGAGCGACGCCCGCCTCCTCGCGCTCGCCCACGCCTACGAGCGCCAGTCGAGACGCTTTGTCGCGCCAGCGGTCTAGTTCAGACCCAGCATTCCGCGAACGTGGCGCGTTAGACTGGTTCCAACTGGTTCCATCTGAAGTGGCCATTCCAGCAGACGTGGGAATCCGCCCTGACATTCGTCATTCCCGCGAACGCGGGAATCCATGTTGAACCAAGCCCACCGACGGATCCCGGCTTTCGCGGGGATGACGGACACATTCAGGACCGCCTTTGCCACATCCACTGTTTCAGGATGAACACCAGACTAGTGTCCGCCCATGCGTTCTTCAGTCCCGCAAACGCGGGAATCCGTGTTTCGTGATCGAATGGATTCCCGCTGGGGAGGGTATGACGAAATGGGCGTGAGCGCTCCGCTGTCCCTCTTCACGGATCTTCCATGATCATGAACGCACGCTCTCCACTCGGCGTCGGCCTCGCCCTGCTGTTCGCGGCGACGACCACTACCGCCGCACAGCAGCCCGCTGGTGCGCGGCCAGATACCACGACCGGTATGCACGACATGGCAGGCATGCACGACATGAGTGGCATGTCGGCACCTATCGTCATCCCGAAGGGCGCGCTCTACACCGAGGCCGACGTCCGCTTCATGCAGGGCATGATTGCCCATCATGCGCAGGCCATCTTCATGTCGCGCATGGCGGCCGGCCGCAACGCGAGTCCGCGCGTGCTGAAGTTCGCAAACAAGATCGACCAGTCGCAGGCGGCCGAAATCCGCCTCATGCAGGATTGGCTCGTCGCCAACCGGCAGACCGCGCCCGACACGGGCTCCTGGCGCACGATGTCGATGCCCGGCATGCTCACGCTCGCGCAGCTGGCGCAGCTCGACGCCGCGAAAGGCACCGCCTTCGACGAGACGTTCCTCAACCTGATGATCCAGCACCACAATGGCGCCCTCAAGATGGTGGAGGACCTCCTCGCCACGCCTATGGCGGCGCAGGACGTGGACGTCTCCGTCTTCGCCAACGATGTGGTGACTGTGCAGACCGCCGAGATCGGACTCATGCAGCAAATGTTGGCCAACCTTTGAACACCGTGGAGAGCGTCCTGATGCGCAATGCTCGTTGGACCCGTAGTCTCGCCGTCGCATCCGCCTTCGCGGTCGCGGCGGCGTCCGTTGGGGCGCAGACGTACCCGAATGCGCCCGACGCACGCAACGGACTGAAGCCCGGCATGCTCGACGCCGCGACGGCGCAGAGCGGCATGCGCCTCGTGTCGTTCACGCCGAAGCCTGCCGAGTTCGACACGGTGCGCGGGCTCACCTTCGTGAACTCCGATCTGGCGTTCAAGGGCAAGTACGTCTACCAGGGCAACTTCGCGGGCTTCTCCATCTGGGACGTCAGCGCACCCGGACGGCCGGTGAAGGTCGCGGTGGTCCCGTGCATCACGTCGCAGGGCGACCCATCGATCTACGGCAACCTGCTCTTCATCTCGGCGGAAGGAAACGGCAATCGCAACGATTGCGGCAAGGGCGGCGTGACGAATCCGTCGGAGCACATGGCAGGCGTGCGCATCTACGACGTGAGCAATCCCACGATGCCGAGGCTCGTGAAGAACGTGCAGACCTGCAAGGGCTCGCACACCCACACGGTCATCCCGAGCCCGACGGACAAGGGCGTCATCTACCTCTACGTGTCGGGTAGCCAGCAGGCGCGTCCCGAGGCGGAGCTCGCGGGGTGCAACAATGGCACGGACCCCGCCGACGAGAAGAACTCGATGTTCCGCCTCGACGTCATCAAGGTGCCGCTCGCGCACCCGGAGCGGTCGGATGTCGTCACTGGCGCGCGCATCTTCACGAACATGATGCCCGCGCCGCAGCGCAGCGGCGCCCGTCC